>JAUIFP010000105.1 GCA_030430365.1 Alphaproteobacteria bacterium | reverse complement strand
ATAGGCCGCGATATGGATCGTCTCCATATTGGAGAAGGCAGCCAGCATCATCTTGACTTCGGTGGGCTTGAAGACGCGCCCGTATTTCTCGTGATAGCAATCCTGCACTTCCACGTCCGCCTGGGTGAAGAAGCGGAAGATCTGCGTCAGCAGGTTGCGTTCGTGATCGGAAAGCTTCTGCGCCCAGTCGCGGCAATCTTCGCCCAGGGGAACTTCCTCGGGCATCCAGTGGACCTGCTGCTGCCGCTTCCAGAAGTCATAGGCCCACGGGTATTCGAAGGGCTTGTAGGTCTTCCGTGCTTCAAGCAACGACATGTTGTGTCTCCGTGGGGTTTTGCGACTGCTCCTTAAGCATAGGGAATCATGCCTGTGATTCGAAAGCAAGGCCCTTTCGTTATGTGGGGATAAGCGCGAGAAATTTCATCCCGCGTGCTCTGCGCGCCCTTTGCGCACCCCACGCAAGCGGGCCGTGGGCCATGTGCGACGGGCCGTGGAACGCTGCGCCGGGGCCATCCGTTGGTTGGGTAAGAACAGCAGATATATGGGAGAACTACCAATGTTCGACACCAATCAGATCCAGGAACACATGGAAGTCATCGACGCCAAGGGCCACCATGTCGGCACGGTCGACAGTGTGGACGGCGAGGTGATCAAGCTGACCCGCAGCGATAGCGACGATGGCCGGCATCACTTCCTCCCGCTCAATGCGGCGGAGGAAATCAAGGATGGCAGCCTGCGGCTGAAGGAAGGGACGCCCATCCCCCAGGGCACCCATCGTGACGCCATGGCATAGGCCGTCTGCTTCGCAAACTTGCGGCAATCAGGCCCCGGCCGGGATCAGCGCCCGGTCGGGGCTTTTTGCGTCTGCGGCGCGCTCACGGCGCCGGCAGACCGGTCACTTCCAGAAGATGCCCTTTTTCAGGCCGCGCGTTTTGCGGTTCTGCCACATCTGCACATACATCCAGATGCCCGAAATGCTGAAGAACAGCAGCGCCAGGCCGGAAAGCATCACGATGATCTCCCCCCAGATGCCGCCTTCGCTGCCCGAATGGAGGTGGTGGAACAGGCCCAGATAGGGCGCCAGCGGGTTGCCGGTGTCCGGCCGCGGGGGTGAGCAGCGCCAGCCTTCGGGGCAGACGAAGCCTTCGGGCGGGGCGGCGGCGGCGAGGTCTACTGCCGATGGCTCCTGCGTGGGCCACCAGACTACCGCATAGTGCAGCAGGCCCGTGATCGTGACCCAGATCATGATGACGGCGAAGAATACCGACATCCAGCGATGCCATTTACGCATGAAGAGACCCCCTAATATGATTGGTTTCGCATATATCTAATCGCTGCGGCGGGGCGCGGGCAAGGCACGAAATGTCGCAAAGCGTCGCGCAGTGTGGAATGCTTAGGCGGCGGAATGCGCTTGCCGCGGGGAAGCCGCAGGTGCAATCCGCCGCTGATGGACGCGCAGGCATCCCGGCTGGAACTCTATCTCGCGCGGATCGGCATGGCCGCGCCGCCTTCCGCCGATGCGGCGGGCCTGGCCGCGCTGCAGATCGCGCAGCGCAAAGCGATCCCGTTCGAAAATCTCGACATCATGCTGGGCCGCGGGATCTCGGGAGAGAGCGAGCCGATATTCGCCAAGCTGGTGACGCAGCGGCGCGGGGGCTATTGCTTCGAGCATAACCGCCTCTTTTCCGACATGCTGCAGCATATCGGCACCGCGCACCGCATGCTGATGGCGCGCGTGTTGCTGGGCGATCCGGAGGAGATGCCGCCGCGCACGCATTGCCTGCTGCTGGCGGATCTAGGCGGCGAGCCCTGGATTGCCGATGCGGGCTTCGGCGGATCGTGGATACCTCCGATGCAGCTCGCCGATGGCAACTTGGCCGAGACCGCCGACGGCGCGCGCCACCGGCTGAGGCGGATCGGCGCGCCCGGCTCCCTCCCCGGCGAATGGCTGCTGGAACGCGCGGCGCCCGGCGGGGAATGGCAGCGGCAATATGCCTTCGACCTGGGCGAAGTGACTGCCTCCGACCTTGCGATGGGCAATCACTGGACGAGCACGCACGAGCAGTCGCGCTTCACCAGCCTGCATATCGCCAGCATCGTTCTGGAAGACGGCTTCATCTCGCTCGTGGAGCGCCAGCTGGTCCGCACGCAGCGCGGCGTGAGCGAGAAGCGCGAAATCGCCGATGCGGCGGATTATGCGGCAACGCTGCGCGATCTGTTCAAGCTGGAGCTGAGCGAAGAGGATATCGCGCGCCTGCCGCTCTTCGCGTGAGCCTGCGCGAACGCGCCGCTCAGCCCGGCGGCAGATGCGCGATGATCCGCAAGGGGCCGCCGCTGCCTTCCCTGATCTTGGCGGGCAGCGCGATCACCGTCGCGCCCACAGGCGGCAGCTCGCCCAGGTTGGCGACGTTTTCGAAACCCGGGATGTTCTTGTCCAGCAGGATGCGGTGAGCGATGAAATCCTTCGACTGGCCATAATCCAGGCTGGGCGTGTCGAGCCCGACCGCGCCGATATTGCGCTCTTCGGCCAGGAATTCGGCCAGATCCTCCGACAGGCCCGGGAAGTGCAGATTGTCCACGCCTTCCTGCCCGCGCAGATCGGTGCCCATATAGGCCGTGCGGTCGGGCCAGAACTGGTCGTAACCGGTGCGGAACAGCACGATCGCGCCTTCGGGCAGCTCGCCATGGTCGGCTTCCCAGGCCAGCACGTCCTCCCGCGTGAAGCGGTAATCGCGGTCCGCCAGGGCCTGCTCGCTCACATCCACCACGGCCGCCGGGCCGATCAGCCGCTCCAGCGGTATTTCATCGGCGCTCTGGCGCCCTTCCGCGAAATGGACCGGCGCGTCCAGATGCGTGCCGCCATGTTCGGGCAGGGTAATATCATAGGATGTGTAGTACCAGCCGCCTTCGGTATGGCCGTGGAAGTTCTCCTTGTGCACGAAATCGCCGTCGGTCGGCCAGAAGATCGTTTCCGGGCCCAGCGCATGGGTGAGATCCACCCACTCCCCGGCGAAGGGATCCTCCGGCGGTTTCACGCTGCAGCCTGCGGCAAGCGCGGCGCAAGACAGGGCCGCAGCGATCGCGGCTGAACGGGTTACAAGCATGGCGGCCTCCCCTGATTTATTCAGGGTGTCAGCTTACCACAAAGGCGCCGCCAAAGGCAGCTATTCGGGCGTGACGACCGTCTCCGCCGCTTCGTCGCTCAGCGCCCAGGACCAGATCGCGATACTGGCGATCCAGCCGATATTGAAGGCAACGAACACGGCAAGCACGGCGCGTTTCGAATGCAGGCGCGGGCCGGGGCCAGGCTCGATCAGGCCGGTGCTGCGGAACAGCCGCGCCACCGAACGCGCATTGATCATCAGCCAGACACCCGCCGCGCAGGCGAGCAATATCGCCAAAGCGAGCAAAATTTGCGGAATGAGCAAAGGCATGGTCGGGCACTCCTTC
Source organism: Alphaproteobacteria bacterium (assembly GCA_030430365.1). GTDB lineage: Bacteria > Pseudomonadota > Alphaproteobacteria > Sphingomonadales > Sphingomonadaceae > Andeanibacterium. The sequence goes on along the minus strand of JAUIFP010000105.1, from coordinate 4,614 downwards.
TCCCCTTGCAACGGGCGAGCGGACGGCGATGTTCCGAAAAATACGGGGGGCGGTGCCCAGGCGCGAGGCGCTAGTCGCGCCGTCTCTTCTTGGAGCTGAACCAGGAGCCGCCGCCCAGCACGGTGATGCCCAGGAAGAAGCCGAAATCGTACCAGCCGCCGCTATTCGGCACGGCATAGACGGCGACGTCGCTGAAGAAGAGCGAGCCGATCCAGGCCCAGGGGAAGATGAAACCGTGCGACAGCCCCCACCAGAAACCGGGAGTGGAGGCGGCATCGCTGACGCCCGATGGGACCTGGTGCGCGCAGGCGGCCAGCAACGGCAGCAGCAGGATCGGCGCTGCATACCGCTTATCGGCGAAGGGCATTCAACCGGCCCTCTTGCGCGATTTGGAAGCCGGCCCCCGCAGCTTCTTCGGCTTGGTCATGTCGTGAATGGCTACGGCGCGAATATTTGCAGGGTCCTGCGTCTCATTCTCCTGGCCGGGAGAGCGGCAGTCGAGCTTCCATCCGAACAGCGATTTCTCGTTGCCGTACTCTAAGAACAATATGATGTTCCCCAGCTCGTCCCTGCGGGCATCAGGCGTGTTGAAATGCGCGGCGAATGTGGGTTCGAGGGCAGTCGTCGTCCTAGCCCAGGCAGCACGTTTGAGATTTTCGAAGGCAAGAAAGCGAGTGACTTTGCTCATGCAATATCCAGCGGGCTCGAATGGAACAGGAATTCAAGTACAAACGCGCTTCTTCCAATCATGGTGATTTCCACACCGAAGACCAAGCGTCTTAACGTTTCTTCGTTCAGCGCCGAATCCTGCATCCACTTTCCCGCAAGGTTGCCCTGCCTTGCATTGCTTCAACTTTCCGTGTCCCCCGTTCGTTCCCCTCGCTTCCGAATAAACTTTCGCAAATAACCAGACGATAGAATGACCGGGCTGCCTATTGGCAGCTCAGGCATTCCTCGTAATCGGTCTGCTCGCCGACACCGGCCATCAGTTCGATCTTGGCTGCATCGGCAGTGTTGTCCGCTTCCACTCCGCCTGCGAAACCGGCGCGCTGCACGCTCTTGCTGCGCAGGTAATAGAGCGACTTGATGCCCTTCTCCCACGCCTGGAAATGCAGCATGGCCAGATCCCATTTGTCGACATCGGCCGGGATGAACAGGTTGAGGCTCTGCGCCTGATCGATGAACGGCGCGCGGTCTGCAGCAAATTCAAGCAGCCAGCGCTGATCGATTTCGAAGCTGGTCTTGTAGACCGCCTTTTCTTCCGGCGAGAGGAAATCGAGATGCTGGACCGATCCGCCCCGCTCCAGGATAGAATTCCAGACATTGTTGGAATCCTTGGATTTTTCCTGCAGCAGCTTTTCCAGATAGGGATTCTTGACCACGAAGCTGCCCGAAAGCGTCTTGTGGGTATAGATATTGGCCGGGATCGGTTCGATGCAGGCGCTGGTGCCGCCGCAGATGATGCTGATCGACGCGGTGGGCGCGATTGCCATCTTGCAGCTGAAGCGTTCCATCATGCCCATTTCTTCCGCATCCGGGCAGGGGCCGCGTTCCTTGGCCAGCATCATGGAGGCTTCATTGGCCTTGGCGTTGATGTGCTTGAACATCTTGAGGTTCCACGCCTTCGCCATAGCGCTTTCCAGCCCGATCCCCTTGCTCTGAAGGAAAGAGTGGAAACCCATCACGCCCAGTCCGACAGACCGTTCGCGCATGGCGGAATATTTCGCCCGCTCCATCTCGGCCGGTGCGCGGTCGATATAATCCTGCAGCACATTGTCGAGGAAGCGCATTACGTCTTCGACGAACTGCTTGTCACCGCTCCACTGTTCCCAGTTTTCGAGATTGAGCGAAGAGAGGCAGCACACCGCCGTGCGGTCATTGCCGAGATGGTCGATGCCGGTCGGCAAGGTGATTTCGCTGCACAGATTGGAGGTCGAAACCTTCAGCCCCAGATCGCGGTGATGCTTGGGCATCATGCGGTTCACCGTGTCGTTGAACACGATATAGGGCTCGCCCGTCGCCAGGCGGGTTTCCACCAGCTTCTGGAACAGGGCGCGGGCATTGACGGAACCGCGCACCGAACCGTCCTTGGGGCTCTTGAGCTCGAAATCATCGCCCGCACGCACCGCTTCCATGAATTCGTCGGTCACCAGCACGCCGTGATGCAGGTTCAGCGCCTTGCGGTTGAAATCGCCCGAAGGCTTGCGGATTTCCAGGAACTCCTCGATCTCGGGATGCGAGATGTCGAGATAGCAGGCGGCCGAACCGCGCCGCAGCGAACCTTGCGAAATGGCCAGCGTCAGGCTGTCCATCACCCGCACGAAGGGAATGATGCCGCTGGTCTTGCCGTTGAGGCCCACCGGCTCGCCAATGCCGCGCACATTGCCCCAATAGGTGCCGATGCCGCCGCCGCGCGAAGCGAGCCAGACATTTTCGTTCCAGGTGCCGACGATCCCGTCCAGGCTGTCGGACACGGAGTTGAGATAGCAGCTGATCGGCAGGCCGCGATTGGTGCCGCCATTGGAAAGCACCGGCGTCGCGGGCATGAACCACAGGCGCGAGATGTAATCGTAGAGCCGCTGCGCATGCTCGGCATCGTCGGCGTAGCAATCGGCGACGCGGGCAAACAGATCCTGATAGCTTTCGCCGGGCAGCAGATAGCGGTCGGTCAGGGTTTCCTTGCCGAACGCGGTCAGCAGATCGTCGCGGCTTTCATCCTGCAGGATCTCGAACCGCCGCGGGCGAACGGATTTTGAATCGTCCTTCGGTGCGGCGGCGGCCTTCAAAGCCGTTGCCATCGTTTCGGCGGCCGCTTCGGCGACCAGCGCTTCACTGCCCGTATCGGTCTTTTCCATGGCTACCGCCGGTTCTTCCGTTTCACTTGCAGAACTCTTCTTCGGGACGCCCTCGGCAGATTTAGCTGCCGGCGCGGCATCGGTTGTCTCACTTGCGGCAACTGCGCCGTCCACTTCGTCCAGCCCCATTGCTGCGTCGTCCCCAGTCCTGAAATCCATTGTCTGTGCCCCCGATTTGACCCCGTTCGTACAACGGTGCCGCGCAGCCGTTGTTCCTTTTTCGTTCGAATCGGCAGCGAACTTTCAGACTACCAATTCGCATGGTCCAGAAGGGAAAAACTTTTCCCCCGCTTGTCCCCAGCCGAATGGATCAAAGGCTTCACTCGAGCTTCGATTCCGCTCCCGCAACGCGACTCGTCGGCGCCCCGTGGAATCTAGGTCTAGTGGGTATCCCTCGATATACGACCACTAGCCATAGTGATCATACGGGGAATCCCGCGCAAGGGGGTTTTTGCAATGATCCCCGCAACTTTCGCCCAACACCTAAGGTGTATTATACCGGCAATACAGCGCGACGCGTGGTCAATACTTGGCTGGCGCGGTGCGCAAGAGTCAAAATGAATCCGGGAAAATTTTTTTCAAGAGAGGCATGCCGGCAGGGCGCCTTGAATCAATCGAATCCGGCCGCGCAATTTTCGTGCGCGGCGGGGCGCCCAAGCCGTCTGTCAGGCCGCCTGCGTCACGGCCACGCCGCGATAGAGATCGAGCAGCATGGGCTGTTCGAAGCAGTAATCGCCCTGGTCTGTCTTGCCCTGTTCGAACAGCTCGCGCACTTCCTCTGTTTCCACCTGATCGCGCGTGATGTTGTTGTAGGTCAGGCCGGTGACCTTCTCCACCATGCTCTCGAAGCTCTCATGCCGGGGATACTGGACGTAGGAATAGAACCCCTCGCTATCGAACAGCTTGCCCTTCATCCGGCCGAGCGCCGCCTGCGCCTGCGCGCGGACATAGGTCTCGTCATGGAAGGGGCGCATGATCGGGAAATGCGTGCCGGTGACACCCGGCTCGACAATGCACAGGAAGCCCGTTTCAGGCTTCAGCACCCGCGCGGCTTCCGCCAGGGCATCGTCGATATGCTCGACCGGCACGTGATGGAGCGAGCGGAAGAAGAACACCCCGTCGACCGAACCGCTTTCCAGCGGCAGCTTTTCTGCGCCGCCTTCGGTGAAAGTGAAACCCTCCACCGGCTCCAGCTGGCGGTTCTTTTCCGCCTGGATCGGATCGGGTTCGACGCCCAGCACCGTGGCGCCCATGCCGGCCAACTCGCGCGAGACCGTGGCCGGGCCGCAGCCGATATCGACCAGCTTGAGGCCGGACACATCCATCAGCTCAAGGATTGCGGCCAGATCGCTCTGTTCGCCAAGATCGGTACGCTTCTCGTCCATCTCAAACCTCCAATGCAGGCAGCCGTGCCTCCGGCCGGATAGGCGGCATCATGAAGCCGCCGGGAAAGGGCGGCAAGGCGCCTTCGGACTCGAAGCCTTATTCGTTTTCCCGAATTACCCGCCCGCCATTTCGGCCATCGTCACGGCTTATGGCACCGCGGCGCCCGGATGTGTTCAGTAGCGCCCGCTCACGGCACCAGCACCGTGTCTTGCCCCTCGGCATCGGTCTGGGGATAGTCGAGCGTGAAATGCAGCCCGCGGCTCTCATGCCGTTTCAGCGCCGATTTCACGATCAGCCCGGCGCATTGCAGCAGGTTCCTGAGCTCGATCAGGTCGGTCGTGACGCGGAAATGGCCGTAATAGTCCTCCAGGTG
>JAUIFP010000013.1 GCA_030430365.1 Alphaproteobacteria bacterium | reverse complement strand
GAATTTCTTCCACCCGTCAGGGGACCAGTTCTGTACCACTTAACCGTCTCACTAAATTTCGAAAGGCCGCGCCTTTAGGCCCTTGCGAGCCTTTTTGCAAAGGTGACGTTTTCAATTACTGTGATAGCGAAATTGGGTCTCAGCGGCCGCCAGACAACCCTTCGTCTTCACTGGGAAGCTGCTGGCCCTGCGGAAGCACCGCCAACCGCCATCCCTTGCGCGCGCCGAGATAGCGTGCCGCAAGAGCCCTCATCTCCTCGGGCGTGGCCTGGGTGTAATCGTTCATCAGCCCGCGCAAACTCGCGATCCGCTGCGGATCCTGGGTCGCCCCTTCGAGCAGGCTCATCCAGAACTGGTGGCCCGAAAGCGCCCGGTCCAGCAATTGGCGGAACGGCTCCGTTACGCGCAATAGCTCGTCCTCATTAGGGCCGTTCTCGGCCAGATCCGCTGCGATCCCATCGGCCAGATCGAAAAACACCGGCACCGTTTCGGGCGGCATTTGCGCGATGGCGAAGATCCGCCCGCCACTGTCCAGATCGAGCGGCCAGCTTGTGCCCACATTCGGGGCATAGCTGGCACCGTCTTTCTCCCGGATGGCATCCAGTAGGCGATTGGAAAAGACATCCGCGAGCACTTCGAGCCGCCGGGATTCACGGACACCATCCGAGCCGCCGCCGGTCGGCCATGCGACAACGGCCGCTGCCCCATCCGCATCGCCGCGGTGATAGACGATCTCCGGAGAATCCTGTTCGCCCGGGAAAGACAAAGTCCGTGCAAGCGCCTCGGCCGGAATCGGCTTTCGCGGCGCAAGCGCGCCGAAGGTGCGCGACAGGGCATCGATCGTCGCCGCGCGATTGATGTCGCCGAAGATCAGAACCTCGATCGGGCCCTGGGCCAGCAGCGGTTCCCACACGCGGCGGAAACCCTCCGGCGTGGTGTCCGCAATCTGATCCGGCGTGGGCGTCGCGAAGCGCGCATCCTTGCCGCTGAGCAAATAGTCGAGATCGCGGCCGATAACTCCGACCGGATTGGCTGCGTAGCTTTCATAGCCAAGCGATGCCGCCGCCTTGGCACGCAGCACCGGATTGGCGTCCCAGCGAGGCATGGCAAGCTTCGCGGCAAACAGATAGAGCTGGTCCGCCAGGTCGGCCGGCCGCGACTGCGCTTCCAGCACGAAAACCCCGTCCTCGATCGAGAATTCGAAACCCAGTTTTCTTCCCGTAGCAATCTGATCGAGTTCATCGGCGCCGAGCGAGTCCAGGCCAGAGGATACCAGCGCCATCTTGCCCAGAGCGATATAGGGGGCATCCTCCGCCGAAAAGGCGCGATAGCCGCTGCCGAACCGCACGCGAACCGTGGCCCGCCCCGGTTCATTGGCGGTCGGCCCGATCAGGGCCTTCACGCCGTTCGCGAATTCGACCTGTTCGATCTGCAGCAGGCCGATCGGCTTGACGCTGATGGGCTGCGTAGGCTCGCCAATGGGCGGCAAGTCGTCGAATGAAATGCTCTGCAGCGCGATCCGGGCATCGCTATCGGCCACGACCGGGGCGCTGAGTGCCGCGCGCAGATCCCCTGCACTCGCCTCGCCTTCCTGCGGCGTGACATAGAGAGCGCGGGTAACCGAACCTTCGAAGAGATCCTTCGTATGCTCCCAGACGGCTTGCGGGGTGAAGCGGTCACGCATTCCGCGGAAGACGTTCAGGATCGTTTCGGGCGAAGCCACGGCTTCACGAATGTCGACGGCCATGACCAGATCGTCTGCCAGTTTGGCGCCCGGCTGATTGATGCGCTGTTCCACCATATTGGCAAACATCACGTCATATTCGGACAGCTCCCGGTCGATCTCCTCTTGCGAAGGCGGCGAATCCAGTGCGTCTGCGATCACCGCGCGCACATCCTGCATGGCCTGCTGCCAGTTGTCGTCGATCGGGGTGACAGTCACGAAGGTCCCGTCGACGGAACGGCTGACATCGTCCTGCTGAACGCCGGCGAACAGGAAAGATGCCCCTGCCCGTGCTCGTGCCTCCAGCCGGCGGTTGATAATGGCCTGGGAGATCGAATCGATCAGCAGGCCGCGATTATATTCGATATTGTCCGTCACCTGATGCCAGGGCCGCAAAATAGCCCAGTTCACGGCACGCGGAAGATCAGGCTCCACGACAATGTTGGCTTTGCCCACCGGATTGTCCGTGTCGGCGCCTTCGGGCGCAACGGGCTCCCCAAAATCGGGCTGCGGAACTTGCGGACCGGCCACGCTCCAATCGGCGAAATAGCGTTCGATCATCGCCGCGAAGATCTTCGGGTCGGCATCTCCGACGATCGCGATCACGGTGTTTTCCGGCCGGTACCATCTCTGGTGAAAATCCTTGACCGCTTCGCTATCTGCCGCCTGAAGGGTCTCGATCGTGCCGATCGTCGCACGCTCGGCCAGGGGCTGACCCGAGTAGAAAAGAGAACGCGTCGCATCGGCCACGCGGCGCTGGGCACCGCTGCTTTCGCGCATTTCGGCAAGTACGATCGGCACGTCCATCGCCAGATTGGCATCGCTCAGAACCGGCTCCCGGATCATTCCGGAAAGCAGGCGCAACGCCTCTTCGAACTTGGAGAAATTCGCGTTGGGCAAATCGAGTTTGTAGACGGTTTGGGTCGCCGTGGTCTCTGCGTTGGTATCGCTCCCGAAGGTCGCGCCGAACCGCTGGAATGTGGCGATCGCCGTGCTGTTGGGCACATATTTCGATTCGCGGAAGGTCAGATGCTCCAGCAAATGGGCAAATCCGCGCTCCGAATCCCGTTCGTAGAGCGATCCGGCGTCGATCCGGACCCGGATCGAAACCTGCCCTGGCGGCACGCCGTTATCCCTCACGGCGTAACGCAGGCCGTTCTCGAGCGCTCCGAAGTTCCATTCCTCGTCATGGGGAATGTCGGTGCCGCGATAGAGCCACGGATCGTCCGGTTGAAGCGACGAAGGCTGTGGAAGGGTCGTCTGGGCGGGTGCGGGAAGCGTATCGGCCTGCTGCGCCTGCACGGAAGGCGCAGCGGCGATCAGCGAAGCGAACAGGAAAACAGCTATCCGCGAGATGCGGGAAGGAATGGTCATGACGCGCTTAATAGGGAGCGAAGTGATGAAGGGATAGTGAATGCCGCAAAACGATGTGTTTCTTGACCATGGCCGCACGCCTCTTACATCGGACCCATGTTTATAGAAACCGAAGCGACTCCGAACCCGGCGACACTCAAATTCCTGCCGGGCGAGCAGGTGATGACGGCGGGAACCCGCGAGTTCACCTCGCCCGAAGCCGCTGAGGCTTCTCCACTGGCAACAGCCCTGTTCGATACGGGCGAAGTCACCAATGTCCTGTTCGGCGGAGATTTCATTTCCGTCACAGCGGCACCGGGCGCGGATTGGGGCGTTCTCAAATCGCAAGTGGCAGCCATTCTGCTCGATCATTTCATCAGCCAGGCTCCGCTGTTCCATGGCGGCAGCGCAGCCGAGATCGGCGTTCCCCCGGAAGAAGACATTGCCGACGATCCCGCAGATGCAGAAGTCGTGGCGCAGATCCGCGATCTGATCGACAGCCGGGTCCGTCCTGCCGTTGCCGGCGATGGCGGCGACATTCAGTATCGCGGCTTCCGCGAAGGCGTGGTCTATCTCACCATGCAGGGCGCCTGTTCCGGCTGCCCTTCTTCGACCGCGACGCTCAAGCACGGGATCGAAAACCTGCTGAAGCACTATGTGCCCGAAGTCACGGAAGTGCGCGCCGCCTGAGGCACGCTTTTCGATTATAGTCAGAGGACCGGATCATGGCCCAGCCGCTTGCTGAGAACGCGCTAGACCAGCTGTTTCGCAGCGCCCGCACCTATAACGGCTATCTCGACAAACCGGTCGACATGGCCCAGCTCCATGCCATCTGGGACTTGATGAAGATGGGGCCGACTTCGGCCAACCAGCTTCCAGCCCGGCTCGTCTGGTGCACAAGCGACGATGCCAAGGAACGGCTGGCCAAGCAATGCATGGAAGCCAATGCCGAAAAGGTGCGCAAGGCACCGGTCAGCGTCATCATCGCCATGGATGTCGATTTTCACGAACAATTGCCGTGGCTTTTCCCACATACGGACGCGAAGAGCAGGTTCAGCGGCAATGAGGAAGCGCGCGAGGAATCCGCCTTCCGCAATTCGACATTGCAGGGCGCCTATTTCATTCTGGCGGCCCGGGCGCTGGGCCTCGATACCGGGCCGATGTCGGGTTTCGACAATGCCGGCGTGGACAAGGAATTCTTCGCCGATCAGCCGAAGTGGAAATCCAATTTCATCTCCACGCTGGGTTACGGCGATCCCTCGACTATTTTCGAACGCAGCCCGCGGCCCGATTTCAGTACCTTTAACCGGATCGCCTAACACGCTAGCGATAGGCGCATGCGTGTTCTCGCCATAGATTGCGCCTCCGAAGCGTGCTCCGTCGCCCTGTTCGACGGGGACGAGCTGCTGGGCGCGGACCACCGGATGCTGGGACGTGGACACGCCGAACAGCTTATCCCGATGATCGCCGGCCTTCCGGACAAGGGAAAGGCCGGCCAAATCGCGGTTTCGCTCGGCCCCGGAAGCTTCACTGGCGTGCGGATCGGCCTCGCCGCGGCGCGCGCGCTCGCGCTGGCCTGGGGCGCAGAAGCCTTTGGGTATCCCACATTGGCGCTGATCGCGGCCATGGCCCGCGCGGAAGCCGGCGACCAGCCGGTAAGCGTTGCCATGACGGGCGGGCATGGCCAATGGTTCATGCAGAACTTTGCGGCAGGAGGCGCCGAGGTGGGCGCACTGGTTTCACTTGCTCCCAATGCGGCACTTTCCTTTGCGGAACATGATCTGGTTGCGGGCACGCAGGCCGAAGAGCTCGTAGCGGATCGTGGACGGGGCACTGCCCTGCCCGTCTGGCCCAATGCCGCCCAATTTCTCCACCTTCCCAAGGAAGCACTGACGGCGCAGCTCACCCCGCTCTATGGCCGTGCACCCGACGCCCGGCTGCCGCAGGAAGCAAGCGCGTGAAGAATGCCGGCGAACAAACCGGAAGGAAGGTTTCCTTCGATCCGGTCGATCAGATCATGGATGTCATGAGCCAGGCGTTCGACCCGGCCTATGGAGAGGCCTGGAATCGCCGCCAGATCAGCGATGCGCTCCTGCTGCCGAATTGCCATTATCTGCTGCTCGACGAACATGGGGAGGAAGCGCCCCCCGGATCGCGGGCCGCCGGTTTCGTGCTTTCACGCCAGGCCGCGGACGAGGAAGAGCTGCTGCTGATCGCCGTGTGCCCGCGCTTTCGCCGCAAGGGCGTGGCTTCCGCCCTGCTGGAACAGTTGGTGGGCGACCTCAGGCGGCGCGGCATATCCCGCCTGTTTCTCGAAATGCGCGAAGGCAATCCTGCAGAAAACTTATACCGAAAATTCGGCTTCGATGCTGTCGGACGCCGGCCGAGCTATTACAATCGCGGCGAGATAAAGGGAATCGACGCAATAACTTTTGCATTAGTGGTCTAGTATTAACCGAATACCAGCTTTATTCATTGTATGTCGTGCGACTTGAGCAAACAACGAGCCACGACAAACCTTGCGGGTTGTATCCACCGTGCGATTGAGGCAGTGGCCCAATCGTACCGCGATCCGTTAGGCAATAAGTCTTATTGACGAGAGAAATCGCGTAGAAGTGAGGGTCGAATGCAAGAACTAGAAAACGATATGAACGAAACGCTTATCACACTGACATCGGACATTGTGGCCGCGCATGTGAGCAATAACAGCGTGACGGTAGAGGATGTTCCTTCACTGATTGCCAATGTCTATGGTGCGCTCGCCGGTCTCGGCAGCGAAGCCGATGCGGAAGAGACTCCGCCGGAGCCGGCCGTCTCGATCCGCTCGTCCGTGAAACCCGATCATGTGGTCTGCCTCGAATGCGGCAAGAAAATGAAAATGCTCAAACGGCATCTTTCCACCGATCACAATATGTCGACCGAAGATTACCGCAAGCGTTGGGGCCTGGCAGCGGATTATCCGCTGGTCGCACCGAATTACGCCGAGAAGCGGCGCGAACTGGCCAAGAAAATCGGCCTTGGACGCAAGCCTGGGCAGAAGCGCGGACGGCGCAAAAAAGCCACTGCCTGATTAGAGAATTCCGCATGCGGTTGAAAAAGCGCCCCGTAGGTATAATACCTCCGGGGCGTTTTCATTTTCGGGGTCTGTCTTGAACCAACCGATCGACATTGAGCAGCTCTGCGCAGAACGGGGCCTGAGGATTACCGAACAACGGCGAATCATTGCCCGCGTCCTGTCCGAAAGCCATGACCATCCCGACGTCGAACTGCTGCATGAACGTGCGGCGGCTGTGGATCCCAAGATTTCTATCGCGACCGTCTATCGCACTGTCCGCCTGTTCGAAGAGGCAGGCATCCTGGACCGTCACGATTTCGGCGACGGCCGCGCCCGCTACGAAGCGGCGCCCGAAGCCCATCACGATCACCTGATCGATGTCGAAACCGGCAAGGTCGTCGAATTCGTCGATCCCGAACTGGAAGCTCTCCAGAAGATCATCGCCGAGAAGCTCGGCTACCGCCTCGTCGATCACCGGATGGAACTCTATGGCGTCCGGCTCGACCGGGAGGATTAGGGCCGGAACCGGAGGTGGCTTTGGATAAAGCCATTTCCCAAGCGCGAATTTCCGCAATTGGCTGGTTTATCATCGCGCTGCGCGTGCTGATCATGCTTGCGCTGTTTCTGGCCTGCGTGCCGTTCTATTATCTGTGGCGCCTGCTTCGCCTGCCGCGCTTGTGGCCGCGCATATTCCTGAGCGGAGTGGGCATCGCCGCCGGGCTGGAGATCGATGTTAAAGGGCGGCCGAGGCGCAACGCTCTGCTGATCTCCAACCATGTCAGCTGGCTGGATATTCCGGCAATCTCCTGGGCGAGCGGTTCGGCATTTGTCGGCCATTCCGGGCTCGCCTCCATGCCGCTGCTGAAACATCTGTGCGCCATGAACGATACCGTGTTCATTGAAAGGCACATCCGCTCCAGCGTCGCATCCCAAGTGGAACAGGTGCGCCATGCGATTGCGGATACTGGCGCGCTGACCCTGTTCCCCGAAGGCACGACAGGCGACGGAATCGGCCTGCTTCCTTTCAAGAGTTCGCTTCTTTCCGCTGCGGAAGTCCTGCCCGATGGCGTTGCAGTGCAGCCGGTGTTCCTCGAATATGCCGAAGCGCCCGGCATTTCCTGGGCTGGGGACGAACATGGGCTCGACAATTTCAAGCGCATCCTCGCCCGCATCCGGCCCATTCGGCTGACTCTGCACTTCCTTGCTCCGCTGGAAGGCGCCGAGCTGGCCGACCGCAAATCCATGGCGGCGGCCGCGCAGAAAGCTATCGAGACCGCGATGAGAGCGCATAGGGGGCGCTGAACCAAGGCCTCGCTCACCCAGCAGGCCGCCCGCTTGTTGCACGCCAATGGCCTTTCCCGTAAACGCCCGGCCCCATGCAAGACAACGCCCCTCCCCGGACCTACAGGGTCAAGAGCTTCGGCTGCCAGATGAACGTCTATGACGGCGATCGCATGGCGGAACTGCTGGCCGATCAAGGCATGACCGCCGCGGCCGAGGGCGAAAATGCAGACGTCGTCGTGCTCAACACCTGCCATATTCGCGAAAAGGCGGCGGAGAAGGTCTATTCGGATATCGGGCGGCTGGTGAAAGCGGGCCGCGAGGCAGGCAGGCAGCCGATGATCGCGGTTGCCGGCTGCGTTGCGCAGGCAGAGGGCGATGAGATCATGGCGCGCGCACCGGCCGTTTCCATGGTCGTGGGCCCGCAAGCCTATCACCGCCTGCCTGAAATGCTGGATCAAGCCGCAGCGGGCAAGCGCGCCAGCGACACGGACATGCCCGCCGATGCGAAATTCGGTGCCTTGCCGCAACGCCGAAAATCCGGGCCGACGGCATTTCTGACCGTGCAGGAAGGGTGCGACAAATTCTGCACCTATTGCGTGGTGCCCTATACACGCGGCGCTGAAATATCGCGGTCCTTCAACGCCTTGGTCGAGGAAGCACAGCGCCTGATCGAAGCCGGCGCGCGCGAGATCACGCTGCTTGGCCAGAATGTAAATGCCTGGTCCGGCGAAGACTCGCTTGGCCGGTCGATCGGCCTGGACGGCCTCATCCGCGAGCTCGCCAAACTCCCGGACCTCCAGCGTATCCGTTATACGACCAGCCATCCCAACGACATGTCGGACGCACTGATCGCCGCCCATGGCGAAGTCGAAAAGCTGATGCCCTATCTGCATCTCCCAGTTCAGGCCGGTTCCAACCGTGTGCTCAAGGCCATGAACCGCAGCCACACGGTGGACAGCTACCTCAAGGTTCTGGAAAAAGTCCGCGAAGCCCGGCCGGATATTGCACTTTCAGGCGATTTCATCGTCGGCTTTCCGGGTGAAACCGAGGCGGAATTCGAAGAAACGCTGCGACTCGTCGATGCGGTCCGATATGCCCAGGCATACAGCTTCAAATATTCCTCTCGCCCCGGCACGCCCGCAGCGGCGCTCGACGGGCATGTTTCGCGCGAGGTGATGGATGAACGGCTGCAGCGCCTGCAGGCATCGCTCAATCGCGATCAGCTTGCGTTCAATCAGGCGAGCGTGGGCTCAAGCTGCGAGATATTGATTGAACGCAAGGGCAAGTTTGCGGGCCAATGGCTCGGCAAATCGCCCTGGCTGCAATCGGTGCATTTCGAAGACAATGACGGCGCCGGGGCCGCGATCGGCAAGACCGTGAAGGTGGAATTGGCGGAGGCCGGGCCGAATTCGCTTAAAGGGCACCTGTTGCAGCCTGTCCTCGCCTAAGCGGCATTTACCCACCACAATTTGCGCGCACGCTTGCCCTTGGCGGTAACTGCATTATCTTTGAAGCCGAGCGCCGAAAGGCCGGAGCAGAAAAGGACTGCATGGCACGCAAAGCTTCACGCGCCGCAAATGATGCGACGCTTTCGCACCCGGAAGACCGCCGCGACGCCTCGCGCCGCGCCAGGGCCGAAGTCAGCTTCGACGAACAGACCGTTCTCGGCGCCTTGTTCGGTGAATTCGACGCCAATCTCGTCCAGTTGGAGAACCGCCTCGGCGTCTATATCGGCGCCCGCGGAAACAAGGTGCAGATCGAAGGGCCGGAAGATGCAGTCGCCCGTGCCCGCGACGTGCTCAAAGGGATGCATCAGCGCCTGCTGACCGGGCAGGAACTGGATTCCGGCGCGATCGAGTCCCTCATCGCCATGTCCAGCGAACCGACGCTCGAAGGCATTATCTCGGGCAAGGACGAGCGCCCGGCCATCATGATCCGGACGCGGCGCAAAACGATCATCCCCCGCTCAGCGACGCAGATCGACTATATGCGCGCGCTGGCCAGCGAAGACATCATCTTCGCGCTCGGCCCGGCAGGCACCGGCAAGACCTACCTCGCCGTGGCGCAAGCGGTCAGCCAGCTGATCACAGGCAGCGTGCAGCGCCTGATCCTCTCGCGCCCCGCAGTCGAGGCTGGCGAGCGCCTGGGCTTCCTTCCCGGCGACATGAAGGACAAGGTCGATCCCTATCTGCGGCCGCTCTACGATGCGCTTTACGATTGCATGCCGCCGGAACAGGTGGAGAGGCGCATAGCCAGCGGCGAAATAGAAATTGCCCCGATCGCCTTTATGCGCGGGCGGACGCTGGCAGATGCCTTCGTCATTCTGGACGAAGCCCAGAACACCACCCGCGAACAGATGAAAATGTTCCTCACCCGCTTCGGACAGAACAGCCGCATGGTTGTCTGCGGCGATCCCAAGCAGGTGGACATCCCCGGCGGAGACAAGATGAGCGGGCTGGCCGACGCGGTTTCGCGCCTGGAATATGTGGACGGTATCAATGTCACCCGCTTTTCGGCTGCCGACGTGGTGCGCCACCCGATCGTGGGCCGGATCGTCGAAGCCTATGAAGGCAAGGATGCCTGACAGCGCCCGTGCCGGAACTGGAAACCGATATCGAAGAGCCGTGGCCTGCCGGCGCATGGGAAGATTTGGGCGAGCAGGCAATGGAGGCCGCCGGCGCTGTTGCGGGTGAGCTTGCCAATCCGCGCCTGTCCATCAGCCTGCTGTTCACCTCTGACGAGGCGATCCACGACCTGAACCGCGAATGGCGCGGACGCGACAAGCCCACCAACGTGCTCTCCTTCCCGATGCTGGAGCGCCAGGAACTTCTGCAGCTCGATTCGGCAGGTCCGCCTGTTCTGCTGGGCGATATTGCCTTGGCCTTTGAGACATGCGCGCGTGAGGCGGGCGAAAAAGGCGTTGATCTTGAAGATCATGCCGCCCATCTGATCGTCCACGGCCTGCTGCATCTGGCAGGTCACGATCACGAATTATCCGGGGAAGACGCTGCGGCAATGGAGGCGCTCGAGATAAAGGCGCTTGCGCTTATCGGAGTTGCCGACCCATATGGTGATTCGAGTTCCTGAAGGAGAGAGTACCAGGGCCATGCCCGACAGTGCCAAGCCCAGAAGTCCGGGATTGGGCGATTCCAGCAATGGAGACGCGGACAGTAGGAGCGGACTATGGAAAACCATCCGTAGTTTCTTCGACAATGACGAAGGCGACACCTCTCTGCGCGCGCAGATCGAGGAAGCCATCGACGAGCATGAAGGCGAGTATTCCGAAGACGACAGCGAAAGCCCGAATGGGGATCTTTCGCCCGTCGAACGGACGATGCTCAGAAACCTGCTCCATTTCAGCGAGCACGATGCCGACGACGTTTCCATCCCTCGCAGCGAGATCCACGCGATCTCGGCCAATGCCTCATGGCAGGAATTGGTGGAAACATTCGCCGAGCACGGCCATTCGCGCATTCCGGTGTTCCGCGAGACGCTGGATGAAGTGATCGGGATGATGCACATCAAGGACGTCTTCCCCTATCTGCTGAACTGCAAGCAACCACCGGCCGACTGGACCACGCTGATGCGCCAGCCGCTTTACGTGCCGCAGGCCCGCAACGCGCTGGACGTGCTGGCGGATATGCGCGCCCGGCGCACGCATCTTGCCGTGGTGGTCGACGAATATTCCGGCGTCGACGGCATCATCACGATCGAGGATCTGGTCGAGGAAATCGTCGGCGATATCGAAGACGAGCATGACGAAGCCCCCGAAGAGCTGATCGTTCCGATCGGCGAAGGCATGTATGATGCCGATGCGCGCGCGGAGCTCGACGATGTTGCAGAACAGGTCGATCCGCGCCTCGCCGAAGTGGAGGAATCGATCGACACTCTGGGCGGTCTGGCCTTCGTACTCGCCGGCCAGGTCCCCGAAGTCGGGGCGATTCTGCCCCATTCGAGCGGCTGGCAGATCGAGGTTACTGCGGGCGATGAAACCCATGTAACAAGATTGCGCCTACACCCTCCGGAGCGAAATGATGACGATGACGATTGAGCCATCGCATCGCGATTGATTTTTTCGCAACTAATTGCATTCCGCTTCTCGACAGACGCCCGATTTTCTGAACATTTGATCCACCCATGCCGACCCGCCGCCTCCCACCATTGCGTGCGCTTGAAGCGTTTGTGCGCATCGTTCGCCTCGGTTCCGCCCGGGCGGCTGCGACCGAACTCGGCCTTTCGCCATCCGCGCTTTCGCGCCGGGTGACGAATCTGGAGGATTTCGTCGGAAAAAAACTGTTCACGCGAGCGCATCAGGCGATGAAGCTCACCGATGATGGCCGCGCCTTCTTCGATGCCGTAAACCCGCATCTGGAAAATCTCGCCGCTGCGGTCGAGAACCAGTCCGAAAACCTGCAATTGCTGCGCCTGCATTTGGGCGTGCTTCCGCTATTCGGAAGCCAGCGGCTGTTCCCGAGGCTGCCGGAACTGCGCAAACTCTATCCGCGGCTGCATATCGACATCGATACCGGACCGGGTCTGATCGGGCGGGTCGGGGATACGCTCGACGCCGCGATTATCCTGACAACTACACCGGAAAAAGGCTTCCATGCGATCCAGCTGGACCACAATACGGTGCACGCAATCTGCAGCCCGCAAATGGTCGAGGAGATCGGGACGAGCCCCGACAAGGACACGCTCGCCAAGCAGACCTTCCTGATCCACAACGACTTGCCCGAAAGCTTCGAGGCCTGGAAGAAGGCGCTTGGCCTCGAAGGGCTCGAGCCGGCGGCGATCGATCACTACGATTCGGGGCAGCTGATCCTCGAGGCGGCGGCGCAGGGTCTCGGCATCGCCATCATGCATGACGACCATTTCAACCGCGCGAGCGACGGCCGCCTGGCCCGTCTGTTCGATGTGACGGTCGACAGCCCTTACAGCTATTGGTTCGTGTGCAAGCCCAAGGCGCTGGAGATGCGGCCGGTCCGCCTGTTCCATGACTGGCTGGTAGAAACCGGCATCTGATCCCCCCTGAAATGAAAGCCTGATCTTTGTTCGACGCCTTGTTCACTTCCTTTGCCGTGGTCGCCCTTGCCGAGATCGGCGACAAGACGATGCTGCTGGCCATCGTTCTGGCGGCGCGCTTCGGCAAGCCTGTGCCGATCATCATGGGCATTCTGATCGCGACGCTGGCCAATCACCTGATCGCTGCATTTCTGGGCGCGCAGGCGGCCAACTGGTTCGATGGCCCGATCTTCCAATATGCCGTCGCGCTGGGCTTCATCGCCATGGGGCTATGGACGCTGATCCCGGACAAGTTCGAAGATGACGATCACCCCAAGCATAAGTTCGGGCCGTTCCTGACGACGCTGATCGCCTTCTTCCTGGTCGAGATCGGGGACAAGACCCAGGTCGCCACGATCGCGCTGGGCGCCCGCTTCCAGGCGCCGGTGATGGTGACGCTGGGCACGACCCTGGGCATG
This sequence comes from Alphaproteobacteria bacterium, assembly GCA_030430365.1. GTDB lineage: Bacteria > Pseudomonadota > Alphaproteobacteria > Sphingomonadales > Sphingomonadaceae > Andeanibacterium. The sequence continues at coordinate 35,496 of JAUIFP010000013.1, read as the reverse complement.
CTGGCCGCGAATGCTCCCGCCGTATTGCTGGGCGAGAAACTGGCCGAGCGGCTCTCGCTCGCCTATATCCGCTATGCCGCAGCGGCGCTGTTCGTCCTGCTGGGCGTCTATATGCTGCTGCGCATCTGGGGAATTGTCGGAGGCTGACGATGATCGTCGAACTGAGCGGCCATGCGGGAGTCGGCAAGTTCACGATCGGTCGGATTTTGGCGGAGCTCCTGGGGGCCAAGCTCCTCGACAACCACACAATCTACAATCCGGCTTTTGCAATCACCGAGTTTCGGTCACCGGAATTCTATGAAACTGTGCGGGCAGTGCGAGAAGTGGCTTTCGCCCGCGCCGCACAATTGCCGCCAAATGTGCCGCTTATTCTAACTACGGCACCCGGCACTAATCGCACTTGGGGCGCAGAGTGGCAAAGCGCGATCAGAGCTCTTGCAGATCGACGAAGCTGCAAATTGCTTGCAGTGCATCTTGTATGCGGCATTGATGAGCATCGTCGGCGCCTAGAAACGCCAGAGCGTACATTGCTCCAAAAACTGACTGATATGGAGGCTCTGGGCGACCTATCCGGCCGCCCTGCCCTACTCGATCATGCAGACGACGCTATTCAGATCGACGTCGGCGGCCTCTCGCCAGAAGCCGCCGCGCAATCGATCAAGGAATGGACCGCAACGCTCTGATGCGTCTTAGCTGACAGTCGCCTTCACGATCTTGCCGGGATTTGCCGGCGGTTCGCCCTTGGGCAGCGCGTCGACATGTTCCATGCCGCTCTCCACCTGGCCCCAGACGGTATATTGCCCATCCAGGAAAGCGGTATCGCCAAAGCAGATGAAGAACTGGCTGTTCGCACTGTCGGGCATCTGGCTACGGGCCATGGAGCAGGTGCCGCGCACATGCGGTTCGTCGCTGAATTCGGCCTTGAGATTCGGCTTCTCGCTTCCGCCCATTCCAGTGCCGGTTGGATCGCCGCCCTGCGCCATGAAGTCATCGATCACGCGGTGGAAAATCACCCCGTCATAGAAGCCTTCCTTGGCAAGTTCCGTGATCCGCTCGACATGGCCCGGAGCAAGGTCCGGACGCAGTTTGATCACGACGTCGCCGGAATCGAGCGTGAAGGTGAGCGTATCTTCTGCCATTTCATCATTCTCCAATTGTGTGCTGGCCATATAGGGCCCATCGCCCTGATGTCACCCCGAGGTTGTTGCTTTTGTGCTGCGCCGCAATAGGAGGGAGCCATGACTCCCGAGGAACTCGAAGAACTGGAACGCACCGAAACGGACGGCACGGCTTCGTCGGGGGAGGAAAAGCGCGAACAGTTCGACGAGGAGAACCGGCTGAAGGCCGAATTCGTCCGCAAGGTGCGCGATGCGCTGGAAGATGATGACGAAAGCGCGGCCTATGATCTGGTCGAACCGCTCCACCCCGCCGACATAGCCGACCTGTTCGAACTGCTGGAGCCGGAACATCGCCGCGCGCTTGCAGCGGCCATCACCGACCTGATGACCAGCGAAGTGATCGCCGAGCTCAACGATTATGTCCGCGAAGACATGGTCGAGGCGCTCGCGCCGGGCGCTGTCGCCGAAATCGCCGAACAGCTGGAAACGGACGACGCCGTCCAGCTGATCGAGGATCTCGACAAGGACGATCAACAAGCCGTCCTGGCGGCGATGGATCCGGAAGACCGCGCGGCGATCGAAAGTGCGCTGTCCTTCCCCGAGGAGACTGCAGGGCGCCTGATGCAGCGCGAGCTGATCGCGGTCCCCGAACATCTCACGGTAGGCGACCTGATCGACTATCTGCGCGAACAGGACGATCTGACGACGGAATTCTGGGAAGTGTTCATCGTCGATCACCGCCACCGCCCAATCGGCACCTGCGAACTTTCCTGGATCCTGCGCACGCCGCGCCACATCGCACTGACCGATGTGATGAAGCGCGACCAGACGTTGATCCCCGTGGCGATGGATCAGGAAGAAGTGGCGCTGCTGTTCCAGAAATACGCTTTGATCTCCGCCGCGGTGGTGGATGAAAGCGGGCGCCTGGTCGGACAGCTGACCGTCGACGATATCGTCCACATCATTCAGGAAGAAGCAGGCGAGGACGTGCTGCTGCTTTCCGGCGCAGGCGAAGGCGACATCAACGAGCCGATCCGGGACGCCTATACTGCGCGCGTCCGCTGGCTGGTCGCCAATCTGGGCACCGCGCTGATCGGCAGCGGGATCATCTATGCATTCGGCGCTGCTATCGAAAAGCTGGTCGCCCTCGCCGTTCTGATGCCCATCGTTGCCAGTATCGGCGGCAATGCGGGCACGCAGACCATGGCAGTGGCAGTGCGCGCCCTGGCGATGAACCAGCTCACGAGGTCCAACACCAGGCGTATCCTCTGGCGGGAAATCCGGGTCGCGCTGCTCAACGGCGCAACCATTGCCCTGCTGATCGGGATTGCGACGGGGCTGATCTTTTCGCCCGCATTGGGCTGGGTGATCGCCATTGCGATGACCGTCAATATTCTCACGGCCAGCCTTGCCGGCGTGGTGGTGCCGGTGATGTTCGATCGCCTGCGGCAGGACCCCGCGGTTGCAAGCTCCGTCTTCGTGACCATGATCACCGATTCCATGGGATTCTTTGCGTTTCTCGGCCTTGCGGTTGCCGCCGGGCTCGTCTCCTGACCTTGTTTACGAAGGCAATCGTCCTATCTTGAAGGCCGATGCCGCTTCACATGACCAAGATCGCCTTTGGCGCGAAGTCGTTGGAAGAAGTGATGTCCTGGTTCGATGGAACCGGGGAAATGCGCCTGACGACGCGCTATCTTCCCAAGCGCCATGAGGAGATGACAGGCGGCTCGCTCTACTGGATCTACGACCATGCCATTATCGGGCGGTCGCCGATCATCGGTTTCGAGCAGAGAGAGGACAATGGGCGCTGGTGGATCAAACTGAAACGCCAGCTGATCCAAGTGGAACCTCGCGCCAAACGTGCGCATCAGGGATGGCGCTATCTGCGGGAAGAAGACGCTCCGCGGGACTTGGAAGCCACTGAAATGCAGGGCGATGTACTGCCGGGCAAGCTGGTTAAAGAATTGGCAAGATTAGGATTAGTTTAGACTTTCTGCCCTCCAAGGGTAGCCAAGACAGACCTTTCTTGGTAGGCGCCCGCATCCCCATGCTATTTTCACGCCACAGTGCGCGCCTGCATTCTGCAGGCATCTTCCGCACGGCCAAACACAACCTAGGAGAAGAACAATCGTTTTTGCACCTGAGAAGACACAAGATTATGGGCAGGATCCGACGAAGGTCAGAGAGTCCGACAAGTACACCTCGGAATATATTCGGGGGTTCGTCGACAAGTGGGACGAACTGATCGATTGGGAACAGCGGGCCGAAAGCGAAGGCCGCTTCTTCATCGACGTCCTGAAAGCCCGCGGCAAGCACAGCGTCCTCGACGTTGCAGCCGGAACCGGCTTCCATTCAGTCCAGCTTCTGAAGGCCGGATTTGACGTTTATTCCGCAGACGGTTCCGCCGAAATGCTGGCCAAGGCATTCGAAAACGGCGTTGAACACGGTGTCGTTCTGAAGACGATCCATGCCGACTGGCGCGAACTCAACCGCGACGTTCACGGCAAGTTCGATGCGATCATCTGCCTCGGCAACAGCTTCACCCACCTGTTCGATGAATCCGATCGCCGGCGCGTACTCGCCGAGTTCTATGCCGCGCTCAAGCATGACGGCATCCTGATCATCGACCAGCGCAACTATGATGCGATCCTGGACGAAGGCTTCAGCACGAAGCACAAGTTCTACTATTGCGGCGATCAGGTGACTGCCGAGCCCGTCCATGTCGACGACGGCCTGGCACGGTTCGAATACCGTTTCCCCGACGGTTCGACGCACAACCTCAACATGTTCCCCATTCGCAAGAAGTATCTTCGCTCATTGCTGACCGATGCAGGTTTCCAGAAGATCCATTCCTATGGCGACTTCCAGGAAGAAGGCGAAGAAACCAACCCGGACTTCTTCGTGCACGTTGCCGAAAAGGCGCTTCCCGCAGGTGCCGACGATGAGTGATACGGCACAGGCAGAAGCAGAAGGCGTAAAGGTCGCTCGCGAATATTACGACAGCGATGAGGCCGAAGGCTTCTACAGCAATATTTGGGGCGGCGAGGATATCCATATCGGTCTCTATGACGAGACCGACGATATCCGGACCGCCAGCCGCAAGACCGTCGATCACATGGCCGCCAAGCTCGGCCCGATCGCCGGCAAGCGCGGCATCGACTTGGGCGCAGGTTATGGCGGCGCAGCCCGCGTGCTCGCCGCCGAGCATGGCGCACATGTCACCTGTCTCAACCTTTCCGAGGTTGAGAACGAGCGTAACCGCGCATTGACTGCGGCAGCGGGGCTTTCGGACAAGGTCGACGTCGTCGATGGTTCGTACGACGCCATGCCGTTCGAAGACGAAAGCTTCGATTTCGCCTGGAGCCAGGATGCGATCCTGCATGCGCCGGATCGCGAAGCGGTGCTGGACGAGGTGGCGCGGGTTCTCAAACCCGGCGGCCTGTTCATCCACCACGATCCGATGCAGGCGGACGGGCCGACGGACAAGAACATCCTTCAGCCGATTTACGACCGCATCCACTTGCCCGACCTGGGTTCGATCGGCTTCTACCGCGATGCGTTGATCGCGCGCGGTTTCGAAGAAGTCGATACCGAAGTGCTGACGCATCAGCTCGGCAAGCACTACAGCCGCGTGCGGGAAGAATTGCTTTCCCGCCAGAAGGAACTGGGGCTTCCCGATTCCTTCGTGGAGCGCATGTCGGCAGGGCTCAGCCACTGGGTCAAAGGCGCGGCTTCGGGCAATCTGACCTGGGCCATCATGCTGTACCGCAAGGCCGGCTGATCCGGCCCGACGGCTGGACCGCGGGAGAGAAACAGGGATGGCACGCATACCATTGGGGCGCGATGCGGGCTTCAATCCAACCGTATTTTACGGTGCGATTGCGATCATCATCGCCCTGCTCGGATTTGCGCTCGTCAATGCAGACGGCGCGGAAGAGCTGTTTCTCTCCCTCCAGCGGATGGCCAGCATCAATTTCGGCTGGCTGCTGATCCTGACGGTCAATATCCTGCTGGGCACCAGCGTCTTTATCGCGGTGTCCAAGCTCGGCGAGATCAGGCTCGGCGGGCCGGATGCGAAGCCGGAATTCTCCCGCACAGCCTGGTTCGCCATGCTGTTCAGCGCGGGCATGGGTATCGGCCTGCTGTTCTACGGAGTGGCAGAGCCGATCATGCATTTCGGCAATCCGCCGACCACCCATTTTTCCCATGCGGGCGCAACCGACGCGATGAGCATCGCCGGCAACGCCCAGCATGCGATGGGCCTGACCTATCTGCATTGGGGCCTGCATGCCTGGGCGATCTACGCCATGATCGCGCTGGGCCTGGCCTATGTTTCCTTTAACAGAGGCACCACGCTCAGCATCGGAGCGTTCCTGCATCAGGTGTGGCCCCGCCTGCCCCGGATCGTCGTCGATCTGGTCGACATCCTGGCCATCGTGGCCACTGTCTGCGGCGTTGCCACTTCGCTGGGCTTCGGCGCTGCCCAGATCAATGCCGGCTTGACCAATCTGTTCGGCACGCAAGACAGCTTCATGGCCAAGGCCGTGATTATCGCCCTGGTGACGGGGCTGGCGACCATGTCGGTCGCGTTGGGGCTGGAACGGGGGATCAAGATCCTCTCGGAAGGCAATATGGCGCTGGCAGTCGGCCTTGCCCTGTTCGTCGTCATTGCAGGCCCGACGGTCTTCTTGCTCGATTCCTTCATCCAGAATCTGGGCTATTACATTCAGCGCTTCGTCTATCTCTCGACCTGGACCGAGAGCTACACGGACGAAACCTGGCAGCTCGACTGGACGATCTTCTATTATGCCTGGTGGATCAGCTGGTCGCCCTTCGTGGGCATCTTCATCGCCCGTATTTCCTACGGCAGGACCGTGCGCGAGTTCGTGACCGGCACCTTGCTGGTACCGACGCTGTTCACCTTCGTGTGGATGACCGTGTTCGGGGACAGCGCGCTCTATGTCGAACTGTTTGGCGCAGGCGGCCTGCAGGAGGCCGTGGCGCGAAGTATGCCCGATGCCCTGTTCGCCTTGCTGAGCCACTATCCCCTGACCGAGTTCTTCTCGGGGGTGGCGATCATCATCGTGGCGACGTTCTTCGTCACTTCCGCCGATAGCGGCGCGCTGGTCGTCGCCATGATTGCATCGGGCGGAGACCATGAGGCCGGTTTCATCCCGCGCGTGACCTGGGCGATTTCCATGGGCGTGCTGGCTGCCGGACTGCTGTTCGCAGGGGGCCTCAGCGCTCTGCAGACGGCAGCGATCCTGACCGGCCTGCCCTTCGCGCTGGTGCTGCTGGTGATGGCAGGGGGAACGATCCACCTTCTGGGCCGCGAACGAAAGTCCATGAAATTGAGTTGATGTTAGTCCAACTAACATAAAACTTGCCAAGCGCAATTTTGATGTTATTTCGACTCACATGAAAAGTGATTCGAATACGCGCGGCTACAAGCAGACCGCCAGAGCCAAAGCGGCAGAGGATACGGGCAACCGTGTGCTCGACGCGTTCGTTGCGGCTTTTGAAAACGGCTGGTTCGAGGAAATCAGGCTCGAAGACATCGCCAAAGACGCCGGTGTAACCGTGCAGACAGTCATTCGCCGCTTCGGCGGGAAAGACGGCCTCCTCCATGCTGCGAGCGATCGCATGCAGGAACAGATCCTTGGCTCACGCCGGGTTCCTGCCGGCGATGTCGGCGCGGCGATCGAGACAATTATCGCCGAATATGAAACCCGCGGCGATCTGGTCATGCGCATGCTTGCCCAAGAAACACGTTACGCGCCGGTCCGCGAGCTTGCTGATCGCGGCCGCAAGACACACCGCGACTGGGTCGAGGAAGTATTTGCACCATGGCTTTCGGGCCTCGAAGGCGAGACGCTCCGCAAGACACATGACCAGCTGGTCATCGCACTCGACATCTACATCTGGAAGCTGCTGCGCCTCGACATGAAGCGCAGCAAATCGGACCTGCGGGAAGCCATGCTGTCGATGTGCGCATGCGCCATTGGGCTCGATAGCCGGGAATTGGAAAAGCATTCGACCATTTCGTTGGAGAATTCGAAATGACCTGTGATCGATCTGCGAAGAATATCCTGATTGCAACCTGGGAAGGCGGAGGCTCGGTTGGTCCGAAGCTTACGGTTGCACGAAAGCTGCGTCAGGCCGGGCATAACGTCCGGGTCATGAGCGATGCCTGCAACGCTCCCGAAGCGGAAGCGATTGGCGCGCGTTTCGCCCCATGGACGAGAGCGCCCAGCCGGAAGGATCGATCACGGGAAAGCGAACTCATTCGCGACTGGGCGGCGGCAAACCCGATCGAAGGCTTCATGCAGGCAATCGACGACGTCTTCGCCGGGCCTGCTCTCGCCTATGCTCAGGATCTCATCGAAGAACTTGAGCGGGAACCGGCAGACCTTGTCGTAACAAGCGATCTTCTGTTCGGCGTCATGGCCGGCTGCGAAGCCGTGGGGCAGGACTTCGTGGTGATGCCCTGCAACTGGCTGTTCTATCCGCTTGAGAATATGCCGCGCTGTTTCCCTGCCCATCGCGGCGATATGAGCGCCGAGGAAATTGCGGGCCTGGAGGAAATGAAAGCAGGCATGAAGGCGATGTTCGATCATGGCCTGACTGCCCTCAACTCCGCCCGCGCAACGCTGGGGCTAAGCGAGATTGAAACCGTGCTTCAGCAGGTCGAAGCAGCGCGCAAGGTCCTGATCGGCATCAGCCGCACTTTCGATTTCGGCGACGATTCCAATACACCACTCGCCCGATATGTCGGGCCGCAACTGGACGACGTGGTCTGGGCCGAGCCTTGGTCTTCCCCCTGGCCGGTGGACAATGGCCGCCCGCTTGTGCTCGTGAGCTTCAGCACGACCTTCCAGAACCATGTTGCAGTGTTGCAGCGGGTGATCAACGCGCTGGCAGAGCTGCCTGTGAATGGGCTTGTAACCCTTGGCCCTACGATCGCACCGGACGAGCTCTTGCCCGCCCCCAACGTCCAGCTCGTCAAAAGCGCGCCGCATAATGCAGTAATGCAGCAGGCCAGCGCTGTGGTGACGCATGGCGGCCACGGAACTGTCGCGCGCGCAATGGTAAACAAGCTGCCTATGCTCATTCTGCCTCATGGCCGCGATCAGGACGGCAATGCCGCGCGGATCGCCGAGCATGGCGCGGGGCTGGTACTGCCGCCCAATGCGCAATCGCCGGAGATTGCTCATGCGCTCGGGCGTCTGCTGGAAGAGCCCGGCTTTGCCCAAGCGGCAGAGCGGCTCGGCAGCGCCGTTGAAAGAGAAATGCGGGAATCCCGGGTCGTTGAAGAACTGGAGGCTCTTTGCTCCCGCCGCTGCGCTGAAGCCTAAGCGTAAGGATGAAGATGGGGGCCTGCTTGACCGGCCCCCGTTAATCCTCTTCGTCGAACAGGATCTGATCGGGCGACCAGCGGCGCCCGCCGCCGTTTTCCATTTCCAGGCGGTTGCGCCCCTTGGCCTTGGCCAGAACGACTGCGGCATCGGCGCGCTTCATCGTATCGTCCATACTGCCTTCGATCCGCGAGACGCCTGCGCTCACCGTGATCCGCGGGCCCGCGCCGCTCGGCTCGGCCAGCGCGCGCACAACGCGCTGACACAGGATTTCCGCCTCCGCAGAGGTCGCCCGCGAAAGCAGCACGGCGAACCTTTCCCCGCCGATCCGCGAAATGATGTCATCCTTGCGCAGCAGGGCCCGGAGCATCTTGGCCACCGTGGTCAGCACCTTGTCGCCCGCGGCATGGCCATATTCGCGGTTGATCGAGCGGAAATCGTCGATGTCGAACATGGCGAGACAGCCGTCCACTGGGACATCGAGGTGATATTGCAGCATCGAATTGAAGGCGCGGCGGTTCGTCAAATTCGTCAGCGGATCGGTCAGCGAAGCGGCGAATAGCTGCTGCTCCAGCGCTTTCCTTTCCGCGATATTGCGCATCACGATGATCGCACCTGCCGCTTCTCCGCCATGGGGCTGCGCGTAGCGGATCTGCGTATCGAACCAGCGTTCTTCCCCATCGGCGGACATGCCGAGATATTCGTTCCAGGCCGATTGGCCGCCCCTGGCCATCGTCTCTTCGAATTCGGACCTGAAGGATTCGCCATAGGAAGGATGCACGAATTCCAGGATCGACCGTCCGGCCAGCGCCGAGGGATGCATGCCCGCGCGCAGCTCCAGGCTGGGCGAAGCGAACTGCACGAAGCCCGCCCGGTCCGTCTTCACGATCACATCGGTCATATTGTCCGCCAGCAGGTGATAGAGGCTCTGGCTCTCCCTGATCGCATGATCCTTCGCCTGCAGCGAAAGCTCCACTTCGCCGCTGGCGAGGTCCTTCTGCATCAGCGAATGGGCCAGCCGCCTGTTCTGCGTCAGGTGGCGCGCAAGCGGCTGAAGGCAGAGTACGGCGAGCGCCAGATAGACCTGCAGCAATGGCAGATTGTCCGCGAGCGTATCGGCCAATGGCGAAAGCGGCATTGCGGCAACCGCGCTGGCCGCCCAGGCGGACAGGGCGAGTACGACGATGGCGAGCGATGCCGCAGGCATGCCCAGGCGGCTGGTCGCACTCAGGCCCAGAAGCAGCGGGAGAAGGAGCGGCGGGAATTCCTGCTGCGAGAATGCCCAGACACCGGTTGCCGCCACCGCAATCAGGAAAGCGGACAATTCCAGCCGCCTGCGCGACGTGCCCAGCATGCCGCCATCGGCAAATTTCCCGGCCACGAGCATGCTGAAGAGCGGGAAGAAAATCAGATTGCCGACTGCGTGGGCCAGCGCATAACCGGTAAACAATCCGGCCGGCTGGCTGGCCATGGCCGCCCATTGCAGACCGGCATAGACGGCGCCTCCCGCTATCGGGGCGAACACGGCGATGGCCGCCGAATCGGCAAGCCATTCACGCAAAAGATCGTTCCTGCCATGCTTGCGCCGCTGCAGCAGCAGGCCGGCAGTCAGGCCCTCCACGATATGTGCGGCGGCGAGCGCCACCATCGTTAGAGGCAAGGCACCCCACAACCCCGCCGCGGCGGCGCTGCCCAGCCCGGCCATGGCAAGAAAAAGCGGCCATTGGCCGCGCCTGGCATGCAGCAGAAAGGCAATCAGGAAACCGGAGGCCGGCCATAGGAGCAGAGGCTGCATGAATTGCCAGCTAACCGACAAGGCGGCGATCGCCAGCCCCAGATAGACGGCCAGAAATGCCGATGCTGTGAGTACTCTGCGCGCCACCCGCGAGAAGTGGGAGATCGAAGTATCTCAAATCTTAAGATCGGCAGTTAATTCGCTGGTAACGCTGCCGCTTGCGCCGGACGGACGAAGCGGTGCGACGAATGGCCGGGACGGGTCAGCCCTGCCCGGCCAGCTCCACGACCTTGCGCAGCGTCTCGCAATAGACTGCAGGCTCCTGCGCCCCGGGAATCAGATAGCGTCCATTGACGACAAAACTGGGCACCGATGAAATGTTGTTTTCCCGGGCGCGCTGCTCTTCCATCTTCACTGCGATCGCCAGCGCTTCATCGTCCAGCGCCGCTTCGGCAGCCTTGCGGTCGAAACCCAGATTTTCGGCGATATCCAGCAGCACGTCGCGCTTGCCGATCTTGCGCCGCTGCTGGAAATGCGCGCGGAACAGGGCCAGTTTAAGCGCGGTCTGCGCCTCCATCCCCTGCGTCGCCAACGCCCAGCGCAGCAGTTTGTGCGCTTCGAACGTGTTCCACATCATCGCTTCGGGCGCTTCGCCTTCCCCGTCATACTCCATGGAAAAGCCCGCATGTTCGGCCACTTCGCGCAGCCGCTCGACCATTTCGGCGATTTCTTCGGGCGAGCGCTGATAGGCTTCCGCGATATGCTGTGCCTGGCTCTTGCCCTCCGGCGGCAGGTCGGGATTGAGTTCGAAGGGCATCCAGCGCACTTCAACTTCAATTTCGCCTTCCAGCTGCTTCAAGGCCTTGGCGAACTGGGTGTAGCCGATCGCACACCACGGGCACATGACGTCCGACCAGATGTCTACCGCGACGCGGGCCGGTTCCTTCTTGTCTGCCTCGCTCATCGTTCCAGCCACCATTTCAGCATCTGATGCGCAATCGCCTGCCGAGGCGGCGGAATGAAGCTGGTGCTTTCATCCACTTTCTCCATCGCCTCTTCAACCTCGGCACGGGTGAACCAGCGGGCGTCCTCGATCTCCGTCTCGTCGATCTTCAGCTCTCTGCTGTCGGCATAAGCATGGCAGCCGATCATCAGCTGCGATGGGAACGGCCAGGGCTGGCTGAAGATATAGCTGACATCGCGGACCCTGACGCCCGATTCCTCAAGCACTTCGCGCGCCACGCCCTCTTCGATGGACTCGCCCGGCTCCACAAACCCGGCGAGCGAGGAATAGCGGCGCGGCGGAAACCGGCTCTGCCGGCCCAGAAGCAGCGATCCTTCATGTTCGACCAGCATGATGGCGACCGGGTCCACGCGCGGGAAATGCTGCCCCAGGCAGTTCTCGTTCACGCAATTGCGCTGCCAGCCGCCCTTGGCGAGCATGGTCGGCGCGCCGCATTTGGCGCAGAAGCGGTGCCGTGCATGCCAATCGACCAGGCTGCGCGCGCCGCCATAGGTTGCCATATCCGATGCATCCATCATCAGGATCGCATCCCAGGTTTCCTTATGGGCGAAGGCAGGGCCGGCATCGCCGTCCTTCGGAACGGCGGCAAAGCAGCCGCGCCCGGCCAGCATTCCCAGAAAGACCAGCTCCGCATCGTCGCCCGCGTCGGAAAGCCTGCCCCAGGCCAGCTTGCCCGCCTTGTCGAGTTCGGGCGCCAGCCCATTGAGCTTCAGCAGCATTGCCTGCGGGCTCTTGAGCGCCGCCAGCCTGTCCGGATCGGCGCGGATGTGATCCGCCCGATCGATCTTCGAACCGGAAAAGGCAATGGCGGCGGCGCAGCAACTCATGAAACTTCCTTCTAAAGTGCGAGATCCTGGATGATCGCGCGTTCGAATTCGTCCTGAACAGGATAAGTATAGGCTGGCATATATTGCGTGAACAATCCCGCACGCATTCCGCTGTCCAGATCGACGAAGCCGATCGTGCCTGCCGCGCCGCCCCAGCCATAGCCGGTGTTGCCGCCGCTCCAGCCGATGCGCCCGCCGGCACCGAAGCCCAGCCCTTCCACCAGCGTGCCCGAAAGGTCGGCCGCTTCCGGCAGCAGGTTGGACGTGCCCAGGCGCACTGCAGCCTCCGGCATGATCCGCAGTCCATCCAGCGCGCCATATCCGGCGATCATCTTCAGGAAGCGATCATAGTCGCGCGGGCTGGAAACCAGGCCCGATCCGCCCATCGGAAATGGCGGAGTTTCCGCGAAAATCGAATTGCCCGGCGGATCGACCGGCAGAAGCTGGCCTTCCAGCACGAAATAGCTGGTCGTGAGCCGATGGGTTTCGCTTTCCGGCACGCGGAAGAAGGTGCTCTCCATCCCGCAGGGATCGAAGATCCGGTCCTTCAGAAACAGATCGAAAGGCTGCCCGCCGACGACTTCGATCACCCGCCCCAGCAGATCCAGCCCGGTGGAATAGCTCCAGCGTGTGCCCGGCTGGTAGATCAGCGGAATCTCGGCCAGCCGGTCGGCAAATTCTGCCAGGCTGGGCACCGGCTCCCCCCGGTCGAGCTGCGGCACCTTCACCTTGCTGATCTGCCCGGTGACGACACCGCGTTCGCGCATAAGGTCCGAGATTGGGCCCTGCTGGATAATCGAATAGGCCAGCCCGGCCGTATGGGTCAGCAGATGGCGGATCAGGATCGGGCGCTCGGCAGGTTCCAGATTTTCCGGGCCGATGGACCCGTCATACTGCTTTTGAACCTGCATATCGGAGAATTTCCGCAGGATCTCGGCCAGCGGCTGATCCAGATCGAGCTTGCCTTCGGCAATCAGGATCATTGCCGCCATGCCGGTGATCGGCTTGGTCATCGAATAGATGCGATAGAGGCTGTCCGCATCGGAACGGCGGCGCATCCCGCGCGTGTCGCGTCCCTCGGCAATAATGGCAGGCGCATTTTCGTCCCTGCCCATGCAGGCGACCATATTGGCGACGCGGCCCTGGGAAACATATTCCCGCGCCATGTCGGCCAGCGCTGGCCATGACTGGCCGCCATTGCCCGTGACGGCGCGGCTCATGCCCGGCCAGCCCAGAAACGCCGCAGCGGCGCCGAGACCGGCGGATGCGCGGCCAAGCTCACGGCGCGAGAGCTTTCGGCGCGATTGGGCCAAACGCGAAAAGTCGGGGTCCATTCAGTTCTCACCTCTGCCTCGCCATCGGGCTATCAAAAAGGGAAACGGCCGGGGGTCAAGCGCGCAGAGGCGCTGAACGAGCGAATCGCACCATTGGCGCGTTTTGTCGTGATAACCATTTCAGCTCTTAATGTCAAGTTATTTGTACCATTTCGGTTATACGGGTTACCCTCATGCGCTTTCAGATTGCGCCAGAGCAAGCTGCGCGGCCTTGGCGAACAGCGTGGGCAGCCCCGCCTCTTCCAGCCGGTCGATCGGCCACCACTCGCCGCCTGCGGGCAATTCGTCCGCCCCGGCTTCGGGAGCCGGCCCTTCGAACAGTTCCAGCGACAGGCTTATGTGGAAATGGGTGAATGTGTGCCGAACGGCCCCGGCAGGCGTCCATTGCCCTTCCAGCGGCGCCTGACCCGTTCCGTCGCCGCCGCTGTGCCAGCCATCGTCCGGCAGGGCCCGCATCCCGCCCAGCATACCGCTTCCAGGCCGCGAGACGAGCCATACGGCGCCATCCCGCTCTATCCACCAGGCAGTGCCCGCGCGTTCCGGCTTGGCCTTCTTCGGCGGCTTCACGGGCAATCTGGCCGGATCGCCATTGGCCCGCCCCCGGCACGCGCTTGCCAGCGGGCAAAGCAGGCATTTGGGGGCACGCGCGGTGCAGATCGTCGCGCCCAGATCCATCATCGCCTGGGCGAAATCGCCTGCATTGTCGGCTGGCGTGATTTGATCGGCCAGAGCGCGGATCTGCTTGCGCGCGGCAGGCAGCGGCTCCTCCACCGCGAACAGGCGGGCGACCACGCGCTCCACATTGGCATCCACCACCACTGCCCTGCGTCCGAAGGCAATCGCGGCGATGGCCGCCGCCGTATAGGCGCCCAGCCCCGGCAGTCCGCGCAATTCCTCCTCGCTTTCGGGAAACCGGCCCCGCTCGGCCACCTGGCGCGCGCAAGCCACCAGATTGCGGGCCCGGCTGTAATATCCCAGCCCCGCCCAAGCGGCCATCACGTCCTCTTCCGCTGCCGCGGCCAGAGCCTGCACATCGGGCCAGCGCGCCGTGAATTTCGCGAAATAGGGGGCGACCGCAGCCGTGGTGGTCTGCTGCAGCATCACTTCGGACAGCCATACGCGGTAGGGATCGGGCAAGGCGCCCTCCCCCGGCGGAATACGCCAGGGCAGGCTGCGGGCATGGGCACGATACCAATCGAGCAAGCGGCGGGCGATATCCCCATCTGCTTGCAGCTCAGTGCTCGTCCGGCTGGCATCCATGCTGGCGCTATGGCATGACTGCCCGCCTCATGGAACGGGACGACGACAAACCGGGCAAGAAAGCGGGGCGCAAGCCTGCGAAGGGCGCATCGAGCGGTTCGGCCAAGAGCGGCGCGAAACGCTATGAGCGCCCGCGCGGCGGCCCTGCGCGCTCCATCGCGGATCTGATGCCCGATATCGGGCGGACGGCATTCCGCCGTTTCGGCTTCGTCCAGTCCAGCGTGGTCACGCGCTGGCCGGAAATCGTGGGTGCGCGTCACGCGCAGGTCTGCGCGCCGGAATCGATCCGTTTCCCTCCGGGAGAAAAGAGCAACGGCACGCTCCAGCTGGTCGTCGCCCCTGCCCATGCGCCGATCATTCAGCATGTGCTGCCGGAGATCATAGAGCGGGTGAACCGCTTCTTCGGCTACAAGGCAGTCGCCCGCGCCAAGATGCGGCAAGGCGAGGTTAAGCCTCCGCATGCTGAAAGCCGGAGCGCAGCTCCGGTCACGCTCAAGCCGATCCCGATGGAATTGGGGCAAAGCCTGCGCGATATCGGCGATCCGGAACTGCGCACTGTTCTGGAATCGCTTGCCCGGAGCCTGGGCACAAAGGAGAATTGAGGGGGATGAAAGCCGTGGGCCGAGCCGCCATTCTGGCAGCGGTAATGCTGCTGAATATTGGCGCTGCACCGAACTGGATCAGCGTCGTCGAAAAAACCGAAGGCGGGCACCGCATCGGCAATCCCGATGCCAAGGTGAAACTCGTCGCCTTCGAAAGCTACACCTGCCACATCTGCGCGGAATTCGAAGAGGAAGCCGGGCCCGTCCTGAAGCTCGCCTACGTCCAGACCGGCAATGTATCCTACGAAGTGCGCCACTTCGTGCGCGATCCGATCGACATGACGGCCGCGATGCTGAGCGAATGCGTCCCCACGGAAGATTTCTTCAACGCCCATCGCGCGCTGTTCCTGAGCTACAAGAAATGGTCCCCGGAAGTCGGCAAGGCCAGCAAGGGCCAGCGCGACCGCTGGTTTGCGAATGATGGCGCCGCGGCCCGCCGGGCGGTTGCCTCCGACATGGGGTTTTACGAAATCATGCAGCGCCAGGGCGTCTCGCGCGTGCAGGCCGACAAATGCCTGGCCAACACTGCACTGGCCGAGCGGCTGGCCCGGCAAACCAAGCAAAGCAACGAGCAGTTCGAGATATCCGGCACGCCCACTTTCATGCTCAACGGGCTGAAGCTGCTGGCAACGCATAGCTGGCAAATGCTCAAGCCGCAGCTGGAGGCCCGCCTCTGATCCAGTCCAGACGCCCCGGAACGGCACAGTGAAGTGGCTGCGCAATTGGCTTAAGCTGTGCAAAACCGGGCGGCCTTTCACCCCCGCGCTTCATTCATTGCCCCCCTTGGGGTAACCACCGACAAGGATATGACGATGACACTTTCCGCCCCGCTCCGCCGCAAGGCCGGGATTCGCCGCAAAGCCATGGTGGCCTGCACAGGTTTCCTGGCGCTGGCCCTCGCCGCCTGCGGATCGGATGTGGAAGAAACCCTTCCCCAGAGCGAGCCGATTGCGGCCATCCCCGCACCGGAAGGGCAGGAATGGGTCGACATGGCGATGGAAACCCCGGAAGGCGGCTTTCTGATCGGCAATCCCGACGCACCGATCAAGGTGATGGAATATGCATCGCATACCTGTTCGCACTGTGCGGACTTTTCCGAAGCGTCCAGCGCCGCGCTGCATGACAAATACATCGCAAGCGGCGTCGTCAGCTACGAGATGCGCAATCAGATCCACGATCCGATCGACCTGACCACGGCGATGCTGGTGCGCTGCAACGGCCCGCAAGCGTTCTATCCCCTGGCCAAGCAGTTCTGGACCAATTTCGGGACCATCGTGGAGAACGTGCAGAACAATAACGAAGCTTTCGCCCGGGCTGCGGAACTGCCCGAAGAACAGCGTTATCAGGCGATTGCCGAGGCAGCCGGCCTTATCGACTTCTTCGCCGCCCGCGGAATTCCCCGCGACAAGGCGATGCAATGCCTGGCCGATCCGGCCAAGGCGCGCGAGATTCTGGACCGTTCCGAAACGCAGGGCGACGAGCTCGATGTGACCGGCACCCCGACTTTCTTCCTCAATGGCGAGAAGATCGGGACCCACACATGGGATACGCTAGAGCCTATCCTGCAGAACGCCGGCGCACGCTGACGGCCGGTATGAGATAGAGGCGGCCCGGCGGCGATGCAGATCAGAAAGCTCAAGCTCAGCGGCTTCAAGAGTTTCGTCGAACCTGCAGAACTGCGCATCGAGCCCGGCCTGACAGGCGTTGTCGGGCCCAATGGCTGCGGCAAGTCCAACGTTCTGGAAGCGATCCGCTGGGTCATGGGCGAAAATTCGCCCAAGAGCATGCGTTCGGGCGGAATGGACGATGTGATCTTTGCCGGCACCGCCCATCGCCCCCAACGCGACTTCGCCGAAGTGGTGTTGCACGCCGCGGACGACGATGGCGAGGAGATGGAAGTCACCCGCCGGATCGAACGCGGCGCAGGCAGCGCCTATCGCCTCAACGGGCGCGACGTGCGGGCAAAGGATATCTCGCTGGTCTTCGCGGATGCCGCCACCGGCGCGCATAGCCCGGCGCTGGTCAGCCAGGGCAAGATCGCCACGGTCATCGCCGCCAAGCCCGCAGAACGGCGGCAGATGCTGGAAGAGGCCGCCGGAATTGCCGGCCTGCATGTCCGCCGCCGCGATGCGGAGAGCAAGCTCAAGCAGACCGAAACCAACCTTGCGCGGCTGGAAGACCTCATGGCCGGTATGGACAGCCAGATGGCGTCCCTGCGCCGCCAGGCGCGCCAGGCGGAGCGCTACAAGGAACTCAGCGCCAAGATCCAGCATGCCGAAGCCCGTCTGCTCTTCGCCCGCTGGCGCGATGCAGCAGCCGCCGCAGACGAAGCGCGCGCCGCAACCAAGGCGGCCGAAGCGAAAGTTGCCGAAGCTCAGGCAGAGGCCAACGAGGCGCAGAAGGCGCAGCATGCACTTGCGCAGGAACTGGCCAAAGCGCGCGACGAACTGGCGGACCGGCGTGACGATGCCAGTGCGCATGGGCACCGCATGGCCGCGCTCACCAGCCAGCTGGAAGCCGCAGAGGAACGGCTGGCCAATCTCGACCGGCAAAAGGCGCGCCTTGAAGAAGACCGCGTAGAAGCCGACCGCTTGACGCAGGACGCCGCGGAAGCGCTCTCCCGGCTGCAGAAGGAGCTGGACGAGGCCGAGAAGGCATTGGCCGCTGATGAAGAACGGCGGCCCCATATCGCGTCGCAAACCGAAAATGCGGAGCGCGCCGCCCGGGCGGCGGAACTCGATCTGGCAAAGGCAACGGCAGACCATGCCGGCGTCGAGGCCGAATGGCGGGTTGCCGAAGCGGAAGTCTCCCAGGCCAGGACGCGGCTCGAACGGCTTGCCGCCGAAGCGCGCCGGCAGGAAGAAGCCCGGGCCGCGCTGGACGAGCAAGGCGATCCCTCCCAGGCGGCAACCGAAGCGGCGAGTGCGGCCGAGGCGGCTGCGGCCCGCCTGGCGCAATTGCGCGCAGAATTGGAAGCGCAGCAGGAACGCAAGCAGGAACTGGCCGGCGCGCGCGACGATGCAGCGAATGCGCTTGCTTCGGCCAAGGCCGAGCTTGCCGGAATCGAGCGTGAATTCAATGCCTTGCAGCGGGATCGTGATGCCCGTGCGAAGCAGGCGGCGGGGCGCCACGGATTGCCGGCCGCATTGGACAAGGTCCGCGCCGCCCCCGGCTATGAACGCGCTTTGGCGGCTGCTTTGGGTCGCGATGCAAAAGCCGCATTGGGCAAACCGCAGCAGGGTGAGGAAGGCCGCTTCTGGGGCGGCAGCACGCCGCCTGGCGCCGTGGCGGACAATCTCGCCGATCATGTCCCCGATTGCCCGCCCGAGCTGGCCGCGCGCCTGGCGCTGGTCCATGTGGCGGAAAGCGATGACGGGCGCGATCTGGGGCCCGGCGAATGGCTGGTCACGAGAGACGGCTTCCTGCGCCGGTGGGACGGTTTCATCGCCCGCGGCGAAGGCGCATCGGAAGCGGCCAGGCTGGAGGCCGAAAACCGCTATACCGAGCTCGAGAGCGAACTGCCCGCCAAGCGCGCCGACATGGAACTGGCCGAAGCCAGGCACCGGGCAGCGCAGGAGGAGCTTTCCGCCCTGCAATCGGGGTTGGTGGCTGCGGAACGCGGCGTCGGCGAAGCGGCCGAGGCAGAGCGCAGCGCATTGCGCGAGCAGGACCGGGCGGAGGCCGCCCGCGAGCGGCTCACGGCTCGCCTGCAGGAACTCGATGCCGCCAAGCAGGATCTGGCCGAACAGCGCCAGCAGGCCGAAGCCGAGCTCAAGGCTGCGGAAGAAAAGCGCTCTGCCCTGCCCGATCCGGAGAGCGGACGCGCCACGCTATCTTCGGCGCAGGCCAAGCATGAGGCTTCACGCACTGCGATGCAGTCTGCTTTGGCGGATCTTGCCGCGCATGATCAGGCGCTGGCCGTGGCTCGGGAACGCAGGGCGGCACGCGCCGCCGATATCAAGGGCTGGGAAGCGCGCGCAGGCGATGCCGCCCGCCGCCTTTCGGACATGGCCAGCCGGTTCGAGGAAATCGACCAGGAACGCGCCGTCTTCGCAGCCAAGCCGGCCGGATTGCTGGCCGAGATCGAACGGGGCGACGAGGTTCGCGCGCGTCTGGGCAAGGAGTTGGAAGCCGCCGAAGCCGCGGTTGGCCAGGTGAGCGAGGCGGCCCAGGCCGCGGATGCCCGCTTTGCCGAGGCCAATGAAGCGCTGGCGAGTGCCCGCGAAGCCCGCGCCGGTGCCGCCGCGCGGACCGAAAACGAGGAAAGCCGGCGCGAGGAAATGGCCCGTATCTCGGGCGAGCGCTTCCAATGTCCGCCTCCCTTGCTGGCCGGCCGGTTCGAGTTCGAGCCGGAGGAAATCGGCGGAGCGGGCGAGGAATCCACCGCGCTGGAACAGCTCGTAGCCAGCCGGGAGCGGATCGGCCCGGTCAATCTTGTGGCGGCGGACGAGCTCGCCAAGCTGGAAGAAGAACATGGCGAAAGCGCCGCGGAACAGGCCGAGCTTAGCGAGGCAGTCAATCGCCTGCGCGGATCGATCGGCAATCTCAACCGCGAAGGCCGCGAAAGGCTGCGCGCCGCATTCGAAGAGGTCGACGGGCATTTCCAGCGCCTGTTCACGCGCCTGTTCGATGGTGGCCAGGCACATCTGGCACTGGTCGATTCTGACGATCCGCTCGAAGCAGGGCTGGAAATCTTCGCCCAGCCGCCCGGCAAGCGCCTTCAATCGCTCACGCTGCTTTCCGGCGGGGAGCAGGCGCTGACGGCGGTCGCGCTGATCTTCGCCCTGTTCCTGACGAACCCGGCGCCGATCTGCGTCCTCGACGAGGTCGACGCGCCGCTGGACGACGCCAATATCGACCGTTTCTGCGATCTGCTGGATGCGATGGTGGCGGAAACCCAGACACGTTACCTGATCGTGACCCACAATGCCGTGACGATGAGCCGGATGCACCGCCTGTTCGGCGTGACCATGATCGAAAAGGGCGTTTCGCGCCTGGTCAGCGTCGATCTGGGCGGGGCCGAAGAACTGCTCGCCGCCGAATAGAGTCTATCCGCGATTCCATTTGCGCCTGCGGCAAGCAAGCGAAACGGGCGTAACCTCCCACCGACAGATAACGATTCGGAAGAGGCCCCATGACATATCGCACCCTGATCGCAGCCGCATTGCTGCTCGCCCCCGTTACCGCACAGGCCGAAGCACACTCCGCCACGGAAAGCGAAGCGCTTACGCTGGAAGAACGCGTCCAACGGATTGAGGATGAAGCCGCGATCAGGCGCGTGATCATGGACTATGCCGTCTATCTCGATTCACGCAATCTGGACGGCTACGTCTCGCTCTTCGCGGAAGACGGCGTCTGGCAGAATGGCGATACGATCATGAAAGGCCGGGACGAAATCCGCGGCCTGCTGACCGGCATGTTCGGCGAACAGGATCCGGACAAACCCTATACCGGCACCCATTACCGCATCGTCTCCAACATCGAAGTCGATCTGCACGGCGACACGGCATCGGCCCGCTCCCGCCAGCTTTCGATCCAGCGCGGGGAGAACGGCGCGCCGACACCCTATCTGAGCGGGATCTACGAAGACGAGTTCATTCGTGAGGACGGGGAATGGAAGTTTCTCCACCGCAATGACATCACCGTGATGCCCAGCCGCGAAGAATGGGTGAAGCAGATGGCGGAACGCCGCGCGGCGCAGGCGGAAGACGAAGAGTGATCCGTTTTCGGGCGGGATAAGCGGCTGCAAACTCGAATAATTTTTGGTTGAATCCGGGTTTACGGTCCCTTTGAACCCACCCTTAGGCAGATATTTGAACCCGCGCTTAGCCAGAATATGCGCCTAATTGCAGTATTCGCTTCAAACACATCCGGACTGCGTTGGGACCCGCGATGCCCGCCCAAAGAAAGCCCTTGATCGAGGGCGACGACCGCGAGAGCGAGAATTTGCCGCGCCCTGCGAATGGCGCGCGCAAAGCCGCGCCGCGATGGGATCCGGCAGATCAGCCAGGAATTTTGTGGGAACCGTTCCGCAATAAGGGAATGCGCGCCTATCCACCGGATCGCAATTCAGCAGACGGCTGAAATCCTCCTAAGCAAGCACCAGTAGCGGCCCCTTGCCGCCGGCGCCGCCCATCCGATCATCCTTGTTGTAGATCTGACATTTCTGCAGCGAGAGGCAGCCGCAGCCGATGCATTGATCGAGCTGATTGCGCGAACGCGTGAGCAGCTTGATCTTCTCGTCGATCGCGCTGCGCATCGAGCGGCTGATGCGCTGCCAATCCGTGACTGTCGGGGTGCGCCCCTGCGGCAGCTGCGATAATTCGGCCTCGATTTCCGCAAGGCCCAGCCCCAGTTTCTGGGCAATCAGAATGAAGCTAACCCGCCGAATATCCGAACGGAGAAAGCGCCGCTGGTTTCCGCTGGTGCGAAGCGCGCTGAGCAGCCCCTTTTCCTCGTAAAATCGAATGGCGGAAACGGCGGTGCCGGTGCGGCGCGCCAATGTGCCGATCGAAATCAGATCGTCCTTGTTCATTCCTGATGTCTCCAGAGCTCTTCCGGGAAACTGCCTCAAAAAGCTTGACCTCAAGTTAACTTGATATTGCAGAATGGGCAATACCGCGATTCGCACCGGCCATTTCACGGCCCCTGAAACCCCAGGCGAACGCAATGTGAAATAGATGATGGAGAGAAACGACATGCAGCAGGACAAAACACCCACCGGCCGGATCGAACATGCCAATCTGACGGTCAGCGATATCGAACGCTCCTCCGCCTTTTTTCAGAAACTGCTCGGCTGGCACGAACGCTGGCGCGGCGAAGGACGCGACCATGGGGAAACGATCCATGTCGGCAACGATGCGACCTATCTCGCGCTCTACACCGACCACGAAGCGCATGACCGTTTCGCCAAGGGCGAACCGCTCAACCATGTCGGCCTGCTGGTGGACGATCTCGATGCGGCGGAGAAGATCGTGGTCGACGCTGGGCTGGAGACCTGGGGGCACGACGATTACGATCCGGGCCGCCGGTTCTATTTCTTCGACTGGGACGGGATCGAATTCGAGATCGTCAGCTACAATTAACCGCTTGGAAGGGCCGGTTGCTGCTCAGGCGTTGCCCGCCACGAAACAGGCGGCGGCGACCAGCAGCCCGGCGAAACGATTGGAGCGGAAGCGCTCCAGTGCATTCGCACCGTCGCGCAGATCCAGCGTCGTAACCTGCCAGGCAAGATGCAGTGCTGCGGGCAGCAGGACGATCAGCGCCAGCCAGTCTTCCCGCAGCAGCCAGATCGCCAGGCACCACAGCGCAATGGCCGCGCCGTAGAAGCAGGCCACGCCTGCGCGGACATGGCGCCCCAGCCGCAAGGCGCTGGACCGGATGCCGACCAGCGCATCGTCTTCCTTGTCCTGCAAGGCGTAGATCGTGTCATAGCCGATGCACCAGCAGATCGCCCCGGCATAGAGCGCCGCAAGGACCTCCAGCCGGTCGCCGCGCAAGGCTATCCAGCCTACCGGCGCACCCCAGGTAAAGACGAGGCCGAGCCAGGCCTGCGGCCACCAGGTAATCCGCTTCATGAAGGGATAGGCCGCGACCAGGAGAAGACTGCCAAGCGCAACGAGCTGGGCTTCGAAGCGCAGCTGAAACAGCACCAGCAGCCCCACTGCGCATAGTGCCAGCAGCCAGGCCCAGGCGGCCTTCTTGCTGACGCGGCCGCTTGCCACCGGGCGCTGCGCGGTCCGTTCCACCCGCCGGTCGAGATCGGCATCGACGATGTCGTTATAGACACAGCCGGCACCGCGCATGGCCACGGCGCCGAGCAGAAGCCACAGGACCAGCTCCCACTGGAACCCGGCCCCCGTGAGCCACACGCCCCAGGCGCAGGGCCAGAACAGAAGCCACCAGCCGATCGGCCGGTCGAATCGCGCAAGCAGGGCAAAATCCCGCAAGGGCTGCGGCAAACGCGCAACGAGCCCCTTGTGCTCGCTATCGGGGACGATCGTTTCGCTGCTCATGCTTGCGTCCTAGAGGCCCGCGCGCTTAGGTCAAACCCATGATTGCGACACCCGCCTGGCCCCCGCGCAGCGCCCCCCGGCTTTTCGTTGAAGGAAGCATCGCCGAAGGCGATCCTGTGACCGTTACCGGCAACCAGGCCAACTACCTGGCGCGCGTGATGCGCGTGGCGCAGGGCGACACCGTGATTCTGTGCGACGACCGGACCGGGGAATGGGCCGCCAGCGTTTCGGAGGCCGGCAAGCGCGAGGTCGTGCTGAGGCCGGACAGGAAGCTGCGCGAGCGCGAAGACGTCCCGGATTTCACGCTCTGCGCCGCCTTGCTCAAAAAGCCGAATTTCGATCTCGTGCTGGAAAAGGCGACCGAGCTCGGCGTCAGGCGGATCCAGCCCCTCATCACGCGCCGCTGCGTGGCCGACAAGCTCAATCTGGAGCGGGCGCGCAGCATCGTGACCGAAGCGGCCGAGCAATGCGCCAGAACAGCCCTTCCCGAGCTGGAAGAGCCGATCAAGCTGGATGCGATGCTGAAAGGCCTCGATCAGGGCAGACGTCTGTTCTTCGCCGACGAGTTGGGGGGAGCGCCTGCCATAGAAGCCTTTTCAGGCCATACCGGCCCGGCGGCGTTGCTGATCGGACCGGAAGGCGGTTTCGACGATGCCGAACGCGAAGCGATCCGCGCCTTTCCATCCGCTACGCCCATTTCGCTGGGGCCGCGAATCCTGCGCGGCGAAACGGCCGCGATCGGCGCCTGCGCCCTGTGGATGGCCAGCGCCGGGGATTGGAGCGCAAGCAAATGAAATTTGCTCTGGCCTATCGGGGCCGCGTCCCTTAACGGCCTGCGCATGAGCACGCGCAACGCTGCCGCAGGAGAGGACCGGCTCGTCACGAGCCGCGATCAGCTTGTGGCCCCCATGCAGGCCGGCGAGAAGCCCAGCGCAAGCTGGCGGATCGGCACGGAACACGAAAAGCTGGTCTTTTCGCGCAAAGATTACCACGCGCCTTCCTATGAAGAGCCGGGAGGAATCTGCGATATCCTGCTGGCACTCAAACAGTTTGGCTGGGAGCCGGTGGAAGAAGGCGGCAAGGTCATCGCCATGTCGGGCGACGACGGAACGGTCAGCCTGGAACCGGCGGGTCAGCTGGAGCTTTCCGGCGCGCCGCTGGAAAATCTACATCAGACATGCGCCGAAACGGGCCGCCACCTGGAACAGGTCAAGGCCGTGGGCGAAGAGTTCGGAATCGGTTTTCTCGGCCTGGGCATGTGGCCGGACAAGACGCGCGAAGAGCTGCCGGTGATGCCCAAGGGGCGCTATGCCATCATGATGCGCCATATGCCGCGCGTCGGGACGATGGGCCTGGACATGATGCTGCGGACCTGCACGATCCAGGTCAATCTGGACTATGGCAGCGAAGCCGACATGGCCAAGAAGTTCCGCACCAGCCTGGCGCTGCAACCGCTGGCCACCGCCCTGTTCGCCAATTCCCCCTTCACCGAGGGGAAGCCCAACGGATTTCTTTCCTATCGCAGCCACATCTGGTCGGACACCGACCCGGCGCGCACAGGCATGCTGCCCTTCGTGTTCGAGGATGGTTTCGGTTACGAAGCCTATGTCGACTACATGCTCGACGTGCCGATGTATTTCGTCTTCCGCGATGGCAAATATATCGATGCGGCCGGCCAGAGCTTCCGGGATTTCATGAAAGGCGAATTGCCTGCCCTGCCCGGCGAACTTCCGACCGAAGTGGACTGGCAGGATCACCTTTCAACCGCATTTCCCGAAGTCCGCCTCAAGAGCTTCCTTGAAATGCGCGGCGCCGATGGCGGGCCGTGGGGCCGCATCTGCGCCCTGCCCGCGCTGTGGGTCGGCCTGCTTTACGACGATACGGCGCTGGGTGCCGCATGGGACCTGGTCAAGGACTGGTCGATGGAAGAACGCGAAGCGCTGCGTTCGGCAGTGCCGAAGCTCGCCCTCGACGCGCCCATTCCCGGAGGCAGGAAGCTTCGCGACATAGCCTCTGAAGTGCTCGACATTGCCCGCTCAGGGCTTGCAGCGCGTGCGCGGCTCGACAGCAGCGGAAGCAATGAAACGGGCTTCCTGCGGCCTCTGGACGACATTGTGAAAAGCGGCGTCGTCCCGGCTCAGCGCCTGCTCAGCCTATACGAGGGCGAATGGGGCGGTGACGTCACCCGCGCCTATGAGGAAAGCTTCTAAACCGGCCAGTCCCGGACAGGCCGGGCACGCGATCTAACGCCAGGCGTGGATCGTGCCGTCGTCGTCCAGGATATAGAGCGTCCGGTTGGCGACGATCGGCGCCAGCGACACAGGCTCCCCGATATCGCGGAACATGCCTGCCGTGCCTGTGGCGACGTCCAGCGCCATCACCTGCCCGCGCGAGCTGGCCGTCCACAGGCGGTCACCGGCCAGAACCGGCCCGCTCCAGAAGATCGGGCCTTCCCTGTCGTCCTCGTCGCGCCATTGCCTGAGCTGGGTCAGCCAGCGGACCTTGCCGCTGCTGCGCTGGATCGCGAGCATGCGGGCATCGTCGGTCAACGTGAAGATCCATTCGCCCGCCACTGCCGGAGTGGAAATGCCCGCCAGGTTCAATTCCCAGATGCGCTGGCCGGTAAGCAATTCATAAGCCGCCATACGCCCGCCCTGGCCCAGCGCGTAAACGCGGCCATTGTCGATGATCGGATCCGCATCGACGTCGGTCAGCGTGCCGACCTCTGTGGAAATGGAAGTCCGCGCCAGGGCGTCGAACCACAATTCACGCCCGTTTTCATAACGGTAGGCGGCCAGTTCGCCCGAACTGTAACCGGCGATAATGCTGCCCTGCCCAGCGGCCGGAGCGGCAACGCCGAACACGCCCGCCTGGCCGACCGAACCGGATTCCTGCCACTGCAGATCCCCATTGGCGGCATTGAGCGAGAAGATCTGGTTGTCCTGCGACATGACATAGACGGAATTGAACGCCAGCGTGGGCGCGCCGCGCAGCGGGCCGGACGGCTTCGTGGTCCAGATCTGTTCACCCGTATCCGCGTTCAGCGCCACGACATCGCCTACGCCGTTGGTGGCATAGACCCGTCCGCTGGCATAGCTGGCGCCGCCGCCGAACGCCGAAGATTCGATCTCGTTCGGCACCTTCATCTCGAATTCCCAGACGCGCGAGCCGGTCTCCGCATCGAAGGCGTGGACCACGCCGTCCGTATCGACCGCGAACAGCTTGCCGCCGCCCACGACGGGCGAAGCCGCAAGCCGGTGGCGCTTGTCCGAACCGGCAATTTTGGCGCGCCACAATTCGGTGGGCGCAGCGCTAAGCTCGAGATGGCCATAGCTCTTGGACGCAGTTCCGCCAGCCTGGCTCCAATCTTCATTCAACCGCGCGGAGGGAATGGTGATCGAAACATCCGACATCGAGGCATCGACCCGCGTGCCCGCTTCGATCCGCGAAAGGATCGGCTCGCGATTGCCGACCGTGGGCGTCTTGGGCTTGTCGTCGCCGCCAAAGATGCCGCAACCGGACAGAGCGAACGCCATTAGCAGCGTAGCGGGCAGCGCCACACGGCGCTTCCAGGCGGTCTTGGCGGGCATGCATTCCATTCCGGTTTTCATCCTTGCATTCATTGGCTGGCAGCCTCTGCCTCAAGCGCACGCATCTCGTCGAGCGCTTCGTCGACATCCTCGATCGCATCGATGCCCATCAGGCCTGAGAGCTGCCTCGCGCGGGAGCGCAGCGATTCGGGCACGGTTTCGTCTTTCGCAATCTCGGCGAAGAGCGGACCCGCCAATTCCGGCTTGTCCTGGTCGAGATAGGCAGCGCCCAGGAGCTCGCCGGCAGAGCCGAAGAACGGCGCGCCGGGCTGAGCCAGAGGCTTCATTCTCTCGACGACCGCTTCCGGCTCCATCTTGTCGTAATTGATTGCGACTTCGCGCAGAGTCGCGAAATCGCGAAACGGCCCCGGCGCATCGCCATTCGCGGCAACTGCCGCATATAGCGCGGCCGCTTCGTCGGGCCTGCCCTGGCGGAACGCAATGCCCGCGCGCGCCAGCTTGGCGACGGCACCCGGCCCGGAGCCTTCTTCGACCTCGGCGAAAGCGCTGTCCGCGCTATCGAAATTTTCGGCATCGAGCTGGTCGGTTGCCGTTATGATCTTTTCGGAAACCTGTTCCAGCTTCGATTCCTGCTGGGCATCCCACCAGAGCCACCCGCCAAAGGCCAGCAGCCCGGCCAGCAGCAGGCCCCCAACGGGTATGCCGTAGCGCTTGCCGAAATTGGAAAATCGATCCTGACGGACGGCCTCATCGACTTCGCGAAGCAGGGCATCCTGCTCGCTCGCCTCGCGCTTGGCGCGTTTTTCCGCATCGGTCAGATTATTGGATGGTGTGAGTGCCACTCAGGCGCCTTTGTTCGATCTATCGTCAGGTTTGTCGGCTATTTAGCGGATGGCCCGCCCAATTCAACTTTCAATGCCCAGCAGGTGGGAACCCTGTCCACGATTGGGTGAATGGTGAATGAAGGGCATTAACAGGCCAGCGGGGTTTGCACACTTCATGCAAGCGTGTCGAGCCCCATTGCCGAGGCATAAAGCGCCTTGTGGAGCGCAATCATGTTTTGCTCGTCAAACTGCTTTTGCGCCCTGGCGAGATTCGCCTTACCGCAGGCTTTGCGCAGATCTGGATCGTCCGCGAATCGGAACAGGCTGCGCGAAAGGGCTTCCGGCGTCCGAGGCTCGCAAATGAGCGGACGATTCTCCGGCGCGACCATTTCGGCGATGTCACCCGCTGCAAAGCCGGAAACCGGCAGGCCCGCGGCCATAGCCTCCGCCACTGTCGCCGGAAACTGCTCCACTTGCGCCGAAATCGCGAAAATATCGAACAGCCCCATTACCTTCGCGGGATCGCCGCCGAAAGAAGGGATATGCACCCGGTGTTCGGCGCCCAGCTCCTCCGCCTTGCGCAAGATCGCCGCCCGTTCCGAGCCCTTTCCCAGAATGACAAGCTGCCAATGCTCGGGCAGATCGGCGAAGGCCTGCACCATCATGGGCAGGTTCTTTTCCGGGCTCAGCTCTCCGGCGGTTCCCACCCATTTTTCGCCCTTGCGCTTGATGAGCCCTGGCAGGACGTCGGCTTTCGGCTTTTTCGCAAATCTGCTCAGATCCACGCCGGGCGAAATCCGCAGCACGCGTGCGCGCGGCTGGGACCAGCTATCCACTGCGACACGCTCCAGCCCTTTGGAAGTGACGACCAGCCCCGATGACCTGCCGAGTGCGATTTGGCGATACCAGTTCCGGCGAGTTTTGAGCCCGTCCCGCTCATCCGCTTCGATGCCGCTTTCGTGGTGGATCAGCGGGGGAAGCGAGAGCATCTGCGAGAACAGTGTGTGCGCCATCGCCCCGTCCATCGCGCCCCAGCCATAGGTCAGCACCAGATCGTATCCGCGCATCGCTTCGGCCAGCTTTTTCATCCTTCCCAATGACGGGAAGCCGCCAAGCCGGGGAAAGTCGACATCGCAATCGACAGCGATCTTGCCGGAAATCGCATCGGCCGCCTCCAGAGCGTCTTCCTCGGCGCTCACAATGACGTGCCCGACCTTCGGCCCGAATGCGTTGATCAGCCTGACGCAGCGCAGCGCAGCCTCACCCTGGTCGAAATTGGAGTGAAGATGGAGGAACCGCAATTTTGGCCCGCTACGGGTCATTCGCAGCGATCCAGCAGACTGGCGATCGCGGCCTGCGCTTCCGGTTCTTCCAACGAGGGCGCATGCCCCCTGTGCGCCACGGTAACCGTATGCGCATCCGGAATTTCCTCCCCCATCCGCGTCAGGGTCAGCGGTGAGAGGATATCCGACAGTTCTCCGCGCAGCGTCAGGACCGGCCGGCCGGCAAGCGCACGGTATGCAGGCCAGAGATCCACCGCTTCGGCAGGCTCTACAGTGTTGAATGGTTCTGCGATCTTCATGTCGTAATCATATGTTATCCGGCCATTTCCGCCCACTTGCATCAGGCGCTTGGCCATCCGGAGCCAATCCGAAATCGCGTAGTCCGGAAAGGCAGCTTCGTTCTGTTCCTTGAGCGCGCGGGCCGCATGCATCCAGGTAGAGTAGCTGCGCCCCTGGCCGACATATTCGCGAATCCGCGCCATGCCCGCGGGTTCTATCACCGGGCCGATATCGTTCAGCACGGCACCTGCCAGCCGGTCCGCACCGCCGGCTGCTATCATCATCGTGATGAGGCCGCCCAGCGATGTGCCGATCGCAACGAAGCGTGCAATCACTGCCTGGGCCAACAATGCCTCCATGTCCGCGAGATATTGCAGCGGCACATAGGTGGCAGGATCCTTGGCATAGTCGCTGTCACCACGCCCTCTCAATTCCACGCAGAGAATTCGCCGTTTTCCGGCGAAAGCATCGGCTATCGGTTCGAAATCGCGCGCATTGCGGGTGAGGCCGGGAATGCAGATGACCGGCGCCAGATCAGGCGGGCCCGGATAGTCGCGATAGTGGAGCGAAAGCCCGTCCGGGCTCGTCCAGCTTTCATCGGTCCATTGCTGTTCGCCCGCCTGATTCGCCGCCGCGCTTTCACTCATCGGAATCGACAATCCCCCAATTCGCTGCCTCATAACGGCCTTATCGTCAGCCAGCGCCTTGCGCCGTCCACGCATAACGATCACTATTGCTATATGCGCGACGAACCGCAAGCGGCCCCCTACACGCCCGATCCGCAAATTCTCAAGCTCTCAAGCTGGCTTGGCGACGAAGTTGACCCTGCCGATTTCCCGCGCGCGGAATTACGCTTCCGCAACTCGCGCTGGGACCGGGCCGTCGGCCTCGATTCCCTGAGCGACGAGGAATGGATCGCCCATTTCGCTCGCTTCGAACCTTTGGCAGACAACCTGCCCCGCCCTTTGGCCCTGCGCTATCACGGACATCAATTCCGGGTTTACAATCCCGATATCGGGGACGGACGGGGCTTCACTTTCGCCCAGATGCGCGACGGTGCGGGCCGCCTGCTGGACCTTGGGACCAAGGGATCGGGCATCACGCCCTATAGCCGCACGGCCGATGGCAGGCTGACGCTAAAAGGTGCGGTGCGCGAAATCCTTGCGACCGAGATGCTGGAAGCTCAGGGCGTTTACACCAGCAAGACCTTCTCCGTCGTCGAAACGGGTGAACAGCTGGTCCGCGGGGACGAGCCTTCCCCCACCCGCTCTGCAGTGCTTGTCAGGCTCAGCCACAGCCATATCCGTATCGGCAGCTTCCAGCGCCTCGCGGCGATCGAACATCACGGCGAGATGGGATTGCTGATCGCATACTGCCTGAAGCAATTCCCCGGACCGCCGCCGCCCGAAAACGCACCGGGCCGGGACGAACCGGCAGCGCGGCTGATGCATCAGGTGGTGGAACGCCTGGCCGACCTCGCCGCCTCCTACATGGTGGCAGGCTTCGTCCACGGCGTGCTCAATAGCGACAATATGAACATCACGGGCGAAAGCTTCGATTACGGGCCGTGGCGCTGGCTGCCCAAATGGCAGCCCGGCTTCACAGCGGCCTATTTCGACCAGACGGGCCTCTATGCCTTCGGCCGCCAGCCGGAGGCGATCCACTGGAACTGCGCCCAGCTCGCCATTGCCTTGCGCCTGATTAGCGAGGCGCCGCCTCTGATTGCCGCGCTGGAGCGGTTCCCGGACTTGTATCAGCAAGCCATGGTCCGGCGTTTCTGCTGGCGTCTGGGTGTGCAGCCGAGCGGCACCGAAAGGGACGCAAACCTGATCGAGACGGCCGCAAAGACCATGCGTGAGCAGGAGATTGGCCCCGACGCATTCTTCTTCGCCCATCGCGCCGGAAGGGACACTGAAGGAGACCTGGCGGCAGCTCTGGAGGGGTTTGAGCCGGCCGACGACCTGCAGCATGACTATTGGCGGGACGATCACCCGCAGGGCATGCTGATCGACGAAGTCGAGACGATCTGGGATGCCATTGCCGAGCGCGACGATTGGGCTCCGCTAACCGAAAAGGTCGCCGCGCTGAGGCGCATGGGCGATGCCTTGGGTGAACCCCCTGCCCCTGCGGGGCTCGTTGTCCACAGCTGAGGTGCGGATGACGCCGTGACGCCCCTCCCCGCAAGGCCGGCCAACTTGTCTATTGTGCGAGACTGCCCCAAAGAATGACGGGAACTGCCGGTTATCCGGCAAGAGAGACGTCTGGAGCAGAACACGATCCCATGAGCAGCGATGAGATCGTCTCGCTGGAGCCCGCAACCGGTGCGGAAATGTGGCGCGGCACATCCGGCGATATCGAAGAAGCGGTGGCCGGCGCGCGCCAGGCATGGCCTGCCTGGGCGGCCAAGCCATTGGCCACGCGGATCGAGATCGTGCGCCGTTTCGCCAATGAAGTGCGCAAGGAAGCCGAAGCATTCGCGCAGCTGATTGCGTGCGAAACCGGCAAGCCTCTGTGGGAAGCCAAGACCGAGGTCGAAGCCGTTATCGACAGGGTGGAATTTGCCGTCAGCGCATTTGCGGAACGGACAGGGCAACGCAAGAAAGACAGCGCCCTGCAAGGCACAAAGGCATTGCGGCACAAGCCGCACGGCGTGATGGCGGTGATCGGCCCCTATGACCTTCCCGCAGAAGCGCCTGCCGGCCATATCATTCCCGCGCTGATTGCCGGCAACGCGATCATCTTCAAACCCAGCGAATTGACGCCTGCGACCGGCGAATTCCTGATCCGATGCTTCCACGATGCAGGCATCCCGCCCGAAACGGTGCAATTGCTGATCGGCCGGTCGAGCGCGGGCCATCAACTGGCGGCGCATAACGGCGTTGACGGGGTGCTGTTCACGGGTTCGAGCACGGACGGCATCGAAATCAATCGCAAACTCGCCGAACAGCCGGGCAAGATCCTGGCGCTCGCCATGGGCGGCAACAATCCGATCGTGCTGTGGCAAACGCCGCTCATCCGCGATGCGGCCGCGCTGATCGTCCAGTCGGCATTCGCCAGTGCGGGCCAGCGCCGCACATCGGCGCGCAGGCTGATCGTGAAATCAGATCTCTACGATCAGGCGCTCGAGGAGATTGCCCAACTCGCCGACCGGCTGATTGTCGGGGAGCCGTTCGAAGATCCTGCACCCTTCATGGGGCCTGTGATCGACAATTCGGCGGCGGACAGCCTGACCGAGAGTTTCCTCTATTTGCTGTCCAATGGCGGAAAGGCGATCCGGCACATGCGCCGCCCGCGCGGCGAATTGCCGTTCCTTTCCCCCGCGATCATCGATGTGACCGAGGTGCAAGACCGGCCGGACAAAGAGCTTTCCGGGCCGCTGCTGCAGATCGTGAAGGCCGACGATCTGGATGAAGCTATCGCGGAAGCCAACGCCACCCGGTTTGGGCTGACCGCCGCACTGATCGGCGGGAGCCCGCAGGAGTATGGGCGTTTCTGGGCCAATATCAGGGTCGGGAACGTCAATTGGAACAGGCCGACGACCAATCCCGCAGCCAATGCGCCATTCGGCGGGATCGGCCATTCAGGCAATCACCGGCCGGGCGGCACTTACGCGGCCGATTACTGCGCCTATCCGGTTGCCAGCAGCGAAATGGAGCAGCCGAGGGCCACGATCGGCATCGGCCTGAAAGATGCGTGAGCGGCCAGCCGCCCCGGCGCGTTCGTCCTGAAAAAGTAAGACGCCCAACCCGGCTTCATGCAGACCGGGCGGGCGCCTTTTCAACTACCCCGTTGGGGACTTAACGGGGTCTCGGGGCCGGCCAAGAGAGGGAGACATCCGGCCCCAATTCTATTCATTCCATTCTACCTACAACGTGCATCACTGCGGTCGATCGCGCGGCCCAGGAATGCACCGCCGACTGCGCCGAGCAGAGTTCCGATCGTCTTGTCGCGATGGCCGGCAACCTCGTTACCGATCAGGCCGCCCACGGCTGCACCGATCAGGAGCCCGGTCGTGCCGTCTTCCTTGCGGCAGTAATAGCGCCCGTCCCGGCCGCGCCAGACGCGCGTATCGCGATAGACCGGTTCGCCGTAGTGGCGGCGGTCGGAATAGCTGGAGCGATAGCGGCGATTGTCCCAGCCGCGATGCTTGCCGCGATCGCGGCCGTGCTGCCAGACGTCCTGCACCGGGGCGGCGCTTTGCGAATAGGTTACCGGCACGCCGGCAGACGCTGCGCTGCCGAAGTCCAGTGCCGCAGCCGGAGATGCGGCCAGTGCCATGCCGCCTGCTGCAGCGGCCAGGGTGACTGCTTTGATACGGTTCTTGGTCATTGGCTCACTCCTTGTGACCTTTCGTTCGATGGAGTCAGGTTTAAGCGAGTGAACCTGAACGCCATGCAACCGGCTCGTCAGCTTCGAATTGGCGCGCCGAACCGTGCACAGATCACCGTCAAGCCGAGTAAAAAGGCGCCCTTGCCGGTCCCCAAAGCGGCCCTTAAGCCTCGCAAGGGAAGCCGGGCGGACCGGAAAAGAGGATGCAAGAACGAGCGATGACCGAATCATCCCTGTTCGAAAGGATCGATGGGCTACCCCATGCGCTGGCGGCCCATGCGATCTGGGGCATCATGCCGCTCTATCTGGTTTTCGTGCACTCCGTGCCACCATTCGAATTCGTAGCATGGCGGATCATCGTCACACTGCCTCTATGTCTGGCGATCCTTGCCTGGCGCGGCACGGCGCAGGAAGTCCGGCAGGCTCTGCGGGACAAGCGGACGGTGCTGGCCATGCTCGGCAGTTCGCTGATGATCGGCATCAACTGGCTTTCCTATGTGATCGCGATCCAGACCGGCCATGTCTATGCGGCAAGCCTGGGCTACTACATCCTGCCGATCGTCATGATGCTGCTGGGCCTGGTCGTGCTCCATGAAAGGCTCAGAGCGCCGCAATGGTTCGCGGTCGTCTTGGCGAGCATTGGCGTTGCCATTCTGGCCGCAGGCGCGCTCAGCACCCTGTGGCTTGGCCTGACGATCGCCGTGACGTTCGGTTTCTATGGACTGATCCGGAAAATGGCGAATCTCGGGCCACTCGCGGGGCTGACGATCGAGACGCTCGTGCTCTATGTCCCTGCGCTGGGGATCGCCGCGTGGTTCGCCATGCAGGACGGCGGATCTTCGATGGCGAAGAGCCTCGATCTTTCTGCATGGATAATTCTGGGCGGACCGATGACGGCAGTTCCGCTGATGCTGTTTTCAACCGCCGCGCGGCGCATGAATTATTCGACGATCGGATTCCTGCAATTTTTCTCCCCCACCATCGTGTTCCTGCTCGGCCTGTTCTGGTTCAAGGAAGAAATGCATCCCGCGCAGATGGGCTGTTTCCTGCTGATCTGGACGGCCATGATCCTGTTCATCCGCAATATGCTCAAGGATGCGAAGCGGGCTGCGCTAAGCGAGAAACGCGCCTGAGCGTCAGTCTGGCGCCAATCGCCAGCCCAGCGTCTCTCCCCCATGGAACGGCACGATCTGCGTTCCGCCGGCATCGAGCACTTCGGGCACATCGACCTCGCTCTTTTCAAGCGTGATCGTGCCATCATTGAGCGACAATCCGTAAAAGCGCGGGCCGTTTTCCGAAGCGAAGGCTTCGAAATTGTCCAACGCAGCCTCTTCTTCGAAAACGGCGGCGTAGCTTTCCAACGCATAGGGGGCGTTGAAAATCCCCGCGCATCCGCAAGCCGCCTCCTTCAAATGCTTGGCATGAGGGGCGCTGTCGGTCCCGAGGAAATATTTTGCCGAGCCCGAAACGGCCGCTTCGCGCAGAGCCAGCCGATGCTTTTCCCGCTTGGCCACGGGGAGGCAGTAGGCATGCGGGCGCATTCCCCCAACCAGCATCGCGTTGCGATTAATATGGAGATGCTGCGGCGTGATCGTGGCTGCAACATTCGGGCCTGCCCCATTGACGAAGGAAACGGCATCCTGCGTCGTGACATGCTCGAGCACGATCTTCAGCTCGGGAAAAGTCCGCACCAGGGTGGAAAGCGTCAGTTCGATAAACACGGCCTCGCGGTCGAAAATATCGATATCGGCATCGGTCACTTCGCCATGGATGCACAGCACCATGCCGATTTCCTGCATCTTCTCGAACACGGGCATCAGGCCGGCAATATCGCTCACACCGAAGGCCGAATTGGTGGTGGCATTGGCGGGATACAGCTTGGCCGCCGTGAAAACGCCCTGGGCAAATCCCCGCGCCAATTCCTCGGGATCGGTGTCGTCCGTCAGATAGCAGGTCATCA
>JAUIFP010000104.1 GCA_030430365.1 Alphaproteobacteria bacterium | reverse complement strand
ACCGGTATTGAAGAATGGTTTTGAATCGCCTCTCGGGTGGCGAGGAATTGAGCGATTTTTGGCGGCTGTGTCAAAGGCAAAACACGCGCAAAATTGGGCTTTTTGCCCAATTCCCCTGTGTTTTCGACGAAATGAGGGTTCCGCGCTGTCACATGCACGGCTCCGCCTCATCGCCAAGCGGTCATATCCCCTTCCACGCGCCCCCGAGTCGCTGCGGTGCAGCGAAACTCAATGGGCCGTCGGCGCATTCGTCCCGCCCATGGGCACCGGCCCGGGCTGGCTCGCCAAATCGTCCGCTTCGGTCCAGTCGATCGGAGAAGGCTTTGCAGTAAGCGCCCGGTCCAGCACCTGATCGACATGCGATACGGGTATGATCTCGAGCCCTTCCTTCACGTTCTCGGGTATCTCGGCCAGGTCCTTCTCGTTTTCTTCGGGGATCAGCACCGTCTTGATTCCGCCGCGAAGCGCAGCGAGCAGCTTCTCCTTCAACCCGCCGATCGCCAGCACGCGGCCGCGCAGCGTGACTTCACCGGTCATCGCCACATCGGGCCGCACGGCAATGCCGCTCAGCGAAGAGATGATCGAAGTCACCATGCCGATACCGGCCGAAGGACCATCCTTTGGCACCGCGCCTTCAGGCAGGTGGATATGGATGTTCTTGCGCTGGAAGATCGACGGCTTGATCCCGTATGCCGGGGCCCGCGCCTTCACGAAGCTGAAGGCCGCCTGGACGCTTTCATTCATGACTTCGCCCAGCTTGCCGGTCGTCTTGATCTCGCCCTTACCCGGCGTCGTGACGCTTTCGATCGTCAGCAGCTCACCGCCGACTTCGGTCCACGCCAGGCCGGTAACCGCACCGACCTGCGCTTCCTCGTCGGACTTGCCGTGGCGATATTTGCGCACACCGGCATATTCGCCGAGATTTT
The DNA here is from genome assembly GCA_030430365.1 of Alphaproteobacteria bacterium. Lineage (GTDB taxonomy): Bacteria > Pseudomonadota > Alphaproteobacteria > Sphingomonadales > Sphingomonadaceae > Andeanibacterium. The sequence goes on along the minus strand of JAUIFP010000104.1, from coordinate 7,159 downwards.
CAGGCGTAATCGTGACCTGTTCGACCTTCTTTTCCAGAATCGCACGCAGCACCTTGCGCGCCAGCCGTGCGATTTCACGCTCCAGCGTACGAACGCCGGCTTCGCGCGTGTAGTAGCGGATCAGATCGCGCAGACCTTCGGTGGTGAGAGTAAACTCGCCCTTCTTCAGTCCGTGCGCCTTAACCTGCTTTTCGATCAGGTGCCGTTCGGCAATCTCAACCTTCTCGTCTTCCGTGTAGCCTTCCAGCCGGATGATCTCCATCCGGTCGAGCAGCGGCTGCGGCAGGTTGAGACTGTTCGCCGTGGTCACGAACATGATGTCGCTCAGGTCGATATCCAGTTCCAGATAGTGGTCCTGGAACTTGGAGTTCTGTTCCGGATCGAGCACTTCGAGCAGCGCCGAAGCCGGATCGCCGCGGAAATCCTGGCCGAGCTTGTCGATCTCGTCGAGCAGGAAGAGCGGGTTTGATGTCCCGGCCTTCTTCAGATTGGTCACGATCTTGCCCGGCAAGGAACCGATATAGGTGCGGCGATGGCCGCGAATCTCGGCCTCGTCGCGCACACCGCCCAAAGACTGGCGGATGAATTCACGGCCCGTCGCCTTGGCAATCGACTTGCCCAGGCTGGTCTTGCCGACGCCCGGAGGGCCGACGAGGCACAGGATCGGCCCTTTCAGCTTGTTCGTGCGCGCCTGAACCGCGAGATATTCGACGATCCGGTCCTTGACCTTGTCGAGCGCGTAGTGATCCTCGTCCAACACGGCCTGAGCCTTGGCGATATCCTTCTTGAGGCGGGATTTCTTGCCCCAGGGCAAGCCCAGCAAAACATCGAGATAATTGCGGACCACTGTGGCTTCCGCGCTCATCGGCTGCATGGTCTTCAGCTTCTTGAGCTCGGTCTGCGCCTTGGTCTTGGCCTCTTTCGAGAGCTTGAGATTCTCGATCTTGGCCTGAAGTTCGGCGATCTCGTCACCCTCTTCGCCGTCGGCTCCGCCCAATTCGGACTGGATCGCCTTGAGCTGTTCATTGAGGTAATATTCGCGCTGCGTCTTCTCCATCTGCCGCTTCACACGGCCGCGGATCTTGCGCTCCACCTGCAATACGGAAAGCTCGCCTTCCATGAAGGAATAGACCATCTCGAGCCGCTTCATCGGATCGGGCTCGGTCAGCAATGCCTGCTTGTCGGAGACCTTGGCATTGAGATTGGCGGAAATCGTATCGGCCAGCCTTGCCGCGTCGTCGATCTCGGCCAGTTCCTGCTCCAGCTCCTCGGGCAGCTTCTTGTTGAGCTTGGCATATTCGGTGAACTGTTCGATCACCGAACGCATCATCGCGGACACTTCGGTGCCTGCGGCAAATTCCGGTTCGATTTCTTCGACGCCGGCAACCACGAACTCGCCTTCCATGCGCAGTTCGTCCAGCCGTGCACGCTGCTGCCCTTCGACAAGCACGCGAACCGTGCCATCGGGCAGCTTCAGCAGCTGAAGGACCTGAGCGACGACGCCAATGTCGTAGAGATCGTCGCGCTCCGGATCGTCGCATCCCGGATCCAGTTGAGCCAGAAGGAAGATGTCCTTCGATCCGGCCATCGCTTCTTCGAGCGCGGCAACCGATTTCTCGCGCCCGACGAATAGCGGCACGACCTGGCCCGGGAAGACCACGATGTCGCGCAGCGGAAGGAGAGGAAAGAGGTTCATATTGATCAAATCCGTGTCTTGGGCGCCGCTTGGCGCCATTCCGGGCATTCAGCCCTTGCTTGATGGCCAATATGGTGAGTGATTCCCTACCCTGCAATGATTTTGGCAATCCAAGTTGTGGAAGCGGCCAAAGAGCACAGAAATGGGCGGAATCAGGCGGAAATCAGCGCTTCTAGCTCGGACCGCCAGGCTTCGGGTATCGGAACGGGGCGGCGGCTTTCGGGATCGACATAGACATGAACGAACTGCCCTTCGGCAACTGCTTCGCTGCGATCTTCCAGGAACACGCCCAGACGATAGACAGCGCTCGACGTCCCGATCTTCTCCACCGCGAGCCCGATATCGACCGTTTGCGGGAAACTGACGGAAGCCACGTATCTGCACCCGCTTTCCACCACCAGCCCGATCGGGCCGGAGCCGTCCAGGTTCAGCAGACCATGCTCGATCAGCCAGCCGTTCAGCACAGTATCGAACCAGCGATAATGGACCGTATTGTTGACATGACCATAGACGTCATTGTCGTTCCAACGGGTCTGCACCGTGGACCAGTAGCCATAGGTTTCACGTTCCGACAGCGGCGGGCGGCTCATCGATCCTCCTGAATTCTCCGAGTGACACGATGAGGGCTAGCCGCAGTCCCGTGCCAATTCCAGACCCAAGCGAAGCTGACTCTGCGCAATCATTTGGCGCATGCGAGCATGTGCCGCAGTCAGCGCTCCAGAACGTAAGTGCCGGGCGCATCCATAAGGACGGGATAGCCGTTCTTCCGATCGCCCATCGGCGGCGGCTTGCCAGGTTCTCCCGAATGCTGGTCCAGCCACTCGCCCCAGGCAAGCCACCAGGAGCCCTCCCGCTGTTCCGCCAACTGGCACCATTCTTCGGGAGCAAGCGCCGCTTCGCCCTCACCGCGCTCGAGGATGCGGAAATGCCGATGCGGATGGCCCGGCTCCGAAACGATCCCCGCATTGTGGCCGCCACTGGTGAGAACGAAGGTGATGTCGGCCGATGTGAGCCGATGCAGCTTGTGCACGGATCGCCAGGGCGCAACATGATCGCTCTCGGTTGCGACCAGGAATATCGGCTGGCGCAGAGACGAAAGGCTCACGCTGCGGCCACCCGCCTTGAAATGCCCCTCTGCCAAGGCGTCTTCCAGGAAGAGTTGGCGCAAATACTGGCTGTGCATGACATAGGGCAGACGCGTACCGTCGGCATTCCAGGCCATCAGATCGTTCGGCTCGTCGCGCTCCCCCATCAGATAAGACTTCAGCACGCGCGACCATATGAGGTCGTTCGAACGCAGCAGCTGGAAGGCCCCGCCCATCTGGCTGGCATCCAGGAAGCCGCTGCTCCACATCATGTTTTCCAGCAGGTTGATCTGCGCTTCATCGATAAACAGGCCAAGTTCCCCCGGCTCGGAAAACTCGGTCTGCGCGGCCAGCAGAGTCAGGCTGGCAAGGCGATGATCCTTGTCGCGCGCCATGGCAGCCGCCGCGATGGACATCAGCGTTCCGCCCAGACAATAGCCGAGCGCGTGGATCTTGCTTTGGCCCGTAATGGTCTCGATTGCATCGAGCGCGGCCATCGGCCCCAGCAACCGGTAATCGTCCAGATCCAGATCGCGATCCTCGCGCGTGGGATTGTGCCAGGAAATCGCGAAGACGGTGTATCCTTGGGATACCAGCCAGCCGATCAGCGAATTGTTGGCCGACAGATCGAGAATATAGTATTTCATGATCCATGCCGGCACGATCAGAACCGGCTCCGGACGGACCGTTTCGGTCGCCGGCTCATACTGAATGAGTTCCATCAGCCGGTTGCGATAGACGACCTTGCCAGGCGTGGCGGCAACCGTTTCGCCAATAACGAAGTCTTCGGGAAACGCCGCCTGATCGCCTCTGAGCGCGCTGGTCACGTCTTCCACGAACAGATTGAAACCGTCGACCAGGCATTTCCCGCCCGTCTCCGCGATGCGGCGCTGAAGTACGGGACTTGTCGCGATGAAATTGCTGGGCGCGATCGTATCCAGGATCTGCCGGGCGGTGAACTCCACGATCGCCTCGTGATGGCGCGTCACGCCCATCACGCCGGTCGTGGCCGCATGCCACCATTGCTGAGACAGCAGAAAGCCTTGGCTGTAAGCCGAATAGGGCCATTGGGACCAGGCTACATCGTCGAAACGGCGGTCCTGAGGCAAAGGCTCGATTGCAGGATTGGAATGCTTGGGATCGAGCGACAGCGAACTGCTCAGCCGGAGCCATTTGCGCAGCGCCTTTGAGCCAAGCTGCGTCTGTTTTCCCGGGGAAACGGCCAGATGCATCGCCCAGTCCGACCAGGCCTGCATCATCGTTGCAGGGGACAGCCCGTGCGTAAGCTGAGCAATGGCCGAGAACGCAGCCCGGTCCATCGTCTCCACCATGCCGTCCAGCGGATCGGTCGCGGGTTCAGTCGCTAACGGCTTGTCCATCGCACGTGTCTCTCATTTGGCTGAACCGAAGCCGGCCAGTTGAAAGCTTTGCCGCCGATGCCCTCTGCAGGCCACGCGGCATCTTGGCTGTGCCCTATACAGTTTTATTCTTAACGAAGGAATGAACGGCACGGAGATCGGGCCGTGGCAGACCGTCAGGCTTTACCCCAGTCCGGGGATATTGAGGCCCGGCGGCAAGCCCATGCCGCCCTGGATCTTCTGCATTTCTTCATTGGCCGCGGCATCGGCCTTGCTTCGCGCATCGTTGAAGGCAGCCGCGACGAGATCTTCCAGCATCTGCTTGTCATCCGGCACGATCAGGCTGTCATCGATGGATACGCCCATGATGCGCCCTTTCGCCGTGCAACGGATCTTGACCAGGCCGCCGCCTGCAACGCCCTCCACTTCGATGGCGTCTAGCTTCACCTGGGCGTCGTTCATCTGCTGCTGGATGGTCTCTGCGGCCTGCTGCGCCGCCTTGAGCATCTCTTCCATCGACTTCATGCGTTTCTGCTCCAATCCCTGTCGGCGCCACCGGGCGCACTGTCTTCTTCGACCAGTTCGGCCTGCGGAAAGGCTGCAAAGGCTGCCTGCACGATAGGAGCTGCCTTCACGCGCTCCTGCTGCTCGGCCTTCTGCGCCTCCTGCATTTCCACCAAGGTAGGAGCGCCTCCTTCGCCGACAAGGTCCACCTGCCAGCGCGCCCCGGTGATTTTGCTCAAACCGTCGCGCAATTCGGCCGACAGATCTTCGCGGAAGCCCGGTGCCAGCGCATAGGTGAGTTGCCCTTCGGCGAGTTCGACCACGCGCACTTGCAGTTCCATCCGGCTCGCAAGATTGAGCTGCCCGCCATTCCTGACGCGATCGACAAGGCCCCGCCAATCGGGAGCCGGAACCTGTGCGCCGGCCTGAGCAGTCTCGCCACCGCTGCCATTCGCCGCCCCGGAAGGCGCCGCAACGCCATTGGCAGCCATATCTTCCAGCGTCTTCGCCAAGGTTCCGGGATCGGGCATGTCGGCCGCATGGAGCACCCGCAGCAGTGCCATCTGCGCCGCCACCAGGGGATCGGGCGCATTGCGCACTTCGTCATGGCCTTTCAGCAGCAATTGCCAAAGGCGGTGAAGCTGGCCGGGGGTGAGCCTTTCGGTCCAGCTCTCGATCGCCTCGCGCTCCTCGGCGGTCGGTGCGTCCGCGCCGCTGCTGCCGACCTGTGCAACCGTAATCTTGTGCGTGAAATCCATCAGCGAGCGCATCAGGGCGAGCGGTTCCACACCCAGCGAGTACTGATTGTCGATGGCTTTGAGCAGACCCTGCGGATCGCCTGCCAGCAGCGCGTCGAACAGGACGCGCAGCGCACTTCGGTCCGCCAGTCCCAGCATATCGCGGACCCGCTCTGCCGCGACCTTGCCGCCGGCATCGAGATCCGCATGGGCAATCGCCTGGTCGAGAATGGAGAGCCCGTCGCGGCTGGACCCTTCTGCCGCCGATGCGATGATCGCCAAAGCCTCCGCTTCGGCCTCGACCCCTTCCTTCTCGCAGATCTCCGCGAACTGCTTTTCCAGCAGCTCTTTGGGAATTCGCCTGAGGTCGAAACGCTGGCAACGGGACAGCACCGTCACCGGCAACTTGTCCACTTCGGTGGTTGCGAAGAGGAACTTCACATGCGCAGGCGGTTCCTCAAGAGTCTTGAGCAAGGCATTGAATGCATTGCGCGAAAGCATATGAACTTCGTCGATAATATAGATCTTGTAGCGCGCCGATACAGCCGCGTAGCGCACCGCTTCAACAATCTCGCGCACATCGTCCACGCCCGTATGCGAGGCAGCGTCCATCTCGATCACGTCGATATGCCGGCCTTCGGAAATCGCGACACACGGCTCGCAAACACCGCAGGGGCTGATCGTTGGTCCGCCCTGCCCGTCAGGCCCGACGCAATTGAGCGCCTTGGCAATCAGCCGCGCGGTGGAAGTCTTGCCGACGCCGCGCACGCCCGTCATCAGGAAGGCATGGGCCAGCCGGTCGCGCGCTATGGCATTGGCCAGCGTACGCACCATCGCATCCTGGCCGATCAGTTCGGCAAATGTCTGCGGGCGATATTTGCGGGCGAGCACGCGATAAGGCTGCGCAGCGGGCGAAGGCGCCGCCTCCACATACGGCTCCGGCGCGGCTGGAGTAGGTGCAGGCGCTTCCGCCTCACCGCCGAACAGAGCCGATTGGCCGGCGGCTTCCAGCTCTTCGGCGGTCGGCTTGCTCTCCTCTTCCGGTTCTCCGGAAGATGCGTCTTGGCCGAACATATTGTCGGAATCACCCATGGCGCGACATTAGGTGCTTGCCCTTCATTTGTCGAAGGTTGACTGAAGCGCTTGCAAGCATGCCCGAAAAGCCGATGGAGGTACCGCCATGCCAGTCAATCCCGGCCGTTTCACAGACAGTCATTCAGGCCCGCTCGTGGTCTTTATCGTCGGAATGCGGATCAACAAATTCCTCAGTTTCGGCAAATGGATACCGGTGGCAAAAGCCATGATTCCCATGATTGAGGAACTTTCGCAGGATCCGGAGAGCGGGTTTCTGGGCGCGCAACAATTCCGGGCGGGAATGCGAACATTCGCCTTCATTCAATATTGGAAGGATTTTGAGAGCCTCGAAGCATATGCCCGCGACCGGGACCGCAATCATTGGCCGGCCTGGACAGCGTTCAACAAGGCTGTCGGCAATGACGGCAGTGTGGGCATCTTTCACGAAACCTACCTGGTTCCGGCTGGCGGCCATGAGACAATCTATGGCAATATGCCGCCATTCGGCCTCGGAAAGATCACCGGGCTCGTACCAGCGACCGGCTCGCGCGATGAAGCGCGCTCCCGCTTGAAGGCCGACGCTGTCTAGGATGGTAGAGGAGCCGAGCGACCCGCCGCAATCCACCTGGGCTGCTTCCTTCCGGACCTGACCCGGTGAGCGAACGCAAACGTCCACCCGACTCCCGCCGCCCATATGGCCGCGGA
>JAUIFP010000012.1 GCA_030430365.1 Alphaproteobacteria bacterium | reverse complement strand
ACGATCCCGGTGGGGGACGTGACATTGATTTCTGTCAGCCACTCCCCGCCGATCACATCGATGCCTACGAAGATCAGGCCGAGCTCTTTCAGACGAGGGCCGAGAGCGGCACAGATTTCCTGCTCACGCGGGGTCAGCACAGTCCGTTCGGCAGATCCGCCCTGGGCCAGATTGGAGCGAAACTCACCTTCTCCCGGCTTACGGTTGATCGCCCCGGTCACTTCCCCATCGACCAGCACGATCCGCTTGTCCCCTTGGGCGACTTCGGGAAGGAAGGGCTGAATCATGTGGGGTTCGGGCCAGGTCTGATTGAACACCTCGATCAGCGCTGAAAGGTTGTCTCCGCTTTCCGGCACGCGAAATATCGCCTTCCCGCCATTGCCATGGATAGGTTTGACCACCACTGCGCCGTGCTTCTTCATGAATTCGCGGACTTCGGCCACGCTGCGCGTCACCAGCGTAGGCGGCATGAAGTGCCGGAAATCGAGCACGAAGACCTTTTCGGGGGCATTGCGCACGCTGACCGGATTGTTGACCACAAGGGTTTCACCTTCGATCCGTTCCAGCAGATGCGTGGCGGTGATGTAGCCCATGTGGAAAGGCGGATCCTGGCGCATCAGCACCACGTCTACATCCCGGCCTAGATCCAGTCTGCGCGCTTCACCCAATGCGAAATGGTCGCCCATGACCGGCTGTACCCGGACCGGATGCGCCATGGCCGTGAGGCGATCATTCTCGTCCAGCGTCAAAGCGCCGACGTCATAGTGGAAGAGCTCATGGCCGCGTTCCTGTGCGGCAAGCATCAGGGCGAAACTGGAATCGCCGACAATATTGATGCTTTCCATGGGGTCCATCTGGACCGCGACGCGCAACGCCATAATTCCTCCCCTGGGCTGCCGCTATGGCTGCAATGCATTGGTGATGTGGTGCGGAAAGCCGCCGGGCGCAAGCAGGAGGACGTCAATCCTGGGGTTATCGCTCTCGCGAAGGAAGCGATGCATCACTGCCTCGCTTGCCGCGGCCACCCGCTTCAATCGGTATTCGTCAACTGCAAATGCGAGATCCTGCCGTTTTGCGCGCCATTTCACCTCGACAAAGGCAACGGTCCTGCCGCGCCTTGCAACAATGTCTATCTCGCCGCGCGGTGTCTTCACTCTGCGGGCGAGGATCCTCCACCCATGCAGGCGTAGCCACATGGCAGCGCGAAGCTCCCCCTTGCGTCCCGATTGTTCGGCCTCGGCCCGATTCATCGCTGCGCGCGCTTCATCGTGCCTTGAGCTCCATGGCCCGGGCATAAAGCGCCTTTCGTTCAAGCCCAGTCGCCTTGGCGACCTGGGCTGCAGCCTGAGAAGGCTTCTCATGCTCCATCGCTTCCATCAACAGCGCATCGGCATCCACTTCCTCCCGCGGACCATCTGCAGGCGGAGCGATCAGCAGGACTATCTCGCCTTTGGCTGGATGCGCGGTGTAGTAATCGATCAGCTCTGCTGCCGCTCCGGTCCGGCATTCTTCGAAACGCTTGGTCAGTTCGCGGGCGACGGAAACCTCGCGCCCCGGCAAGACGTCTCCAATTGCTTCCAGCACTTTGATCAGACGCGGCGCCGTCTCGTAAAATATCAGTGTCGCAGGCACGCTGCCGAGGCCGCTCAGCGTATCGGCCCGGGCCTTTTCCTTGTTGGGCAGGAACCCGCCGAACAGGAAACGATCGTTCGGCAAACCGGACAGGGTTAGACCGACAATCGCCGAACATGCGCCAGGCAGGCTGGTGATAGCGAGACCGCGTTCCCGCGCATGGTGAACCAGGCGGTATCCGGGATCGGAGATGAGAGGCGTCCCCGCATCGCTGACCAAGGCCACTGCCTGATGTTCCATCGCCTGAAGCAGCTGCTCCCTATCCCGCCCTCCGCTATGATCGTCATAGCGGCGCATGGGCTTGTGCAGCCCCAAATGCTTGAGCAGTTTTGCCGTGACGCGGGTGTCTTCGCAGGCAATCACGTCACAACGTGCCAGAATGTCGGCTGCCCGCATGGTTATATCACCGAGATTGCCAATCGGCGTCGCGACTATATACAGCCCCGGAGCAAGCGGGCCTTCAGACGTTTCTTCGGACATAGACGGTCTTGTGAACAGGATTATTGGGAGCAGCAAGATGTTGGCAAAAACTGTGGGCCGAAAGTTCAATCGGCGCAAAGCGCTTGCCATCGGGGCAACGGTGCTGCTCGCTGGCTGTCAGGTCATTCCGAAGACCGGCCCTGAGACCACCCCCACGCCCACACCCAGCGATACGGCTTTGCCCGGCGATACGAACCGGCACCGTGTGGCCTTGCTTGTTCCGCTGTCGGGATCGAACGGTTCTGCCGGCCAATCGATTGCCAATGCGGCCACGATGGCACTGCTCGATACCAATGCCGACAATCTTCGAATTACGACATATGACACGGCGAGTGGGGCGGAGAGCGCCGCAGCAAGCGCCATCGCCGACGGCAACAAGCTGATCCTTGGCCCGCTGCTGAGCGGAAATGTTTCGGACGTGCTTACTGTGGCGCGGCCTGCAAACGTGCCCCTAATAAGTTTTTCCAACGATACGTCGGTTGCCGCGCGGGACGTATTCGTGATGGGTATCGCGCCGGACCAGTCGATCGCCCGTGCAGTATCCTATGCGCAGGAAACAGGATCGAGCCGCTTCGCAGCCTTGATTCCCAATGGAACCTATGGCGCACGCGCGGAATATGCGTTCAACTTCGCAGTCCAGGAAAATGGCGGGTCGATCGTTGCGCGCGAAACATATGACCGCGGCAACACTTCGATCCTCAGCGCTGCCCAGAGGCTCAGGGCAACAGGTGGATTCGATACCGTTCTGATCGCCGACGGTGCCCGGCTTTCCATCGCGGCTGCAGGTGCGATGCGCCCCAGCGGGAACACAACGCCGCGTCTGCTCGGGACCGAATTGTGGAGCGGGGAATCCAGTATCGCGAACAGTTCCGCCATGGAAGGAGCGATGTTCGCAACGGTTTCAGACAGCCGCTTCGGGCGGTTTTCTTCCAGCTATCGCGACCGCTTCGGCGGGTCGCCCCACCGGATTGCAACGCTCGGCTACGATGCCGTGTTGCTCACTTTGCGGATAGCTCGCGAGTGGACCCCCGGCAGGGACTTCCCGGTTGCGATGATGCGTTCTTCGACCGGATTTGTGGGGATCGACGGGCCGTTCCGTTTCGGTCGCGAAGGGGTGGCCGATCGCGCGATGGAGGTGCGCCAGGTCGGTGACGGCCGGATCGACATCATATCGCCGGCACCCACGGCCTTCGACGACTGACGATAAACTACGGACGACGCTTGTAACCACGTATTTCCGCGCCTTATAGCGGCTATATGGCAAGTGATCTGTTCGAGAATCCGTCGCCCGATGGCGGCAATTACGACGCATCCTCAATCGAAGTCCTGGAAGGCCTGGAGCCTGTCAGGCGCAGGCCCGGCATGTATATTGGCGGGACGGACGAACGCGCCCTGCACCACCTCGCGGCCGAAGTGCTGGACAATGCGATGGACGAAGCTGTCGCAGGTTATGCCAACCGGATCGAAGTTACATTGGAAGAAGGGCCGGAGGGCAGCGCGGGCAAGCTGACCATTACGGATAATGGCCGCGGAATTCCTGTCGACGAGCATCCGAAATTCCCGGGCAAGTCTTCGTTGGAAGTGATCCTTTCAACGCTCCATTCGGGCGGCAAGTTTTCGGGCAAGGCCTATGCGACGAGTGGCGGCCTGCATGGTGTCGGCGTCAGCGTAGTGAATGCGCTTTCCAGTCATACACGCGTGGAGGTTGCGCGCGACCGGCAGCTCTACGCGCAGGAATTCGCTCGCGGTTTGTCTCTCGGCCCGCTGCAGAAACTGGGGGCTACGCCCAACCGGCGCGGCACGAGCGTGACCTTCGTGCCGGATGAAGAGATTTTCGGGACGCAGAAGTTCAAGCCTTCGCGCCTTTTCAAGCTTACGCGCTCCAAGGCCTATCTCTTTGCAGGCGTAGAAATCCGTTGGAAATGTGCCGCTGCTTTGGCCAGCGAGGATGTTCCCGAAGAAGCGACCTTTCAGTTCCCGGGCGGACTGGCCGATCATCTTGCAGAGCAAATCGGCACCCGTGAATGCATCACCAGCCAATTTTTTTCCGGCAGTCAGGATTTTCCGCCCAATGACGCCGGGCAGGAAATGGGCCGCATCGAATGGGCGGTGGCATGGCCGCTCTGGTCCGACGGGTCCTATTCCTGGTACTGCAATACTGTCCCGACACCGGACGGCGGCACGCATGAACAAGGCCTTCGCGCGGCCTTGACGAAGGGCATCCGCGCTTTCGGTGACCTTGTGGGGCAGAAGAAAGCGAAAGACATCTCCGCGGATGACATAGTCACCGGCAGCGAAGTGATGCTTTCGCTCTTCATTCGCGATCCCCAGTTCCAGAGCCAGACCAAGGATCGCCTGACCAGCCCCGAGGCAGCGCGCCTGGTGGAAAATGCCGTACGCGACCATTTCGACCATTTCCTGACCGACAATATGGAGCGCGGAAAAGCGCTGCTGGGCCAGGTCATGGAACGCATGGACGAACGCCTGCGCCGCAAGGCTGAGCGCGAAATCAAGCGCAAGACGGCCACCAACGCCAAGAAGGTGCGCCTTCCCGGCAAGCTTACCGATTGTTCGGGCGAAGGCGATGGCGAGACCGAGCTGTTCATCGTCGAAGGCGATTCAGCAGGCGGCAGCGCCAAGCAGGCGCGCGACCGGAAGACACAGGCCATACTCCCAATCAGGGGCAAAATTCTGAACGTAGCCTCGGCATCGGCAGACAAGATTCGCGCCAACCAGGAAATTGCCGATCTGGTTCTCGCGCTCGGCTGCGGCGTACGGAAGGATTGCGATCCTGAAACCATGCGATACGACCGGATCATCATCATGACCGATGCCGATGTAGACGGCGCGCATATTGCCACGCTTCTGATGACATTCTTCTTCCAGGAAATGCCTGAAGTCGTCAGGCGCGGGCACCTCTTTCTCGCCCAACCGCCGCTCTACAAGCTCACGGCCGGCAAGGAGAGCGTGTATGCCCGCGACGACGCGCACCGTGCGGAACTTGAGGAGACTGTCTTCAAAGGGCGCAAGGTCGAAGTAGCGCGCTTCAAGGGCCTGGGGGAAATGAACCCTCAGCAATTGCGCGAAACCACGATGAGCCCGGCCTCCCGCAGCCTGGTCAGGATCACGCTACCACCGGAATTCGAACAACGCGCCGCGGTCAAGGAACTGGTCGATCATCTGATGGGGCGGAATCCGGAACACCGCTTCAACTTCATTCAAAACCGTGCAGGCGAACTGGATCCCGACCTGATCGACGCCTAGTCTTTGGCTGGTTCCATCTTCTCGCGCGGGACACCGGCGAACATGGCCTTTGCGGCCGGGCGCTCGTTGATCTGCTCGATCCAGCGCAGCAGATGCGGCGTGTCCTCGGCATTGACGAGTTCGCTGTAAGCCTTCTCCATGCCGTTCGCGATTGCGAAATTGCAGATGTCGGCAAGGGAATAGCCCCCGCCCGCCAGCCATTCATTTTCGGCGAGATGATCGTCGAGCCGGCGAACGGAAACGCCGATCTTGCGCATTTCCTCGTCCAGCATCTCCTGCGGGAATCCTTCACGGGCTCGGCGCCATTTCACGCGTTGCTCGGGGATCGGAATAGCCTTCAGCTTTTCCTCGAATTCCTCGTCGCTCAAATGCTTCACCATGTTACCGACGAGACGATGCCAACCGATTGTGGAGACGCACCAGCAGAAATATTCGTCGACCCATTTCGTCCAGATGCGCATCATGGCCGTGTCGTAGGAATTGTCCGGGCGGAGCTTCACTTCCGTGGGATGCTCATCCTCCAAATATTCGCAGATCACCGTACTTTCCGTGATGACCTTCCCTTCGTCCGCCAGGGCAGGAACCTGTCCGCGCGGATTGATCTGCTTGAACCAGTCAGAGTGATGTTCAAACTTTGCGGGGTTGAGCAGACGGTGCTCGAATTCCAGGCCCTTCTCATACAGCGCCAGTGTGGGCTTGAGCGAATTGGCCCCAGGGCCGAAGCTGTACAGGGTGAGCATTGCAGGCATCCTCCGGATTATCGTTTGATTGCAGCTTTTAGCGGTTTCCTGGGCAGACCGCCAATCGGCACGCAATCTCCTCCTGCAAAGCCACCCTCAATAAAGCAGATAGGGAGCGGATCGCTCTCGCCACGCGTCTTCGTCCGCCCGGGCCATCACGCACAGGTCCATTGGCTCTGACGAGGGATCGTCTACCCATTCGCGCAGCGCAGGTCCGCCATTGATCACATCGATCGCAAGGCGATCATACTCGTACTCATAGGGGAAATCGCGCCAGATGTCGTAAGAGGGATTGAGCATCCGGATCGCCTTGAATGCCAAGGCCTGCAGCCGCCACGGCTTGAAACGCTCGTGATCGTAGAACGGCCCTTCGGCGTGCACCATCAGCCCGTTGCAGAGCGCCCCTTCATATTTGTGAAATGTCGGAGTGAACCAGCATTCCCGAAGCTTGCAGCCTTCGAGCCATTGCGGAGCGGCCATCCGCATATAGGAGGCGACCGCCTTGGCATCGACATCCGGCGCGCCGAACAAAACCTCCAGGGGCCGGGTCGTCCCCCTACCCTCGCTCAGATTTGTGCCCTCCAACATGACGGTACCGGCATAGGCCCGGGCCATATTCAGGCTGGCCGCATTGGGGCTTGGGTTGATCCAGACACGATCTTCGGGCCAGCCAAAGCCGCCCATGCGGGCTTTCGGCCCGGCCTCGGGAAGCCAGTCATGCATTTCGATCACACGGTATTCGAGATCCAGATTGTAGTGATCGATGAACCACCGTCCCATTTCGCCCAAAGTCAGGCCGTGACGCATGGGCATCGGGCCGGCTCCGACGAAGCTTTCCTGCCCGGGAACCAGCAAAGTCCCTTCCACTGGTCGCCCGGCAGGATTGGGACGGTCCAGCACCCATACGGCCTTTCCCGTGCCGGAAGCGGCCTCCAGCATGTAAAGCAGCGTCGTCACGAAGGTGTAGATCCGGCAGCCGAGATCCTGCAGGTCGAACAGGAAAACATCGGCGGCATCCATCATCTGCAGGCTGGGACGGCGAACCTTCCCGTAAAGGCTGAAGATCGGAATGCGGTATTGCGAATCGACCTCGTCCTCGGTCTCCACCATATTGTCCTGCTTGTCGCCCTTGAGCCCGTGCTGGGGACCGAAGGCCGCAGTAATGTTCAAATCGCCGCACTCCATCAGCGCATCAAGCGAGTGTGTGAGGTCTTCGGTCAGCGATGCAGGATGCGCCACAAGCGCCACGCGCCTTCCTGCCAGAGGTGCGCGCAATCCCGAGTCTGCCAGCAGGCGATCGATGCCGAATTTCATGCTTTAGAACCTGCGCCTATGCGTGCGGTAAAGCAAGCAAGATCATGAAAATCGGGCTTTTTATCCGGGTGCGAAAGTGCCCAATAGGAAAGTCGCCCGCCCTCCTCTTCGATAACGGCAGATAATCCGAGATCGCATTCACCATCCGGCAGTCCCGCAAGGGGGATAACTGCATCGAATATCGCCATATTCTGCCCGGCGCGGATCGTGCAGACCGGTTCGCGCGGAAAGGGCCGCTCTTCCATTCCCTGGCGGTAGGAAGCGAAGTCGAACGCGGCCCAGCGCTCCGAAGGAGACAGGTTAAGCTCCACATAAGCGCTACCCGAGCCTGGGCGGAAAAAGGCTTCGAAACAGGTGGTTTTCCAAAGATCGTCCGCTCTGCCCTTGCCGGCAAAAGGCGGGAACACGACCTTGCCGCTCTGCTCGATCCGCCAGCGCAGCCTCAGCCAGTTCTCGTCCATGCCGATGATGCGCGCCTCGACGGATTTGACTTCCAACGGCGGATGGGCGGGATGCGCGGTCAAAGGATAGTTTTGCAAGCTGCTCCCCCCATGCTAACCGCGCGCTCCGACTATGAGGGCACAATGAGCAATTACACATCCGACCTGCTGCGTCTGCTCGACGAACGCGGCTATATTCACCAGATGACCGACGCCCAGGGCCTCGACGCACTGGCGAGCAAGCAGGTCGTACCCGGCTATATCGGCTTCGATGCCACGGCGCCATCGCTGCATGTCGGAAGTATGGTGCAGATCATGCTTTTGCGCCGCCTGCAGCAGGCCGGACACAAGCCGATCGTGCTGATGGGTGGTGGAACCACCCGGATCGGCGATCCGACGGGACGCGACGAAAGCCGCAAGATGTTGAGCGACGAAGTCATCGAATCGAACATCGCCTCGATCCAGACGGTTTTCGAAAAGATGCTCACTTTCGGCGATGGGCCGACCGATGCCGTGCTGGTCAACAACCAGGACTGGCTTGGCCAACTCGGCTATATCGAGCTGCTGCAGGAAGTCGGCACGCATTTCACGGTCAACCGGATGCTCACCTTCGATTCCGTGAAGCTTCGGCTCGAACGCGAGCAGCCGATGACCTTTCTCGAATTCAATTACATGATCCTGCAGGGATACGATTTCCGGCATCTGGCGAAGGAAATGGGCGCGCGCCTGCAAATGGGCGGATCCGACCAGTGGGGCAATATCGTCAACGGCGTGGAACTGACCCGCAGGATGGACAGCGTCGAAGTATACGGGGTGACCACTCCCCTGCTGACCACGGCCGATGGCGGCAAGATGGGCAAGACCGCCGCCGGTGCCGTTTGGCTCAATGAAGCGCAGCTGCCGAACTACGATTTCTGGCAATATTGGCGCAACACGGATGACCGCGATGTCGGCCGGTTTCTGCGCCTTTTCACCGATCTACCGCTCGATGAAGTGGCGCGGCTGGAATCGCTCGAAGGCAGTGAAATCAATGCCGCCAAGATCGTGCTGGCCAACGAGATCACCAAACTCGTGCGCGGCGAAGATGCGGCGAAAGCCGCCGAGGCGACCGCAGCCGCCACCTTCGGTGCGGGCACACTGGGCGACGACTTGCCGGTACTGGAAGTGCCGGCAGAAGGTATTCGCCTGGGCCAGGCTTGCACCGCAATCGGGTTCACGGCCTCCAATGGCGAGGCCAAGCGCAAGATTGGCGAAGGTGCGGTGCGGATCGACGATGAGGCGATGAGCGATCCGGGGCTCTTGCTGGAGATCGCTCCCGGCGAGGAGAAAAAGCTGAGCCTGGGCAAGAAGAAACACGGCATCCTGCGCGGCATTTGAGGTGAATCGCCTCACCTAAAACGGCCTTTACCATTTGGCAGAGAATTTCTGCGAAGACCCTCATTCAAGTATGAATTGGAGGGTTGCATAATCGTGTCGGGCGCACAGCTCTCAGTCCCGGAATTGCGGCGCGCAGCGCGGCATCCGGTGGATCACAAGGTCATCGCGGAACACCGCGAGCGCGGCGATATGGAACTGCATATCGCGAATATTTCCGCGCATGGTTTCATGGTAGACAATGCCGGCGAGCTCTCCAGGGGCGAACGCGTGATTGTCCGCCTTCCGGAAGTTGGGCGGATCGAAGCCTATGTGATCTGGAAGCGCGACGAACGCGCGGGATTTCAGTTCGAACGGATCATCCGTTTGGACGATTTCATGCGGATCATCGACATCCTGCAGCCCAATCCGCGCCTGCGCGATCGGAGCCGCTAAGATAAGCTACACTGACATCAAGTTCTGAACGCTTGGCAAGCGTCTGCGCGCCTGCCATTGGGCCTGCGTGTCCGAACCTACCAGTCCCCTGCAAATTGGCGAATTCCGGCGTTTCGTAGCGGGGCGCCTGCTGGCCGTGGTTGCTGCCACGTCCATGGTCGTGCTGCTGGGCTATCAGCTGTATGACGTAGCGCGCGCGGACTATGGGATGAGCCGCAACGAAGCGGCTTTCCAGCTGGGCATCATGGGCCTGGTCCAGTTCGTGCCTTTCTTCCTGTGCACGCCTGCTGCGGGCATTGCCGCCGACCGGTTCGACAGGCGAATGGTGGTCGCCCTCTCTTGCACGGGTGACGCCTTGCTGGCGGCGCTGCTGGCCTTCCTGACCTGGGAAGACGTGCTGACCCTCCCAATCCTGTTCGGCATTGCCGCCGGTCACGGCGCGGTGCGTGCCTTTACCGGTCCCGCCTTGGCCACGATCGCGCCCAACATCGTCCCAATCCGGCTTCTGCCCAAGGCCATCGCAACAAGCTCCGCCGTATTCACTGTCGGCGCCGTCAGCGGTCCGGCGCTTGGCGGGTTTCTCTATGCGGCGAATCCTGCCCTTCCGCATGCGCTTTCCGGCGTCTTCTTCCTCGTCACGGCAGGCGTGATGCTGACGATACACAGGATCAGGGCGAAGCAATCGGATACGCCCGTCCATCCCGTGCGCCAGATGATCGACGGTTTCCAGTTCATCTGGCGGGAGCGATTCCTGCTGGGTTGCGTCACGCTGGACCTGTTCGCTGTCATCCTTGGCGGCGCCACTGCCATGCTGCCTGTCTTCGCACGCGATATCCTGATGGTCGGATCGGAAGGCCTGGGGCTGATGCGCGGCATGCCGGCAGCCGGCGCGGGCCTGGTCGCGCTGTGGTTTTCTTTCCGGCCGCTGGACACAAATGTGGGCGTGAAGATGCTTTTGGGCGTCGTAGGATTTGGCCTAGCCACGATCGGATTTGCCCTTTCGAGAGATTTCCTGCTCTCGCTGACATTCCTGGCGCTGCTTGGCGGCGCGGACATGGTCTCCGTCTTCATTCGCAATTCGCTGGTCCAGCTCAGGACGCCGGATGAAATGCGCGGCCGCGTATCTTCGATCAACGGCGTTGCGATCTCCGCCTCCAACGAATTGGGCGAAATGCAGTCCGGACTGGCCGCCGCGGTGCTGGGCGCGACAGGAGCGGTTGTATTCGGCGGTGTCGGTGCGATAATCGTGACTGCAGTTTGGGCCTGGATCTTCCCCGAGCTTCGCCGGGTGAAGACCTTCGACCCGCCAGATGGGTCCCACGCATCCTAGGGAGACAATGCAATGAAGGCTGACAACGTTCTCGCCACGATCGGCAACACACCGCATATCCGGCTGTCGCGATTGTTTCCCGATCACGAGGTCTGGGTGAAATCCGAAAGAAGCAATCCGGGCGGATCGATCAAGGACCGTATCGCCCTTGCCATGGTGGAAGCCGCGGAGAAATCCGGCGAGCTCAAACCCGGCGGCACGATCGTGGAGCCGACCTCGGGCAATACGGGAATCGGGCTGGCCATGGTGGCTGCGGTGAAGGGCTACAAGCTCGTCCTCGTGATGCCCGAAAGCATGTCGCTTGAACGCAGGCGGCTGATGCTGGCCTACGGCGCGACATTCGACCTCACCCCGCGTGAGAAAGGCATGAAGGGCGCCCTGGAACGGGCCGCGGAACTGATCGAAGAGACACCCGGCGCCTGGATGCCCCAGCAGTTCGAAAATCCCGCCAATATCGACATTCACGCCCGCACCACGGCCAAGGAGATACTGGACGATTTCGCCGATACACCGGCCGATGCGCTGATCACCGGCGTGGGCACGGGCGGCCACCTGACGGCTTGCGCCGAAGAATTGAAGAAAGTCTGGCCGGAAATGAAGGCTTTCGCCGTCGAGCCTGAGCTTTCGCCGGTCATCTCGGGCGGACAACCCGGCCCCCATCCGATCCAGGGCATCGGGGCCGGTTTCATCCCGGGCAATCTGCACACCCAGTCGATCGACGGGGCAATCCAGGTCAGCGCGGACGAAGCCAAGGACATGGCCCGCAAATGCGCGGTAATGGAAGGCCTGCTGGTGGGTATCTCTTCCGGCGGAACCCTGGCCGCGATCGCCAAGAAACTGCCGGAGCTCGATGCCGGAAGCCGCATCATCGGCTTCAATTACGATACGGGCGAGCGCTATCTCTCCGTGCCGGAGTTCCTCCCGGAATGACGGTACTCGAAGAGCTTCCCTATGAAGACGGGGATGTGAAGCTAACCGGGTTGCTTGCGCGCCCGGTCGGCTCCCCCCGTGCGGCCGTGCTGGTCTTTCCGACGATCTTCAACGCGACGAAGGCCGTCAAGGACAAGGCGCTGTCCCTTGCCGAAGACGGCTATCTGGCGCTGATCTGCGACTTTTACGGCAAGCAGCCCGGCGGGATGGAAGAAGCGCGCCAGTTCGCCGCCAAAATCCGCCCGGATCCGGATATTTACCGGCAGCGCTTGCGCGCCGGGATTCGCGCGCTGTCTGGCATGGCGGAAGCGGCGGGATTGCCGCTGGCTGCGATCGGTTTCTGCATGGGCGGCCAGGCCGCGCTGGAGCTGGCCCGGGAAGGCGCGCCATTCGTGCTGGTCACAAGCTTCCACGGGATATTGAACACCGACCTGCCGGCCGAACCGGGCAAGATCTCGGCGCGGATCCTGATCTGCCACGGCGACGCGGATGAGCTGGTGCCACGCAAGCAGGTAATCGCCTTCTGGGAGGAAATGGACGCTGCCGGAGCCAATTGGCACTTCCATTCCTATTCCGGCGTACCGCACAGCTTCACCAATACGGAAAGCCCGGCCTACGATTCCAGCGCGGACAGGCAAAGCTGGGCGGCGATGCATTCCCTGCTGGACGAAGTGCTGGCCCACTCCGACGCGGCGAGGCGAACGAATCAGAATGAGGGCCACGGCCACGGCTGAACCGCCGGACCTCCGACAGCGGGCGGAGCGAATCCTGTATCAACGATGAGAAATAACCGTATCGGTTAGATCAAATCGTCTCGATGTAGGAAAGCGGTTTTTTGTAACAATTGCCCTACAAGGCCTCAGGCCGCCGTTTCGAACTGTTCGGGTGTCAGCTCCATCATCGCATCGCTGCCTGCCTCGATCTTGCGGCGCAGGGCGCCGGCATCGGGCATGAAGCGTTCCGCGAAATAGCGCGCGGTCGTGAGCTTGGCCTCGTAAAAAGCCTTATCCTCAGCGCCTTCCGCCAGTTTGGCAGCCGCGACTTTCGCCATGCGCAGCCACATCAGGCCAAGCGCAACGATCCCCATGATGTGCATGTAGTGATGGGCGCCGCCGCCCAGATGGTTGGGGTTCTGCATGGCGTTCTGCATGAACCACATGGTCGCCGCCTTCTGCTCACCGACGGCCTTTTCCAGGCGCGCGGCAATGTCACCCAGCTGCTCGTCATCCTTGGACGCGGCTACGTCATCGTCCACCATCTTGAAGAAGGCCTGGACCGCCCGGCCGCCATTGGCCGGCAGCTTGCGCCCGCACAGATCCATCGCCTGAATGCCGTTGGTGCCTTCATAGATCATGGCAATGCGCGAATCCCGCACGAACTGTTCCATGCCCCATTCGCGGATATAGCCGTGGCCACCGAAAACCTGCTGCATGGCATTGGCCATGTCGTATCCCCGATCGGTGCCGTATCCCTTGATCACCGGTGTCAGCAGGCTGATCAAATCGTCTGCCGCAGCGCGCTCTTCCTCCGTCTGCGACTTGTGTGAAAGGTCAACCTGCAGCGCGCCCCACAGGATCAGCGCGCGCATCCCTTCATTGAATGCCTTGGCATCCATCAGCATCCGGCGAACGTCGGGATGGACGATGATCGGGTCCGCGGGTGCATCGGGATCGGGGCGGTCCTTCAGCGCCCTGCCCTGCTTGCGGTCCTGCGCATATTGCACGGCGTTCTGATAGGCGACTTCGGATTGCCCAAGCCCCTGCACGCCGACGCCCAGGCGCGCCGCGTTCATCATCACGAACATCGCGGCCAGGCCCTTGTTCTCCTCGCCCACGATCCAGCCCTTGGCGCCATCATAATTCATGACGCAGGTGGAGTTGCCGTGGATGCCCATCTTCTCCTCCAGCGATCCGCAGGCCACGGCGTTCCTCTCGCCCGGGGCACCGCTATCGTCAGGCAGGAATTTGGGGACGATGAACAGGGAAATGCCCTTCGAGCCCCTGGGCGCGTCGGGCGTCTTGGCCAGCACCAGGTGCACGATATTGTCGGTCAGATCGTGTTCGCCGGCGGAGATGAATATCTTGGTGCCGGTGATCGTATAGGTGCCATCGTCCTGAGGCTCCGCCTTGGTGCGGATCAGCCCCAGATCGGTGCCGCAATGCGGCTCCGTCAGGTTCATGGTTCCCAGCCATTCGCCCGAGACCATCTTGGGCAGATAGGTCTGCTTGAGCTCGTCTGAGCCCGTCGCGAGCAGAGCGGTCACTGCTCCGTTGGTCAGCCCGGGATACATTGCCCATGCGTGGTTGGCCGTCGCCAGATATTCTTCCAGCACGAAACCCAGCACATGCGGCAACCCCTGGCCGCCATATTCCTCCGGCAGGGAGAGAGTTCCCCAGCCCGCTTCCTGATATTGCTTGTAGGCTTCCTTGAACCCCGTGGGCGTCGTGACGCTGCCGTCTTCGTGGCGGGTGCAGCCCTCACTGTCGCCGATCTGGTTGAGCGGAGCCAGGACTTCTGCCGCGAACTTGCCGGCTTCTTCCACGATCGCATCGACCATATCGGGCGTCGCCGCTTCGAAGCCCGGCAGGTTCCCGAAGCTTTCGATATCGAGCAATTCGTTGATGACGAAGCGTGTGTCGCGCGTGGGTGCCTTGTAGGATGGCATCGTTCTCTCCTGGGTATCAGCCGCTGCCGGTTTTCCGGTTGTCAGAGCCTAAATCAAGCGTTTCGAGATGGGCTACGAAATCGGTCAACTCGCTTATGGAACTCTCAATGTCTGACTTTTGTTGCTTCAGCTTCGCGATTTTTTCCCGGCAGCGCAGGATGGTGACGCGGCATTGCTCCACGCGGCCGTCATCGAGATCGTAGAGATCGATCAGCTCGCGAATTTCCGAAAGGCTGAAGCCGACATTCTTGGCCCGCATGATCCACGCCAGGCGGGCCCGGTCGCGCTTGGAATAGATCCGTGACAGGCCTTCGCGGTGCGGCGCGATCAGCCCTTCGCTTTCATAGTGACGCAAGGCCCGGGCCGTTACGCCAAACTCCGCGGTCAGATCGGTAATGGAATAGAGTTCGCGCCCTTGCGTGTCCGGACGGTCAAGATGCGCACCCGTCCGGTCACTGGAAACTACCCTGCCTGGCTGAGCAGAAGACATACCACTCTGGTAACTTCCCTTTACGTAAGCGTCAACTTGATGCCGGGGTCAGCCCGTTATCACCCAGCTTGCGGTAGAAGCAGCTCACCGCGCCGGTATGGCATGCCGGCCCCGCAGGTTTCGCCTTCACCACCAGGGCATCCTGGTCGCAATCGACCAAAATCTCCGTCACCGTCAGCACATTCCCGGAGGTTTCGCCCTTCTTCCAAAGGCGCCCCCTGCTGCGTGAAAAGAAATGAGCCATCCCGGTTTCGCGCGTCAGCTCCACAGCTTCCGCATTCATATGGGCAACCATCAGGACGGTCCCGGAATCGGCGTCGGTCACGACAGCCGTCAGCAATCCGGAAGAGTCGAACTTCGGCATGAACTCTCCGCCCTGTTCCCGGGCAGAAGCATCTTGATCCTTCGCAGAAATGGTAAGCTTCCTTCAAATTATGTGTTCAAAGTGCCGGAATCGGCCCGTTTTGTTGCAGGATAACCACAGATTGGAGCCAAAATCCATGAGATCGGGCAAACTCACTTCCGGTCCGGAGGTTTCAATGGGATTAGACGATTGCGGCACACAAAGAGGCCGCCCGCCACAACCGGGTGCGCCATCTGGACGCCAAGGAATAGGGGGTATCGGTGACACTCTGGACGGGAGGTCATCGGCAAAAAAATGAGGGATTAGGCCCGGCATTTGCAGGGGTAATGCCAAAGAGCGCCATAGCGCCGGCCTAAGCAAAATCGTCACGTGGGCGCCCGGGGAGCAATCTCCGGGCGCTTCGCGTTTTGGGGCGGTGCGTTCTGAGGCGCTGCTTCGTGCCCGGCAATATCGCCTGCGGCATCCAGCGCCTCGTCCAGCACCCTGGCGAAACACGCTATGACAACTTTCTGGGCGCCAGCCCGTTTGAGCGCGTGGACGCAAACCTCGCTCGTCGCCCCGCTGGTCAGGACATCGTCAACCAGTAGCACCGATGCGCCGCGAATTTGCTTCGCCCGGGCAGGAGAGACCGCGATCGCGCCCGCCAGCGCCCTCGCCCGCGCCTTGCGGCCGAGCCCGCCCAGGATTGGCGTCGGTTTGCGCCTAACCAGTGCGTCCACCAGTAAATCGGACCCGGTCTGCCGGGCAATGGCCTGAGCGAGGATCGCGGCCTGATTGAAGCCGCGGCGCCACAGCCGCACCCTGTGAAGCGGAACGGGAACGACCAACCAGCGATCGCCGCAAGCGGGCAACCGCGCCGTGATCAGGCGTGCCAGCAAAGGCGCCAGGGCAATCCGCTTGCCATGCTTATAGGCGAGCACCAGCCTGCGCGAGGCGTCGTTGTAGAGCGTCCCCGCCGCAATCCCATCATGCTGAGGCGGGGAAGCCAGGCAGGGGGCGCAAATCGTGCCATCGGTGCCCTCTCCTTCGCCAAACGGTCTCTGGCACCGCGCACAGCATGGCTCGGCGGGAATGACCAGCTCGCTCCAGCAATCGGTGCAGAGGCCCGTCTGTGCCGCGATACCGGTGCCGCATAGCGGACATCGCGGCGGATAGACCAGGTCCACCAGCGGCGCGAAGGCAGAACCGATCTGTCGGGCGAGCGTCATTGCGCCATGCTGCCTCGCTTGCGCCGGGCTGGCAAGCAGTGCACGGGTTGCGGCGATGGCCAGCGCCCCGCCCGTAATCTTTTCCCATGCGCGCCGCATCGCGATCCGCCGGCGAATGCGCGCGCTTCAGGCCGGCGCGGATGCCCCGCGCTATGTGATCGAGGACATGACCGAGGACGTTATCGAACGCCTAGGTTTCCTGCGCCATGAACCGCAGCGGGCTCTGATCATCGGTGACTGGACAGGCGAGGTCGCAAACAGGCTTTCGGCCGAAGGCTGCGAGGTCACATCTGCCGATCCGGTC
This sequence comes from Alphaproteobacteria bacterium, assembly GCA_030430365.1. Classification (GTDB taxonomy): domain Bacteria; phylum Pseudomonadota; class Alphaproteobacteria; order Sphingomonadales; family Sphingomonadaceae; genus Andeanibacterium. The sequence continues at coordinate 32,276 of JAUIFP010000012.1, read as the reverse complement.
GATGGGTTCGATGAAGAGCAGCCTTACCCTTCAGGAGGCTTCGATCTGATTGCCAGCCTCGGCACGCTGGACACGGTGAACGACCTGCCCGGTGCTTTGATCCATATTCGCCAGGCGCTCGCGCCCAAGGGGCTGATGATTGCCAGCTTCATAGGTGCGGGATCGCTGCCGGTCCTGCGCGAGGCCATGATGGCCGCCGATGGGGACCGCCCGGCGGCACGGGCGCATCCCATGGTCGATGTGCGCGCCGGCGGGCAGTTGCTGCAGCGCTGCGGCTTCATCAACGCGGTGATCGACAGCCGGCCGCTGGATGTGCGCTTTGGTTCCCTGGCTTCGCTCGCTGCCGATCTGCGCGCGCAGGGCCTGGGCAACGCTCTCGCCTCGCACGCGCCGCCGATCGGCCGGGCCATGCTCGAACGCGCACAGACGGCGTTCAAAGCCGCCGGTGACGCCGATGGGCGCACCACCGAGCATTTCGAGATTCTCACGCTGAGCGGATGGAAGGCTCAGGGCAACCTTTAGCGCCCCGAGCCTGCTCCAAAGCGTTCCAACTTTACTTCAATGCCGCCTGCGCTGCGGCAAGGCGTGCAATCGGCACACGGTAAGGTGACGCACTGACGTAATCGAGCCCGACTTCCTCGCAGAACATGATCGATGCGGGATCGCCGCCATGCTCTCCGCAAATGCCGAGCTTGATTTCGGGGCGCGTATCACGGCCCCGCTCCGCCGCGATCTTCACCAGTTCGCCGACGCCGTCGAGATCGAGGCTGACGAAGGGATCGCGCGGGAAGATGCCCTTGTCGACATAGGCCGGGAGGAAGCGCGAGGAATCGTCGCGGCTCAGGCCCAGTGTCGTCTGCGTGAGGTCGTTCGTGCCGAAGGAGAAGAATTCACCTTCCTTGGCGATCTCATTCGCCATCAGCGCGGCTCTGGGCAGCTCGATCATTGTGCCGACCATATATTCCAGCGTGCGGCCCTTTTCCTCGAACACCTGCTTGGCCGTCTTTTCGACCAGTTCGCGCAGCAGCTGCAATTCACGCTTCGTCGCCACGAGCGGGATCATCACTTCGGGAACCGGCGCTTCGCCGCTTTCCTCTGCGATCTGGCAAGCAGCCTCGAAGATCGCGCGGGCCTGCATCTCGTAGATTTCCGGATAGGTAATCCCCAGGCGGCAGCCGCGATGGCCCAGCATTGGGTTGAACTCTTCCAGCTCTTCCGCGCGCCGCTTGAGATGGTCGACGCCGAGCCCGGTCGCTTCGGCAACTTCGCTGAATTCCTGTTCCGCATGGGGCAGGAATTCATGCAGCGGCGGATCGAGCAGGCGGATCGTCACCGGCAGTCCGGTCATCACCCTGAAGATTTCCAGGAAGTCCCCGCGCTGTTCCGGCAGGAGCTTGGCCAGCGCTGCACGCCGCCCTTTCTCGTCATCCGCCAGGATCATCTGGCGGACCGCAGTGATGCGGTTTTCATCGAAGAACATGTGTTCGGTGCGGCACAGCCCGATGCCTTCCGCGCCGAACTGACGCGCCATGCTGCAATCGGTGGGCGTTTCGGCATTGGTGCGGACCTTCATCCGCCGATGCTTGTCCGCCCATTCCATCAGCGTGGCGAAATCGCCTACCAGTTCAGGCTCGATCGTCGGGACTTCACCGGCCATGACCTCGCCGGTCGAGCCGTCCAGCGTAATCGTGTCGCCTTCCTTCAGTGCCCGGCCGCCGATCGTCAGCGTCCGCGCGCTCATATTGATCGAAACGCCCGACGCACCGGAGACGCAGGGGCGGCCCATGCCGCGCGCGACCACGGCGGCGTGGCTCGTCATCCCGCCGCGCGCGGTCAGGATACCCTTGGCCGCATGCATGCCGTGAATGTCTTCCGGGCTGGTTTCGATGCGGACCAGAACTACGTCTTCCCCGCGTGCCGCGCGGGTTTCGGCCGTTTCGGCATCGAGCACGACCGCGCCGGATGCTGCGCCGGGGGACGCGGGCAGGCCGCTTGTCATGACATCGCGCGGAGCCTCGGGGTCGAGGGTCGGGTGCAGCAGCTGGTCCAGCGCCATCGGATCGACGCGCAGGATCGCGGTCCGCTCGTCAATCAGGCCTTCGCCCACCATATCGACCGCCAGCTTGAGCGCGGCCTTGGCTGTGCGCTTGCCGCTGCGGGTCTGCAGCATCCACAGCTTGCCGCGTTCCACGGTGAACTCGATATCCTGCATGTCCTTGTAATGCTGTTCGAGCAGTTCGAAGACATGGGCCAGTTCGCCGAAGGCATCGGGCATGGCCTCTTCCATACTCAGCGGCTTGGCATTTGCCGCCTCGCGCGCCTTCTTGGTCAGATATTGCGGCGTGCGGATGCCGGCGACGACATCCTCACCCTGCGCATTGACCAGCCACTCGCCGTAATAGGCTTTCTCGCCGGTTGCGGGATCGCGCGTGAAGGCCACGCCGGTTGCGGACGTGTCGCCCATATTGCCGAACACCATCGCCTGCACATTGACGGCCGTGCCCCAATCGCCCGGAATGTCGTTCAGCCGGCGATAGACCTTCGCGCGGTCCGCATCCCAGCTGTCAAACACGGCGGCGATCGCGCCCCAAAGCTGTTCGTTCACGTCCTGCGGGAACGGACGGCCCAATTCCTTCTCGACGATCTTCTTGTATTCGGAGACCAGCTTCTTCCATTCGCCGGCACCCATTTCGATGTCGGCGAAATAGCCATTGTCTTCCTTGGCGACTTCCAGCGCTTCCTCGAACAATCCGTGATCGAGCCCGAGCACGACGTCGGAATACATCTGGATGAAGCGGCGATAGGAATCCCAGGCGAAGCGTTCGTCTTCAGACGTCGCGGCAAGGCCTTCCACAGTCTCGTCATTGAGGCCGAGATTGAGCACGGTATCCATCATGCCGGGCATGGAAACGCGCGCGCCGGAACGGACCGAAACCAGCAGCGGGTCCGCCGCGTCGCCCAGCTTCTTGCCGACGCTCTTTTCGATATGGGCCTGCGCAGCCGCCACTTCGGAGCGGAGCTCGTCCGAAAAGTCCGAACCGCCGGCCAGATAGGTAACACATTCTTCGGTCGTGATCGTAAAGCCGGGGGGAACCGGAAGGCCGATACCCGCCATTTCGGCCAGGTTCGCGCCCTTGCCGCCAACGATGTTCTTGTCCCGGGCGCGCGGATCCTCGTCCTTCGCACCGCCACCGAAAATATAGACCGACTTGCTCATCTAGTCCCACTTTTTGCTGAATTTCGAGAGTGCACGAATGGCACTCTATTTGGCTGGGTTCGCCCTCATAACCATCGGAAATTTCTATAGTTTAAATGCCGATGAATGAAGACGCTTATCCGGATTACCCCTCAATACGCGAAAAATCTGCCACTTTGTGCACCGCAACACGGAAGCGATCAAGTAGGTCGAGCCGTGCAGCGCGCTTGTCCCTGTTCTCGTCATTTACGGTCACTTCGTCAAAGAATGCGTCGATCGGTGCACGCAGACTGGCCAGCGCCGACATCGCCGCTTCGAAATCTTCCGCCTCGATCGCCGCGGCAGCCTTGGGCTCGGCCGCATCGAGCGCTTCGGTCAGCGCCTTTTCGGCCGGCTCTTGCGTGTAGGACAGTTCCTTGCGGTGGCGGTCTTCCATCTTCGCCGCCACGACGGCCTTCAGATCGGGATCGTCGACTTCCGCTAGCGGATCTTCCTCGCCGGTCTGTGCAATCTCGCCTTCGATGCCTGTCCATTCCTCCTTCTTGAGGATGTTGGCGGCGCGCTTGTACCCTGCGAGCAGGTTTGCCCCGTCTTCGGTTTCGACAAAGGCTTGCAGCGCATGGACGCGAGCGAGCAGACGAACGAGATCGTCCTCCCCGCCCAGAGCGAAGACCGCATCGATCAGATCGTGGCGAACGCCTGCTTCGCGCTGCTGAACCTTAAGCCGGTCTGCGAAGAATTCGAGCAGATCGCCATCCGCCACGCTCAAACGAAGTGCGTTTTCGGTAACGAGACGGATAATTCCCAGGGCTGCACGACGAAGTGCAAATGGATCCTTGGAACCGGTGGGCTTTTCATCGATCGAAAAGAAGCTTCTCAGCGTATCCAGTTTGTCTGCCAGGCTTACGGCCACGGTCACCGGTGCGGTCGGCACCTCGTCGCCCTGCCCCACCGGCTTGTAGTGATCGCGGATCGCGTCGGAGACTTCCGTGGGAAGCCCTTCCTTCTGGGCGTAGTAGCCGCCCATCAGGCCCTGAAGCTCGGGAAACTCGCCGACCATCTCAGTGACCAGGTCCGCTTTGCACAGAAGTGCTGCCTGTTCGGCCTGATCCGCGTCCGCGCCTTTGACGATCCCTTCTTCCACCAGCCAGCGGGCCAACTTGGCCACACGCTCGACCTTGTCGGCCAGCGTGCCCAGCTTCTCATGGAAGGTGATCCGCTCCAGCTTTTTCGCCTGAGCTTCCAGCGTCGTCTTCTGGTCGACTTCCCAGAAGAAGCGCGCGTCGGAAAGCCGGGCGGCGAGCACCTTGCGGTTGCCGTCGACAATCGCCGTACCGTCATCTTTGGCCGCAATATTGGCCGTGCAAACGAAGGCGTTGGCGAGTTTGCCGTCCTTCTCGCAGACGAAATATTTTTGGTTCACCCGCGCCGTCAGCTGGATGACTTCGGGCGGGACCTCAAGAAAATGCTCGTCGAAGCGGCCGAGCAGCGGCACGGGCCCTTCGGTCAGCCCGGCATTCTCGACCACCAGGCCTTCATCCTCGACCAGTTTCAGCCCGGCATCGGCCGCCGCCTTAGCCGCACCCAGGCGGATGATGTTCTGCCGTTCTTCATGGTCCACGATCACATGGCAGGCGCGCAGCTTCTCCGCATAATCCTCCGCGCTGCCGATGGTGATCGGATCGGGATGATGGAAGCGGTGCCCGCGTGTGGCGTAAGCGCTGGCGATGCCGCCCACTTCGCATTCGACCAGCTCTTCGCCGAAAATGGCGACGATGCCGGACAGCGGGCGGACCCAGCGCAGGCTCTCATTCGAGAGCGACGCATCGCCCCAGCGCATCGATTTGGGCCAGGGGAATGCGCGGATAATGGCGGGAATCGCTTCGGCCAGCACGTCCTTCACGGCGCGTCCGGGAATGTCGCGCACGGCGAACCATGTCATCCGGCCCTTCACGTCGCGCAGCTCCAGCTGATCGCGCGTCACGCCGTTCTTGCGGCAGAATCCGTCAATCGCCTGATCCGGCGCACCTTCGGGCGGGCCCTTGGCTTCTTCGCTGACGGCCTCGGTCGCGTCAGGCAGGCCATAGGCGATCAGCGCGAGCCGGCGCGGCGTGGACCAGACGGCGATTCGGTCGGGCTTCACGCCCGCGGCTTCCAGCTCGCCGCGAAACAGCTTTTCCAGATCGGCGCGGGCGCCCTTCTGCATCCGGGCGGGAATTTCCTCGCAGCGCAATTCCAGCAGGAAGTCGCTCATTTGGTCCATCCCGGGAATTTCTGCGCCCAGTCGGCTTCATACTTAGCCATATAGGCTTCGCAGCTGCCACGGGCGAGATCGCGCACCCGGCCCATGTAGCTGGCGCGTTCCTGCACGGAGATCACGCCGCGGGCCTGCAGCAAGTTGAAGATATGGCTGGCTTCCACCGCCTGCTCGTATCCCGCGATCGGTACATCGTTGGCCAGGCAATTGCGGCACTCCGCCTCAGCCTTGGCGAACAGGTCGAACAGCGCATCCGTATCGGCGACTTCGAAGTTCCACTTGGACATCTGCTTCTCGTTTTCGAGAAACACGTCGCCATAGCTGACGCCGCGACCGTTGAAATCGAGATCGTACACATCGTCGACGCTCTGGATATACATCGCCAGACGCTCCAGCCCGTAAGTCAGTTCGCCCGCTACCGGCTTGCAGTCGAAGCCGCCCATCTGCTGGAAATAGGTAAACTGGGTGACTTCCATCCCGTCACACCACACTTCCCAGCCCAGGCCCCAGGCACCCAGCGTGGGGCTTTCCCAATCGTCTTCCACGAAGCGGATATCGTGCTTCAGCGGATCGATGCCGATCACTTCCAGGCTCTTGAGATAGAGCTCCTGCAGATCGGGCGGGCTCGGCTTCAGGATCACCTGATACTGGTAATAGTGCTGCAACCGGTTGGGGTTTTCGCCATACCGTCCGTCGGTCGGGCGGCGCGAAGGCTGCACGAAGGCCGCGTTCCAGGGCTCCGGCCCAAGCGCACGCAAGGTGGTCGCGGTGTGGAACGTCCCCGCCCCCATGCGCATGTCGTATGGCTGCAAAATCAGGCAGCCCTGCTCGCTCCAGTAATTGTGGAGTGCCAGGATCATGTCCTGGAAACACAAAGGCGCGGCGCTGGTCATGGCGGGGCCAATGGCGGATGGGTGAAAGGCGGTCAATGGGATGCCGCATATGCCGCGCCGTTTGGCACATGGGCCGATGCCCAAATGCAGCACCGCCGGCGGCACTTTCACCTGTGATCCAAAGAACTTGCTCTTAACCGGCAACCGGCAAATAAGGCGGCGATGTTTACAGGGGTCGCGCGAATCGTTGCTTTTTTGCTGGGCGTGCTGTCGCTCCAGCTCGTTTCCGGCTGCGCGCAAGGCACCGACGCGCAGCTTGGCATCTCGCCTTCCGCGGGGCCGGAAGAGCATGACAGGCGCGGCCCGGCGCTTTGGCGCGTCGCGGACAAGGATACGACGATATACCTGTTCGGCACGATCCATGCCCTGCCCCAAAGTGTCGACTGGTACCGTCCGCGCATTGCCCGGGCGCTGGAAAGCGCCGGGGAACTGGTCACCGAAGTCGATCTGCAGGAAACGGACGCCATGCCGGCCCTCGTGATGGAAAAGGCCGCGCTTCCCGAGGAAGCCAATCTGCGCGAAATGCTGAGTGCCGAAGACCGCGAGCAATACGAAGAGACAATGATCTCGCTCGGCCTGCCGATACAGGCCTTCGACCGTTTCGAACCCTGGTATGCCGCGATGACCTTCTCGCTGATCCCCTTGCTCAATGCGGGCTACGAGACCGACAATGGCGTGGAAACGATCCTTGCGCGGCATTTTGGAGAAACCAAGCCGCGGCATCACCTGGAAACCGTGGAATTCCAGATCGACCTGTTCGACAGCCTTCCTCTGGAAACGCAAATCAGTTATCTGGACGAAGTTGTCGAAACGGTCCCTCGATTGAGCGAAGAACTCGATGCCATGGTGGCCGCGTGGCTCGATGGCGATGCCAAGGCGCTGGCCAAGCTCATGAATGCGCAGGAAACCGATCCCGTCATCTACAAGCGCATCATTACGGACAGGAACGCCGATTGGGCGGAATGGATAGAAGAACGCCTGGATGAACCGGGCACGGTATTCGTGGCGGTTGGGGCCGGCCACCTTGCGGGAGAAGGCAGCGTGCAGGAACAGCTGAAAAAGCGCGGAATCAAGAGCTCTCGGCAGCGCTGATGCGCTTCGCCGCGATCCCGGGGTTTCTCTGGGCGGTAATCGCCCTTCTCGGCTCCTGCGCGCCCGATCCGGAGCAGCCCGATCCCTCCCCCGCTCTGTGGGAAGTCAGCGACGAGGCGGGCAATCGCGGCTATCTGTTCGGAACGGTTCACGCCTTGCCCGACCGGATTCGCTGGACAACGCCAACGCTGGAGGAGGCCTTTGCCGCGTCCGACACTTTGGCGGTCGAAGTCGCTTCCCTAAATTCGGCGCAGGGAATGAGAACTGTTTTCTGGCGACTTGCGACCACGCCCGGCCAGCCTACGCTCGCGGAGCGTGTATCCCCTTCCAATCACGCATTGGCCATGCGGGTTATCGACGAACGCGGGCTGGATGACAGTGACTATTCCGAAATGGAGACCTGGGCAGTCGCGCTCGCGCTGGCCCAGCTTTCCGAGTTGGGCGACAGCAGGAACGGGGTCGATCGCGCCCTGCTATCGGATGCGGAAGACAAGAAAGTCGTCGAACTAGAGGGGATCGAGAAGCAACTCGGCCTGTTTGATAGCCTCCCGGAAGCGGAGCAGTCCGACCTGCTCGAGCATGTGCTCCTCGAGTTGGACGACGACGAGGAGGTAGACGGCCTGGATCACCGGCTTGCCGCATGGCTGACCGGCGACATGGCTGCACTGGAAGAAAGCGCCCGCCTGGGCATGCTGTCGGATCCCGAATTGCATGAAGTCCTGCTGGTCAGGCGCAATCTGGAATGGGCCGATCGGATCGAGGAATTGCTGGCGCAGGGGGCGGAACCGTTCGTCGCAGTCGGCGCAGCCCATATGATCGGAGCACAAGGCTTGGTCGATTTGCTTGCGCAGCGCGGTCTCGAGGTCCGCCGCATCCAGTAAGCAATGCTTGCAATTCCGCAATTTTTGCCATATCGGCGCGCGCTTCCCGCCATGGTCATCCCTGGAGGTGTGGCGGAGAAGAATTGATCAACCAAGCTTATCGGAAAGGCACGTATTATGAGCGACGCTCTGACTCTGCCGGCCGAAGCGCGCGAACGGGCAGGCAAGGGAGCCTCCCGCGCATTGCGTCGCGAAGGCCGTGTTCCCGCCGTCATCTATGGCGGCAAGGAAGAACCACATACTATTCATGTCGAGGCGAAAGAACTCGTTCGCCAGCTCGGCACAGGCCACTTCATGAACTCGATCGTCATGGTCGAAGTCGGTGGCAAGAGCGTTCGCACGATCCCGAAGGACGTTGCCTTTCACCCGGTGAATGACCGTCCGTTGCATGTCGACTTCCTGCGCCTGGCCAAGGACGCGAAGATCGAAGTCGCCATCCCGGTCATTTTCGTCAACGAAGAAGAATCGCCCGGCCTCAAGAAGGGCGGTGTGCTCAACGTTGTCCGTCACGAGCTGGACCTTATCTGCGATGCGGACAAAATCCCGGCGGAAATCGAGCTGGATGTGACCGGTCTGGAAGTTGGCGATTCGATCCACATCAGCAGCGTGACGCTGCCGGAAGGTTCGCAAAGCGCCATCACCGATCGCGACTTCACGATTGCCACGATCGTTGCGCCGTCTGCCCTCAAGCGCTCCGAGAGCGAAGCCGAGGAAGGCGAAGAAGGCGAAGAAGCCGAAGCAACTGCAGAGGAAGCGGAAGAAGAAGAGGAAAGCTCGGAAGACTGAGCCCCTCCCGCTTGCTAGCGAAACAAGGCGCCGGCCCGCATATTGCGCGGTCGGCGCTTTGCTTTTGCGCCTGCCGCGAATAGGAAGCCGCCATGCAACTTTGGGTAGGCCTCGGAAATCCCGGACCGCAATATGCGATGCACCGGCACAATGTCGGCTTCATGGCGCTTGACGTCATTGCAGAAATGCATGGCTTCGGCTCGGTCCAGAAGAAGTTCCAGGGCTGGATCCAGGAAGGCCGCCTCGGCAGCGAAAAGATCATCCTGCTCAAGCCAGCGACATTCATGAATGAAAGCGGCCGCTCCGTGGGCGAGGCCATGCGTTTCTACAAGCTCGACATGGCAGCGCTCACCGTATTTCACGACGAACTGGACCTTGCGCCATTCAAGGTGAAGGTGAAGAACGGCGGCGGCACAGCGGGACATAACGGCCTGCGCTCCATCGACCGCCATCTCGGGCCCGACTTCCGGCGGGTTCGCATCGGCATCGGCCATCCCGGGCACAAGGACAGGGTTACAGGCCATGTTCTCGGCAATTACGCGAAGGCGGAGCAGGACGATCTGATCCAAATGCTGGGCGCCATCGGCGCAGAGGCCGAATGGCTCGCGGAAGGCCGCGACGACCGTTTCATGAGCGATGTGGCGATAAGACAGCAAGGATAGGTCCGAAGAACTGGCCTTTCGCGTCCAGCCCGGTTAAGGGCCGCGGCACTTTTTCATAGAGGTAACGAAGATGGGTTTCCGTTGCGGGATCGTCGGCCTGCCCAATGTCGGCAAGTCCACCCTGTTCAATGCATTGACCGAAACGCAGGCGGCACAGGCTGCCAATTATCCGTTCTGCACGATCGAACCGAATGTCGGTCAGGTCGCAGTCCCGGATCCGCGCCTTTATGAAATCGCCAAGATCGGCGGCTCCGCCAAGATCATCGAAACGCAGTTGGCCTTCGTCGACATCGCAGGCCTGGTCAAAGGCGCCAGCAAGGGTGAAGGTCTGGGCAATCAGTTCCTTGGCAATATCCGCGAAGTCGATGCCATCGTGCACGTTCTGCGTTGTTTCGAAGACGACGATATTCAGCATGTCTCCAACAAGGTCGATCCGCTCGCCGATGCCGAAGTGGTGGAGACCGAACTGCTCCTGGCCGATCTGGAGAGCCTGGAAAAACGTGTCCCCGCTGCCGCGAAGAAGGCCACCGGGGGCGACAAGGAAGCGAAGGTCATGGCCAGTGTGCTTGGCCAGGCGCTGGACCTGCTGCGCGAAGGCAAGCCTGCCCGGCTGACGGAACCGAAGGACGATGAAGAAGCCCGGATCTTCGAGCAGGCACAGCTGCTGACGGCCAAGCCCGTCCTCTATGTCTGCAATGTCGCGGAAGATGAAGCCGCCACCGGCAATGCGCTGACGGAGCAGGTCTTTGCAAAAGCCAAGGAAGACGGTGCCCAGGCAGTGATCGTCTCGGCTGCCATCGAAGCAGAGCTGGTTGGCATGGAACCTGAAGAGCGCGGGGAATATCTCGAAACGCTGGGGCTGGAAGAAACCGGCCTCACCCGCGTAATCCGCGCAGGATACGAACTGCTCGGGCTACAGACATTCTTCACTGTCGGTCCGAAGGAAGCGCGTGCCTGGACAGTCCATAAGGGCGCGAAGGCCCCGCAGGCGGCAGGCGAAATCCATTCGGATTTTGAAAAAGGTTTCATCCGCGCCGAGACGATTTCCTACAATGACTACGTCACGCTTGGCGGCGAGGCCCATGCACGCGAAGCCGGGAAGCTGCGCCAGGAAGGCAAGGAATATCTCGTGCAGGATGGCGACGTGATGCTCTTCAAGTTCAACGTCTGAGAAAGCACGGGGGCACAAAACGCCGGCTTGTCCGTTACGAACCTGTGAAAGGTCGTGATGGTTAACAACACAAGCAAGTTTCGTCTGCTGGTAAAGCTCGGTTATTTTTCCCGGGCTGTGCTTTATTTTCTGCTCGGGCTGCTCGCACTTACCAACCGCCAGAAGATCGCCGAAGGGCCGCACGCAGCCTTCGATGCAATCCGCGGCTTCCCTGCCGGAACCGCAATATTGTGGATTGTGGCAATCGGACTGTTGGGCTATGCTATGTTCCGCTTCGCATCGCCCCTGTTCGATATCGAACATAATGGCAGCGACAAGGAAGGTATTCTCAAGCGGATCGGTCACGCCGGCAGCGGCATCGGCCACGTCGTTCTGGCCTATTCGGCGTACAAGCTGGCAACCGGCCAGCGTTCCAGCGGTGATCGCGCGCAGGAAGTCGCGGCCGGGGTTCTGTCCGTCGATTTGGGCTCCGTGCTGCTCGGGGCGCTCGGTATAGCCTTCGGTGTGGCCGGGATCATGCAGGCCAAGAAGGGCATCACCGGAAGTTTCATGAACCGAATTTCCTCCGACGCGCCATCATATACCCGCATCCTGGGCGGTGTGGGTTTCTGCACGCGCGCCGTGATCTTTGCGCTGATCGGTTGGTCGCTGATTCAGTCGGCCTGGTTTTCCGACAGTTCCGAAGTGAAGACGATCGGCGACGCCATTATCGCGCTCAGCGGAAATGGCCCGCTCTTTACCATCGTCGCAATCGGATTGATCGTGTTCGGCCTATTCAGTGCCTTGCTGACCCGCTGGCGGATCGTGCCGGAATTGCAGGCTGGAACGGGTATACCCAGCTACCGCGCATGAGCGAAGGAAAAGTGCACAAGGCGCAGCTGTACCGAATGGTGATGGACAAACACGTCTGCCCATGGGGTCTCAAATCGAAATACCTTCTCGAAAAGGAAGGCTTCCAGGTCGAGGACCACCACCTAACGACGCACGAGCAGACCGAAGCGTTCAAACGCAAGCACGATGTCGAGACGACGCCCCAGACATTCATCGACGGCAAGCGTATTGGCGGACACGAAGACGTCAGACGATATTTCGGCCTAGAAGTTCACGACCCGGGCGAAAAGAGCTACCGCCCCGTCATTGCCGTATTCGGTATTGCCGCCGCCTTGGCCCTCGCCCTCAGCACATCTCTGTTCGGCAGCCCTCTTACCGTCCGCGCCGCCGAATGGTTCATCGCATTCTCGATGACATTGCTGGCAATGTTGAAGCTGCAGGACGTCGACAAATTTGCGACGATGTTTCTGGGGTACGATCTGCTGGCCCGGCGCTGGGTCCCCTATGCTTCGATCTATCCCTTTGCCGAGGGGGCCGCAGGCGTCCTGATGGCCGGGCATCTACTGCCATGGTTATCGATCCCGCTCGCCCTGTTCATTGGATCGGTTGGCGCGGCATCCGTTTTCTATGCCGTGTATATTCAGAAGCGCGAGCTGGAATGCGCCTGCGTCGGTGGATCGGGCAAGGTACCGCTGGGCTTCGTCTCATTGACCGAGAATGTGATGATGGTGGCGATGGCCCTGTGGATGCTCTTCAGAGCGCTTACTTAGAGCCGCTTCAGCTCCCGCACTGTACTTCGCCGCCACTATCATAAACCACTGCGCCGTTTTCATCGTTGACGTTCAATTGGCCGTCATAGTTCATGGATTCAGCGCCGCTCGGCGTCCCTTCTCCGCTGATTGAGATTTTGAAGGAATGGCTTTTGCCCGTGTATTGGCTTCGGGCACCATAAGGCAGTTCCGCACTGCCGCTGTCGGCGGCGAAACGAATGACGGAATCATTCAGCTTCATGTAGCCTTCATTGTTCATGGCAATGGCGACGGCACCCAACCCGCCATTTTCCGGAACGAAAGCACAGCTCATGCCATAGATTTCATGGCGTTCGATGTCGGGAAACAAGATCGGCTGCGGGACGACGGCAATCACGGCGCCGCGATTGGCCTGCTCCACCATCGCAATCGCGCGTTCCTCTTGCCTTTCCCTTTCCGCCGGAGAGAGCTCCTCACCGCAGGCTGAAAGCGCCACTGTAGCGACTGCAAAACATGCCGGTGAATACCAGCGCATCAATGCCTCCCGAAAAGCTTCTCGACGTCTTCCATAGACAGCTTGACCCATGTCGGACGGCCATGATTGCATTGACCTGAACGGGGCGTGTTTTCCATTTCGCGCAGCAATGCGTTCATTTCGTTTACGTTCAAAGTGCGCCCTGCCCTGACGGAACCGTGGCAGGCCATTGTCGCCAGGACATGTTCGATGCGGGCATCGAGCAGCAGAGCTTCGCCATTCTGCGCAAGGTCGTCGGCTATGTCCTGCAGCAAGGCCTGCGGGCTGGCTTTGGCGAGCGCGCCCGGTAGCGCCCGCACCAGCATGGCGCTGGGTCCGAAACGCTCCACGGAAAGGCCGAGTTCGGCAAACTTCTCGATATTCTCTTCGAGCCGGTCGCAAGCCGGCTCGTCCATCTCGACCACTTCCGGCATCAGCAAGGCCTGGCTGGCGGCGACTTTACCGCCCGCCCCCGCAGCACGAAGGCGTTCCAGCACAAGCCGCTCATGCGCGGCATGCTGATCGACAATGACAAGCCCGTCCGACGCTTCGGCCACGATATAAGTTTGCGCCACCTGCCCCCGCGCGATGCCCAGCGGATAGTCTTCCACATCGTCCGGTAGCTCGCTTGCCTCTTCCGCCCTCCCCTGGGGCGTCGCCATTACGTCCTGCTCATAGCTCCGCCAGGCCTTTCCGGCTTCGCTCACACGCGATTGGGGCGCGGACCAGTCCCGGCCAGAGAAGATCGACCGCAATGCCGGTGAAGGCTCGTCCCGAACCGGCTCCTGCTGCCACCTGCCCATTGCCGCAGCATCGGGTGATTGAGCGCTGCGCTTGTCTCCCGTCGCGAGCGCCTGGCGCAAGCCGGAAACGATGAAGCCGCGAACCGCAGCTGCATCGCGAAAGCGGACCTCGGTCTTCGCCGGGTGGACGTTGACGTCCACATCTTCTGGCGGAAGGTCCAGGAACAGGGCGAGCACAGCATGCCGGTCTCGTGCGAGCATGTCGGCATAGGCGCCCCGAACGGCACCGATCAGCAGCCTGTCCTTCACCGGCCGTCCATTGACAAAAAGATATTGATGATCTGCTACGCCGCGGTTGTAAGTGGGCAGCCCGGCGACACCGCCAAGGTGCATTTTCCCGCGTTCGAATTCCACGCCGACGCCATTATCCGCCAGTTCCCGCGCAACGATTTGTGCGACACGCGCGGCGGTTTCTTCACCGCCTTGCACCGAAAATATTCTGCGGCCGCCATGTTCGAAACTGAAGGCAATGTCGGGGCGTGCCATAGCCAGGCGGCGCATCACATCCAGACATGCGGCATATTCGCTTCTGGCGCTGCGCAAGAACTTGCGCCTGGCAGGAACCTTGCCGAAGAGCTGTTCCACTTTCACGCGCGTGCCGGGCGGAAGAGCTGCAGGCCCGTCTTCCGTCAATCCGCCGTGGTCCACCACCTTCTTCCAGCCCTGGTCCGCTCCGCGTGCGCGGCTTTCGAGCGTCAGCCTTGCGACGCTGGCGATCGATGGCAGCGCTTCACCGCGAAACCCCAGCGTCGCGACCTTTTCGATAGCGCCTTCTTCGCCAACGAGGTCTTCGGGAAGTTTCGATGTCGCGTGACGCTCCAGCGCTAGATCCATTTCCTCTTGCGACATGCCGCAGCCATCGTCGCTCACTTCGATCCGCGCCAATCCCCCTTCGGAGATGTTCACGGCAATCCGTGCAGCACCCGCATCAATGGCATTTTCGACGAGTTCCTTCAGAGCGGCAGCGGGCCGTTCAACCACTTCGCCCGCGGCGATGCGGTTCACCAGCGTTTCGGGAAGACGGCGAATTTGCGGCATGGGCGCAGGTTAGCGGCGAAAAGCCGCGATTTCGAGGTGAAGTGTCAAACTTTCCATCGCTTTCCTCACAAAATTTTGGCCTTTGACCAAACCTTGCGTTAAGCAGCCGCGGACCATTGTCGTTCTTCGGCGTGCCCTCGTCGGCAACTCTCAGCGCTCAACCGCCGAATGAAATCGGCATTAGAATACGGATTGCCTAAATGAGTTCTTTTTTCTCGAAGTTTTTCAAGTTCGGTTCGCAGAACATGGCCATCGATCTTGGGACCGCCAATACGCTCGTTTATGTGCAAGATCGCGGCATCGTTCTGAACGAGCCCTCGGTCGTCGCGATCGAGACGATCAACGGCGTCAAGCGCGTGAAGGCGGTGGGCGACGATGCGAAGATGATGATGGGCAAGACGCCGGACAATATCGAGGCGATCCGTCCGCTGCGCGACGGCGTGATCGCGGATATCGAAATTGCCGAAGAGATGATCAAGCACTTCATCCGCAAGGTGCACGGCAAGAAGAGCTTGTTCCGTTACCCGGAAATCGTCGTCTGCGTTCCGTCGGGCTCCACGTCCGTCGAACGCCGCGCAATTCGCGATGCAGCGTCCAATGCAGGCGCTTCCGAAGTGCACTTGATTTTGGAGCCCATGGCGGCCGCAATCGGAGCCGACATGCCGGTGACGGAGCCGGTGGGTTCAATGGTCGTGGATATTGGCGGCGGCACCACGGAAGTCGCGGTCCTGTCACTTCGCGGCCTTGCATACACTACCAGCGTGCGGACCGGCGGCGACAAGATGGACGAAGCCATCGTCTCCTATGTCCGGCGCCACCACAATCTGCTGATCGGCGATGCCACTGCTGAACGGATCAAAAAGGATTACGGCATTGCAACCGTGCCGGAAGACGGTGTCGGCGAGCAAATCACACTCAAGGGGCGCGATCTCGTAAATGGCGTGCCCAAAGAGATTACGATCAACCAGGCGAACATCGCAGAGGCGCTTTCCGAACCAATCGGAGCGATCGTGGAAGGCGTGAGGATCGCACTGGAAAACACCGCGCCGGAACTGGCGGCCGACATCGTCGATCAGGGCATTGTGCTGACGGGCGGCGGCGCGCTGATCCGCGGCCTTGATGAGCATGTGCGCGACGAAACCGGCTTGCCCGTCAGCATTGCGGAAGATCCGCTTTCCTGCGTTGCGATGGGAACGGGGCGCGCGATGGAAGATCCGATCTATCGCGGCGTTCTGATGACTGCCTAAGACGTATTTGCCGGTGATCCTACCCAAACAGGCTCCGCCGGCCGTAAAGGCCAGAATTTAGAGGGAGTGGGCGCGCATGGCGCCGCCGACAATTCGCCGTTCGGGACATTCACGCAAGGCACAGGTCAGTGCCTTTACCGGCTATCTTGTTGCGGCTGCCGGCGCCGCAATCGGCGCAATCCTGCTGGTGCTGTCTCTCTGGAAACCGCAGAGCGCCGCCGAAGTGCGCGGCGTCGCAACGGATGTTGCCGCGCCCGCCGGGCAGGCCGGCGGGATGGCCCGCGGTGGGATACTGGGCATCTACGATACAGTCACCGGCTATATCAATGCCGGAAACCAAAACATCCGCTTGCGTCGCGAGGCGGAAGCGGCCCGCATCGAGATGGTGGAAGCCAAGGCCATCGAAGCGGAAAACCGCCACCTCAAACAATTGCTCGATATGCAAGAGGCCGAAATAAAGCCGGTTGCCTATGGTCGCCTTGTCGGATCGACATCGGCGAGCACTCGCCGCTTTGCATATCTGTCGGCAGGAGCCAATCAGGGAGTAGAGCCTGGCATGCCGGTGCTGGCTCCAACCGGCCTTGTCGGGCGGGTACTGGAAACCGGGAGGTCGTCCGCACGCGTCTTGCTGCTGACGGACGGTGCCAGCATGGTTCCTGTGCGGCGCGCAGAAGACGAGGTGGTGGCCTTTTCGGAAGGCCGTGCGGACGGTTCGCTACGCATGCGCCTCATCAATCTTGGCATCAACCCTCTGGCAAAAGGCGATGTCTTCGTGACGTCTGGCGCAGGCGGCGTCTATCGGCCGGGAATCCCGGTGGGGGTAGTCGATCGAATTACGCGTGACGGGGCCATTGCCAAACCGCTGAGCAATCCAGCGGCAACAATCTATGTGGCGATCGAACCGATCTGGGCGCCCGAGACCGAGGATGTCTTTACGCCAGCTCCGAACGAGCCCGCCGAATGATCGGTGAACAGAGCGGCAAGTCACGCTCCTCCAGGATAGGGAGGACAATCAACCGCGACCATTCGCAGATCCTTTCACAAGGCCTGCCCCTGCTTACGATCCTGATCGGCTCGCTAACCCCGTTCCTCCCGGTTATCGCTGCCGGGCCGGTCATGCCGCCATTCGGTTTCATGATCTTCATTGCCTGGAGGCTCGTCCGGCCGGGCATATTCCCGCTGTGGATCGGGTTCCCTCTGGGCGCATTCGACGATCTGTTCAGCGGCCAGCCATTCGGAACCGCTATTCTGCTCTGGTCACTGGCGATGCTGGCGCTTGAAGCGTTCGAGGCGCGTTTCCCCTGGCGGGGCTTCTGGCAGGACTGGGTGAGCGCGGCAGCGCTGCTTACAGCCTATCTTGGCCTCTCTGCGCTGATTGCAAGCGCAGGCACGAATTTGTGGCACGTGCAATTGATATTGCCGCAACTGTTGCTGTCTATCATGCTGTTCCCCATTATCGCCCGTATGGTCGCAGCGTTCGACCGCATACGCTTGTTACGGGTTCGAGTTATCGACTGATGCCGCGAGAGAAAAAGCAGCAGATCAACGCCGCTGGGCTGCGTTACAGCTTTCAGCGCCGTAGCTTCCTGCTCGGCGCCGTTCAGGGAGGTGTCGGCCTGCTTCTTGCTGCACGGATGGGCTATCTGGCTGTGGCGGAAAACGAACGCTATCGGATGCTCGCCGAAAGCAACCGCGTTAACCTCACGCTTATTCCGCCCCGCAGAGGCTGGATTCTCGATCGAGGCGGTGCCCCCCTTGCCTCCAACCGCGCCGACTTTCGCGTGGATATCATACCAGAGCGCATGGATGACCCGAAGGCGACCGTCGAAAAGCTTGGGACATTGCTCTCGCTTTCGCCAGTGGACATCCAGGATCTTAAAGACAAGCTCACCGATTCACGTGGATTTCAGCCGGTCGAAGTCGCCAGCGGCCTGGATTATGACCAGTTCGCCGCGATCAGTGTCCGCTTGCCCGATTTGCCCGGTGTCGTTCCGCAACGCGGCTTCTCGCGCTTCTATCCCACCGGCCCGTCAGTCGGCCATCTGATCGGCTATGTCGGCGCCGCTTCCGCCGAAGATTACGAGCGCGAGCATATTCCCCTGCTCGTCACTCCAGGCTTCAAGATCGGCAAAGATGGGCTCGAGAAGCAATTCGAGCAGACACTGCGCGGAGAGCCAGGCGCGCGCCGGGTTGAAGTGACGGCCCGCGGCGAAATCGTCCGCGATCTGGAGACGCGCGAGGACGTTCAGGGCAATGCCGTTCAGCTTACGATTGACGGTCCGCTGCAGGACTATGCCGCCAGGCGTATCGGCTTGGAATCCGGCTCCGTCGTGGTCCTCGACTGTCTGACCGGCGACATTCTGTGCATGGCATCCATGCCCAGCTTCGATCCAAACAGTTTTTCCGACGGCATCGGCCGCATCGAATGGAAAATGCTGGCGGATGACGATCACGTACCACTGCGTAACAAGGTGCTGAAAGGCCTATATCCACCGGGATCGACTGTGAAACCGATGGTATCAATGGCCTTCCTCGAAGCAGGTCTGGATCCGGAAGAGACAGTCCATTGTTCGGGCGGACTGCGCGTGGGCAACCGGGTCTTCCACTGCTGGAACCGGCGCGGCCACGGCACCGTGAATATGGCGAAAGGCATCTATCAAAGCTGTGACGTCTATTTCTATCACTTCGCACAGCGGCTCGGGATGGACGTCATTGCTCCGATGGCGCGGCGTCTGGGTATGCAGGAGGAGTTCCCTCTTCCCGTGGCCAGCCAGTTCTTCGGTACCGTGCCCGACCCGCAATGGCTGAAGCGCAAACACGGGCGGGAATGGCAGGCTTACGACACCGTCAACGCCACGATTGGCCAGGGTTATATGCTGGCCAATCCGTTGCAGCTTGCCGTGATGGCTGCGCGCCTGGCAACCGGCAACCAGATCATGCCCCGGATGATACTGGACAGCAGCAAGCCGCAGTTCCAATCGATGAACTTTCACGGCAATCACACCGAAGTCATCCGCAATGCCATGTATGACGTCGTTAACGGCCCGGGAACGGCTGGCCGCGCGCGGCTTCCGATCGATGGGGTCGAACTTGCGGGCAAAACGGGTACCGCCCAGGTCGTCTCACTCAGCGTATCGGGCGGAAGTTCAGGACCCTGGAAATTTCGCGATCACGGCCTGTTCAACTTCTTCGCACCCTATGACAATCCGCGCTATGCAGGTGCAGTCGTGATTGAACATGGCGGCGGTTCCGGTGCGGCCTATCCAATTGCGCGGGATGTCCTGACCTTCCTGTTCGATCCCGTCTTGGGGCTTGAGAAGCTGTATGAGCTGGAAGAGCAGTGGGGCGGCACGCCGGCCGAGAGGATGGCAAAGAAATACGCCGCATATGCCGAGGAATATGGCATCGACATACCTCGTCCCCCTCGCAATCCTGCCGTAATAACGCGCGAGGTCGATGCAGAAGCACGTGCCGCGGCTCTCGAAAGTCCATCTGTGGGAGCGAATGACGGCGTACGTCCGGTTGAAAATGATGCAGAGATACCGCCTGCGGGCACTGCTGCGCGGGAGCGCTCGAATACCGCGGCGGGCTCGACTACAAGGCGGGGCTCGCAATGAACCGTTTCGTTGTTCCCGCGCCCCTCGCCCGTCTGCCCTGGCAAGTCATGGTGCCCCTGGCCATGCTGGTCCTCTTCGGGGCAGCGGTGCTCTATTCCGCAGCAGGTGGCAGCATGAGCCCGTTTTCGGGATCGCACCTGGTTCGCTTTGCCGTCTTCATGGCGATGGCGTTGGTAATGACCCAATTCTCACGCGACTTTGTGAAATGGGCCGCCTATCCGGTCTATGCAGCCGTGGTGCTCTTGCTGGTATTGGTCGAAACACTGGGCGCCATGGGGGGCGGCAGCCAGCGTTGGCTCAATCTGGGGCCGATCGTCCTGCAACCTTCGGAACTGATGAAGCCGGCCATCGTGCTTGTACTGGCAAGTTTCTATCAGTCGCTTCCCGTTGGAGAGATCGGAGGATGGCGTTCTCTTCTGCCGGCTGGAGTCCTGATTGCCGTGCCAATGGCGCTGGTCCTCATGCAGCCGGATCTGGGAACCGCCTTGGCCATCGCATTTGGCGGAGGCGTGATGATGTATTTGGCGGGTTTGCCGGGCCGATGGTTTGCCTTGAGCGCGCTGGCCGGCATGATCGCGGCACCACTCGCCTATTTCTTCGTGCTGCATGGATATCAGCAGCAGCGTGTCCTGACATTTCTGGATCCGGAGAGTGATCCGCTGGGCGCAGGTTATCACATCACTCAATCAAAAATCGCGATTGGATCCGGTGGTATCATGGGCAAGGGCTTTGGCGAAGGTTCGCAAAGCCACCTCAACTACCTGCCCGAACCGCATACCGACTTCGTCTTTGCAACCATGGCCGAAGAATGGGGGCTGATCGGCGGATTGCTGGTTTTGCTGGTATTCGGCATCGTGCTGCGTTGGGGCCAACTTGTCGCCAGGCGCGCGCCGGACCGGTTTTCGGCCCTGCTCGCCGCTGGAATGACCGCGACCATATTCTTCTATGTAGCGGTCAATCTGATGATGGTGATGGGTCTTGCACCCGTGGTGGGCATTCCGCTGCCCTTCATGAGTCATGGGGGATCGTCCATGATGACCAACATGATCTGTATCGGCACGCTGATGATGGTTGACAGGTGGAACAAACAGGTTGGACAGAACGGTTTGGCTTGAGAATTGAGCCCTTTCTTCCCGCACCAATCAATCGTCGGTCACTTTTCGCACTTAAACACGCACCAGATTGCAGGAACCCTCTTCACTCTCGCGGCACAGTCTCTATATGGAGCCCTCCTCGCGATTCGCGGGGTTTCCCGGAACGTTTTCGCAAGCCGGTGTGGACGCATAGCTCAGTTGGTAGAGCAGCTGACTCTTAATCAGCGGGTCCTAGGTTCGAGCCCTAGTGCGTCCACCATTTTTCAATTGCTTACGGGGCTTCTCCTTACGATTAACCTTTGAATCGAGATTCAGGGCAACATCTAGGGCAACACATGCTTGAGCAACGTAGCTTGCTTCGAGGCAGCCTATTTAGCCAATTTGCTTTGACAGGTCCCATTGGCCAAAATGATTGGGCCCTCGGTTGATCCGTAGTGATACGAGGAGCCAACTCGAATTGCCTTATTCTCACCAATACGCAAAGCTCAAAAAACTTAGCGAAAAAGCGCTATATCCGGGGGAATGAGTGAGCAAACAATCGGAATGAAAAATTGGCGCCTAACTATTCAGCCAAAACCAGAACCTCACACTAGATATTGCTGCACGTTTTTCCACTCATGCCCAAATTCGCTTGTTTAATCTGAGATTAGCTGTCGCCGTTAACGTTTCGCGCTTCATCGTTCCATTCCGGGCTGCGCCGTTCATTTCGGTTAGAAAGGCCGGCCGATTGGACTATTCCCGGGCCGAAGATTAAATCCGCTGGTTTGAGCGGCCACAATCATGGCCGTTTTACGGCGATGGAAGCGAATAAAGGCGGTCAAAGTGAGCGATCAGCCGACGTGCAATCGGGAAGAGGAAGGTTCTGCCGCCGGGGAAACCGTGTCGGTGATCATCCCCATGTACAATTCCGCAGAGACGATCGATCGGACCCTGGCAAGCGTTCGTTGTCAGACACATGAGAAGCTGGAGATCATCGTGGTGGATGACGGCTCCACCGACGATGGCCCCAAAATCGTCGAACGCCATGCCAGAGAGGATGAACGCATCCGCCTGCTGCGCCAGCGCAACGCAGGCGTGGCTGCAGCCAGAAATGCCGCAATAGAAGCCTCGACAGGTGCCTATATCGCGCCGGTCGACGCCGATGACCTCTGGCATCCGCTCAAAATCGAAAAGCAGCTTGCCGCCCTGGGCGGAGACGGCCCCATCGGGCTCGTCTATTGCTGGTACTCGATTATCGACGCTGACGATCGCGTATTGCTGGACGATTGCCGAAGCGAAGCGGATGGAGACGCCTTGGAAGCAATGGCAATGCGCAATGTCGTGGGGCACGGGAGCGGTGCGCTGATGCTGCGCGAGGCGGTGCTACGTGCCGGATGCTATGACAAGGGGCTGCGGGCACAGAACGGAGAAGGCTGCGAAGACTACAAGCTCTATTTCCAGATCGCGGAAAACTATCACTTCGCGCTCGTCCGCGAATGCCTGGTCGGCTACCGCGAGACGCAGGCAAATATGTCCAGCGACCCGCGCAAGGCATTGCGATCCAGAGACCTGTGCGTGCCCGACTTTATTACTCGCCACCCGGAACTCGCGCGGCATTTCCATAGTGGAAGGATGCGCCTCATGCGGTTCATGCTGGGGCGTGCGATCCGTTATCGCCGTCTGGACGACGCGTATTTCCTGATTGCCCAAATGGCGCGGCTGGACCCGATGCGGCTGGCAGCAAGCATTGCCCAGCTCGCGCGCGGCCTCATTTTTCGCGTAGCACGCCAAACCGGGAAAAAGCGGAGGTTCCCGATTGGCCGGACCACAACACGCGGTGCCATCGGTGCCTAGGTTCGGAATACGCAGGGCGCTGAAGAGACTTGGCCGAACCCTTGCCGGTCCGCGCAAAGCCCGCCCCCTGATCCTCATGTACCATCGGATCGCGGCTGAGGCCTATGACCCTTGGGGGCTCGCAGTCCCGGCCGAACGGTTTGCGGAGCAGCTCGACTGGCTGAAACAGAACCGCAACGTCATGCCACTCGCCGAGCTGGCGCAACTGCACAGACAGGGCACACTCCCCGGCAATGCATGCGCCATTACATTCGATGACGGCTATGCCTGCAACGCCGATATCGCGGCCCCCTTGCTGGAGGGAAAGGGGCTCTCGGCCACCTTCTTTCTCGCCAGCCGATTGCTCGATCCGGAGCGGGAGTTCTGGTGGGACGATCTGGAACGGATCGTGCTCGGCTCCAGGGCCAATGAGCTTAGTCTCGAAGTGGCAGGCCGGAGAGAGACATTCTTGCTGGGCTACCCCCAAGCCGCAGATCAGGTCCGCAATTTCGGGGAAGCGCCGAATACACCGCGTCAGCAGGCAATCGATGCGATCTGGGCCAGGCTGCTGCCGCTTGCATCAGTTGAGATCGCCGAGAGGATCGATGCCCTGCGCCTCCAGGCTGGCGTAGCCAAAGGTGCGCGGCCTTCACACCGCCCAATGTCGCGAGAGCAAGCCTCCGCGCTTCCGGCCGGTACCATTTCGATCGGCGGGCACACGCTTCACCACCTTTCGCTGCCAGACCGGCCGAGGAGCGAGCGTGAAGAGGAAATCACTCGGGGCCTGCGGGAATGCGAGAAGTTGTCCGAGCAGCCTGTAACCTGCTTTGCCTATCCCTATGGACATCACGACAGTGAGACAGGCGAGATTGCTGCGGCGGCTGGACTGGTTTGCGCCTGCACGACGGAGCAGCGCGCGATAAATGCTGGAACCGATCCGCTCTTCCTGCCTCGGGTTCAAGTGCTTAACTGGACCCGCGAAGAGCTGGCTCGAGAGCTGGCCCATATTTGATCCATGTCCGATCAAGTCGACATCTCGATCCTGCTCATTGCCTATAACCAGCGGCCGTTTATCGAGAAGGCCCTGCAATCGGCTCAATCGCAGCGCACAAGCCGAAGCTTCGAGATCATCGTCTATGACGACGCATCGACGGACGGCACGCAGGAGATCATCGAAACGGCTGCAGGCGCCGATCCGCACGTCAAGCCCATCTTCTCATCGGTCAATCGTTGTTCCAACGCGGCGCTGCGTATCCCTCTGGAAGCGGCACGAGGCCGCTACATTTCCATTCTCGACGCCGACGATTTCTGGACTGTCGACGACAAGCTGGAACGGCAGGCCGATATCCTCGATGCCGACCGGGCGCTGTCCGGCTGCTTCCACAATGCGCAGATCGTTGAGGGCGACGGTTTCCAGCCGAGCTCCCGCCGCTGGACTCCGCCGACGCAGCCCGAGCGTGTCGATCGGGTGACGATCTGGGACGGCAATCCATTTGCCACCTGCGCCGGAATGCTCCGCCGCGATGCGCTCGCAAGGATTTCCGCAGACTGGTTCGACAGGTTCTTCCTCACCGATTGGCCAACCTATGCGGTCGCCGCAGGCGAAGGCGAGTTGCTGTTCGTGGACGCCCCGGTCGGCGCTTACCGCTTACATCAGCGCGGCACCTATTCCTCGGTCGATGAAACGGCAAAACTCAAGCGCATCGCAGAGTTCTATCGCTTTACGTCGCAGGCACTCGAAGACCGGGGCGCCAGGCCGCTGGCAGCCGCAGGAGCGGCACGCCTGTTCGGTGACTGGGCAATGGACTTCACAGAACAGGGAAAGCGGGCAGCGGCTATTCGGTGCATGTATTACGCGGCCAGGATCGGTGATGTGGGCGGAACTCTTGGCTGGCGCAAATGGGCGGCAATCCTGGCGAAAGCCGTAAAATGACCGGCGCTGCGAACCACAGGGCGATCATCCCCCCGGTTGCCGAAGCCCTTTCGGAACGTCCGACCTGGTCGGTCATGATCCCGACCTACAATTCCGCCCGCTACCTTGGCGAAACGATAGCCTCGGTGCTGGCGCAGGATCCCGGCCCGGCGAGAATGCAGATCGAAGTCGTCGATGACGGCTCCGATGACGATCCTGCGCAGATCGTCGAACGGCTGGGCAAAGGCAGAGTGCAATTCCATCGGCAGCCCCGCAATCTCGGCCAGATCGCGAATTTCGCCAGCTGCCTGCAGCGGTCGCGCGGGCATTACGTGCATCTGCTTCACGGCGACGACCGGGTTCGCCCGGGTTACTACGAGGCGATGGAAGCTGGATTCTCGGATGATCCGGCAATCGGTGCGGCCTTCTGCCGATGGTCCCTGATCGATGGGGAAGGCGCGGAGCTGGAGTGCCAGGAGGAAGAAATCCCGGCGCCCGGCATTCTCCCCGACGCCTTGGCCCGTTTGGCTGGCGATCAGCGGATCGTCACGCCATCTATCGCCGTGCGCCGGACAGTTTGGGAACAGTTGGGCGGTTTCGACGATCGGCTGAAATGTGCGGAAGACTGGGAAATGTGGGTCAGGATCGCATCCCGATACGCAATCTACTATGATCCCAGGCCAATGGCCGAATATCGCGTTCACAACACTTCGACCACGGCGCGCGCGATGCAGGGCGCGCAGGAGATGTATTTTACCTCGCGCGCGATGCAAATTTTCGCGCCCCTGCTTCCACGCGAAGTGAGAGCGTCTGTCTTACGATCCGCGCGCAAGAAATTTGCAGCCCGATCGATCGAGCGCGGACGCGCACTGAATGCAGCGGGGGACCGCTCCGCTGCCAAGGCCCATGCCCGAATGGCGCTGCGCTTCGCGCATGGCCCGCGCACTTGGCGCCATGCCATGCACATCTATTTGGGCGGACAATGACCGGGGCCCCGATCGTGCGGCTGGGCGCACGCATATTGAGCTCCGGACTCGATTATCTCGATTGGTTGAGCGGGGACGCATTCATCAAGCCCAACGCGCATGTAGGTGAGCCTGTGGGCATAGGCATCGTCGGCTGCGGCTTCGTGGCCGACTTCTATGCTGCGAGCCTGGCCAGTCATCCCGAACTCGCGATCAAGGCAGCCTTCGATCTCGACCGGTCGAGAGCCGAACGGCTGATTGCGCGAACCGGCGGCACCGTGTGTGCCGATCTTGATCAACTGCTCGGCGATCCAGCGGTATCGATCATCGTCAATCTCACCAATCCGACAAGCCATGCGCAAGTGACCCGTGCCGCATTGGAGGCAGGCAAGCACGTCTACTCGGAAAAGCCGCTCGCCCTGGATCTGGGCGAGGCCAGCGCACTGGTCGATCTCGCCAAGGCGCGAGGGGTGCTGCTTGGCTGCGCGCCCTGCACTGCGCTCGGCGACACGGCACAGGCCGTGCACAAGGCCATCAAGCGCGGCGATATCGGCACGCCCCGGCTAGTCTATGCCGAGCTCGACGACGGGCCGATACACAAGATGCAGCCATGGGAATGGGCCAGTCCGCAGGGCACTCCCTGGCCGTGGCAGGATGAGCTCAAGACGGGCTGTACGCTGGAGCATGCCGGATATCACCTCAGCTGGATGGTGATGATGTTCGGGCCGATCGTAACCGTAAGCGGCTTTTCGCGGCTGGTCGCCCCGGACAAAACCCTTCCGGAAGGCGACAAGTTGAACCTCGGCAGTGACTTCTCCGTTGGATGCCTGACATTTTCGAGCGGTGTCACGGCGCGGCTGACCTGCAGCACGGTGGCCCCTCACGATCATCGCTTCCGCGTGATTGGAGATGAGGGAGAGATTTTCACCGACGCTTGCTGGAATATGGATGCGCCGGTCTGGCTGCGCCGATTTTCCACGCTGGGCCTTCGCGCAGAAACTTATCCGGTCGTGCAAAGGATCGGCTTGCTGAGGCGGCTCTTCGGGCTCGATGGACGGCTCTCCGACATGCGCCCCCGCCCGCCATGGCGCGGGCGCTTCAGGCGGCACCATATCGATTATGCGCTTGGCATTGCCGACCTGGCCCGCGCCATGCAGACCGGCAGGCAACCCGCATTGTCGGGAGAAAACGCGCTGCATGTAACGGCGGCCTTGCTGGCAATCGATCGAGCAGGTTCGGGTGCTGAGGTGATCCCGTCACCAACGGTTCAAGGACCGGCATCGTGAAAGTTGCCGTCATCGGCGGCGCCGGCTTCATCGGCTCGCGCATCGTGACGCTGCTTGGCGCTAGCGCCGACTTCGAAGCAGTACCTATCGTTCGCGCCGGCCATTCGAACATGACCGGGGCAAGAATTGGAGACGCCCTCGACCAGGAAGAGCTGACGGCCGCGCTGAGCGGCTGCGACGCGGCGATACACAGCATTTCAGGCGATCCGGCGACCATTGTCGGGGCGATCCAGCCTCTGATCTCGGCCGGCAATGCGGCCGGTCTGAAGCGGATCGTCTATCTCAGCAGTGCCTCGGTCCATGGCCAATCGCCTGAACCCGGTACGGACGAGAGCAGCCCGCTGCGAGGCGACCAGGAGATTGCCTATAACAACGCAAAGGTTGAGGCCGAGCGGCGGCTTCGTGCAAAGGCAAGCCCTGAAATCGTGATCCTTCGCCCGGGCATTGTCTACGGCCCGGACTGCCGATGGACGAACGACTTCGCACAAGCGCTGGAAGACGGCTCCGCATGTCTCGTCAACCGCGGTGAAGGCATCTGCAATGCCTGCCATGTCGACAATCTGGTAGAAGCCATCCGGCTTTCCCTGATCACGCCGGAAGCAGCGGGAGAGACCTTTATCGTGGGCGACGTGGAGACCATTCGCTGGCGCGATCTCTACGCACCGGTCGCAGCCGGATTGAATCGCACGCTTGACGATCTCCCGCCTGCGCCGGTCCCGATTGACGGATCGGACAGCCCACGCGCCAGTTGGTGGTCACGCTTGATCCGGAGGCGCAGCCCGCAAATCTCTCGTGAGTTGTTTCTTCTGCAATCCTGTTCGGTACGGCTTCCAATCGCCAAGGCACAGCGCATTCTCGGCTATGTTCCACCAGTCTCCTTCGGCGTCGCCACGGCGCAAATAGAAGCGCATTTCGGTTCATCGCGCAGCACTGCAAAGGCGCGCAGATGACAGATCAGGCGCAAGACGAAGGCGTTGCGGTTATCATCCCAACCTACAACCATGCGCATTTTCTGTCCGCCGCGTTGGAAAGCGTGATGCGTCAGACACATCCGGCAGCGGAAATCATCGTCGTCGATGACGGCTCGCACGACCATCCGGAAAAGATCGTCGCAGAGTTTCCTGGAGTTCTCATCATACGCCAGGGCAACGCCGGCCTGGCGGCCGCACGCAATGCCGGCGCCAATGCATCGAGTGCTCCCTTCCTGCTGTTTCTGGATGCCGATGACCAACTGAAGCCCAACTGCATCGAACTTGGCCTGGAATCGCTAAGGCGCGATCCAGACGCTGCCTTCAGCTACGGCGCGTATGAGCTCGTTTATGCGAAGGGCGAAAGGAGAGCGGCGCAGTTCCTTGCCGTGCCGCTCACGGCCTTTGCGAAATTCCTGCATACCAACCCGATCGGAATGCATGGCACCGTACTCTATCGCCGGGCTCCCCTGGAAGCAGCCGGCGGATTTCGCGTAGGACTGCCTGCTTGCGAAGATTACGATCTCTATCTGCGCCTCGCAAGAGATCACCCGATACTGTGCCGCGGTGAGGTTCTGGCCGAATACTGGCATCATGATGCGAACATGTCGCGCGATCCGGCATTCATGCTGCGCTGGTGCCTGCATGTGCTGAATGCGCGCAAAGGGGACGCTGACGCTGCAGGACTGACGCAGGAATTGCTGGCAGGGAAACGCTGGTGGCGGCAACATTATGCCGGAATATGGTTCGGCAACGCCAAGGTGGGGCCGCGCAATTTCCGGCTCTATCGTCAGGGGCTGTCGTTGTTGCTGATGGCGCCCGGCACGATGATCGGGATCGTACTTCGCCGTATCTCCAATCACATTCGCTGGATGCTGAGATGACCGCCGGCAGTCCCCCCGCCGTTTCCGCGATTATCATCTGCCTGAATGGTGAGGCGTTTATCGAAGAGGCCATCGAGAGTGTCCGCAATCAGACATTCGCGGACTGGGAGTTGATTGTCGTCGACGATGGATCAACCGATGGAACTGCAGCCATAGTCGAGAACGCCATGGGTTCCGATGCGCGGATCAGACTGGTCGCGCATCCGGGCAACGCCAATTGCGGAATGAGCGCCTCGCGCAATCTGGGCATGGCGCAAGCGGCGGGCCGGTATATCGCCTTTCTGGATGCGGACGATGTCTGGCTGCCGAACAAGACCGCCGACCAATTGGCCATCCTGTCGGCCGATCAGGAACTGGCGATGGTCTATGGCCGGACGGAGATGTGGCATAGCTGGCGCACCGGGCGGAAATCCGACGATTTCTTCTACGATCTGGGCGTTGCCCCCGGGCAGGCATACGGCCCACCGGTACTGTTCAACCTGCTGATGATGAACAGGTACCAGAGCCCATCGTCATGCGGGACCTTGATCCGGCGCGACGTTGCACAGGCAGCCGGCGGGTTCGATCCCGAATTTCGGGGCATGTTCGAAGATCAGCTCTTCTATGCCCGCCTGCTGGCCCAGTACAGGGTGCATGTCGACGATCGATGCTGGGCGCGATACCGCCAGCACGAGAACTCGCACTCGTCGCAGGAAAAGGCGCGTATCCCGTTGCGCCGCACGCATCTTCGCTACCTACGCGCGACTGAGGCCTATCTGAAATCCCGGGGCATCGGTGACCGGTCCATGCACCGCGCACTCAAACGCGCCCAGTGGTATATGCGCGCGAAACTGGCTGCGGCATATCTGCGCTCTGCCGTGGGGAGGTAGCCCGGATATGTCACCCGCAGTTTCGGTCATTGTCCCGTTCTACAATCCAGGGCCGTATTTCCAGCCGGCTATCGACAGTGTCCTGGAGCAGACGCTGGACGATTGGGAACTGCTGCTGGCAGACGATGGATCGGACGATGGCAGTATTGCCGTGGCGCAAGCGGCCGAACGGAGCGACGAGCGGATCCGCCTGATCCGTAATGCAGGCGGATCCCAAGGGGCAGCGGCGGCGCGAAACCGGGCGCTGAAACACGCCAATGGACGATACGTCGCATTTCTGGACGCCGATGACTGCTACTTGCCCGAAACGTTGGAGCGCCAGCTCGGCCTGCTCGAGCGCCACAAAACCGCCGCCATGGTCTACGGCCCCACCCAATGGTGGCATCCGGAAAATCCCAAACGCAATTCAACCGAGCGCATGGGCAAGGAGGCCAACAGTCTTCATCAACCAGCGCATCTGCTTGAAAAGGTTATCATCCGTTCGCGCGGCATCGTGCCCTGCACTTGCGGTGTAATGATAAGGCGCGAGATTGCCCAGAGTGTCGGCGGTTTCGAGGAGCGCTTTCATTTCTACGAAGATCAAACCTTGTGGGCGAAGATCATGCTTGACCACGCAGTGTATGTGGACAGCTGCACCACTTCGAAATACCGGCAGCATCCGGCATCCGTTTCTGCAAAAGGGACAGTGGCAGGACACTACGCGCAGTTCGGCCCTCATCCCGCTCGCATGGCGTTTCTCGACTGGCTGGAATCATATGTGTCGGGGCATCCGCTCGAGCAGAGGATTACGCAGGCTTGCCGAAAGGAACGGCATCGGATTGTCGCGGGTATTCCATTTTGGCAGCAACCGGGGCGATTTTTTCTGCGCAATATCAAACGTCTTGGGCGAGGGCTGGCCCGATTGCAGGGCTAGAGCGGCGATAAGCGCTTTGCCTACTAGGGGTCTATTCTTTGCCGTTCCCATTCCAGCCGCGGACGGATGAGGCCGGGCCATTCATCGTACCAGCCAAAGCGGTATTCTGCATTGTCGAGAACGTCGATATCGATAAGATGGGGAATGGTGAATGGTTCCAGATCGTCTTCGCCAAGGTAGAGGCCAACACTGTATCTGCCATTGTTCAAAAGATTGCCCGGCAAGTGGCAACGTAGCAGATAGGTGCCGGCAGGCCAGGCGACGTTGGGCTCTAACGGTCCAACAGTGAAGAGCAATTCACCGCCACTGGTTGTAACAATGATGGAGGGCGCAACCACTGGAGAGGGTTCGCCGCCCGTGCGCCGGATCGTAAACTCGAAGACAATATCCGTCTTGACGTCGATCGGCTCCCCTATGCCTCCGTTTGCCGGCCTGACACTGGCTGCGAGGATTTCCAGTCTGCCCCGCGAAGGCCCTTGGCCCGGTTCGAAAGTGACGCGGTCGAACGTCGCTTCCCCGCCTTGCCTGCGCAGATATTGATTGAGCACTTCACGGGTGGGCCCGTCTGCAGCCACCCTACCCTTCTCGATGAGAATGGATCGCCCGCACAAGGCTTCCACAGCGGTCAGATTGTGGCTGACGAAAACAATAGTGCGGCCGGAACCCGAAAACTGGTTCATCCTGTCGAGGCATTTCTGCTGGAAACTCACATCGCCAACGGCCAGCACTTCGTCCACGAACAATATCTCCGTGTCGAGATGGGCGGCAATGGCAAAGGCCAGCCGCATATACATGCCGCTGGAATAGCGCTTGACCGGCGTATCGATGAACGCCTCGACACCCGAGAAATCAACGATCTCGTCGAAGCGCGCGCGCACGTCCCTGCGCGACATTCCAAGCAGCAAGCCATTGAGGAAGATATTGTCCCGTCCGGTGAGGTCCGGATGAAAACCAGATCCGACCTCCAGCAGCGACCCAACTCGCCCGTTGATAACCGCGCGGCCGGCAGTGGGCGGTGTAATTCCAGAGAGGACCTTGAGCAGCGTGCTCTTGCCGGCACCGTTGTCGCCGACCAGCGCCACGCTTTCTCCCTCACCGATGGAAAGCGTGACATCTGACAGAGCCTCGAACCAGCCGCTGTCCACTTCGCCTGATTGCAACAGGCGCCGCACGCTGCTCGCGATTGCACTGCGCATCGTGGAATGCGCCCAAATGCCCCGGCGATAGCGTTTGGTCAGGTGCTCTATCTCGATGGCGTTCTGCGGCATTATAGAATGTCCGCAAACTTGCGTTCCAGATAGCGGAACAGGAGAAGGCCGCCCACGAAGAGCACTACGGCTACCGTCAGGCCCTGTATCATCGCCGAGGCGGGCGGCATTTCCGTCCCGAGCAACGCAGCCCGAAACGCCGCAACCAGCCCCGCCATGGGATTGAGGTAATAGGCCGGCTTTAGCGCATCGGGCACCATTGATGCAGGATAGGCTATAGGCGTCGCCAGCAAGCCTATCTGTGCAATAAGTGGAATGATCTGGCGCACATCGCGGAACAGCACTGTGAGAGCCGCCAGCGCTGCCCCAAATCCGGCACCGGCCATGGCCGTGCTTACAACAATGGGGATGATCCAAAGCAGCCGGAGTTCCAGCGCGGGGCCGAATAGCAATATCAGGCAAAAGAGCAGGGTCAGCGCGATCAGGAAATCGATGAAGCTTGTAAAGATTGCCGAGAACGGCAGAATAAGCCGTGGGAAATATATCTTTTTGATCAGGTCCTGATGATTGTGCAGGCTGTTTGCGGCCGCCGTGACGCCCTGCATGAACATGTTCCACAAGATCAGCC
>JAUIFP010000103.1 GCA_030430365.1 Alphaproteobacteria bacterium | reverse complement strand
TTGTTGATAGTTCGCTTTGCGCCGCCCCTTTGGCAGTGCTGGACGCGCGGGGCAAGCGCGAACGGAGCTTTGCGCCGTTTAGCCCCGCCCGATGAGCTTTTGTGCCATCCGGTCGGCGACCACGTCGGCCGGCAGCCCGCTGGCGGCACTTTCTTCCCAAATTGCGGCCAGACGCCCCGGAATCTGCTCGATCCGGCCATTGGCCTCTTCTTTCGTGTAGGGCGTGCCGCCCCTGCGGCCGAGATATTCCAGCGCAACGCCGATGATCCCCCCGGCATTGATGACATAATCGGGCGCGTAGAGAATTCCGCGATCGGCCAGCATCACGCCATGTTCAGACCGGGCCAGTTGGTTGTTCGCCCCGCCCGCCACGATTGCGCAATCGAGCGCGGCAATGCTTTCGGGATGCAGAATGGCGCCCAGCGCATTGGGGCTGAACACATCGCAGGGCGTGGCCAGAATCGCATCGGCTGGCACTGTGCTGGCCGAAAGCTTGTTCGCCAGCGCTTCTGCCTTCGCGGCATCGATATCGGCAATGGTCAGCTTGGCCCCATCCCTCGCCAGCAGCCGGGCGGCACCGCCACCCACGCTCCCGGTGCCCTGAACGGCCACGTGAACGCCCGAGAGGCTTTCCTTGCCCAGCCCCTGCTGCACAGCCGCCTTGATGCCCAGATAAACGCCATAGGCCGTGTATGGGCCCGGATCGCCGCCAGCCAGACCCTCAGCCGCCGGCAGGCCGGCAACGTGCTGCGTATTGCGGGAAATGGAGACGATGTCGGCTTCGCTCATGCCGACATCCTGCGCGGTGACATATCGCCCATCCAGACCGTCGATCGCCTTGGCGAAGGCGGCGAGCAATTCGGGAGTCTTGCGGCGCTGCGGATCGGCCAGGATCACTGCCTTGCCCCCGCCCATCGGCAGGCCCGCCATCGCGTTCTTGTAGCTCATTCCGCGCGACAGCCGCAGCGCATCGCGCATTGCCGCTTCCGGCTGCGCATAATGCCAGAACCGCGTACCGCCTCCGCCGGGCCCGAGATGGGTAGAATGCAGCGCGATGATCGCGGTCAGTCCGGCTTCCGGCTCGTGCACGAAATGCACCAGCTCGTGATCGTCGAAATCCGCTTCTGTCCAGAATGCCGCCATGCAAATGCCCCAGAGAGCTTCAAGATACAGCAGGAATGGCTGGAAAATGGGGCGATCGACGGGATCCGAACCCGCGACCTCCGGTACCACAAACCGGCGCTCTAACCAACTGAGCTACGATCGCCACAAGCCAGGCACGCATGCCACGATGCGTGCTGTTAGGCTGCCTCGCCGAAGGGTCAAGCCGCTTCGGGCGAAGGCGCGAGCCTCTTGCACAGCCATTTGCGATTGCAAAGAGAAAACTGCGTCAAAATCATCGTTGCGCAAGATTGTTTCACTGCTTGATCGGTCGCAATGCTGCACTATCGTGCCGCGCGATGTTGAACCCCGGCGAATCCTCTGCGGAAATCCTGAAAGCGTGGCCGGGCATGCGGCACGCCCCGAATCCCCGGCTCGAGCTGTTCACCGCCCCCGGCTTTCTTCCGCCCGAGCTGTGCGAAGAGCTGATGCATCTGATCGACATCAAGCGCCGCCCTTCGACGATCGCCGATCCCAATGGCGACGATTACTTCCGAACCAGCGAAACCTGCGATCTGGAGGCGAACGAACCCGCCGTGGCGGAGCTCGAGAAACGCCTATACGAACTCAACCGGATCGATCCCGCGCATGGCGAACCGATCCAGGGCCAGCGTTACGAGGTTGGGCAGGAATTCAAGGCCCATACCGACTATTTCGAGACCAACTCCTCCGACTACGACAAATTCTGCTCGGTCGCCGGTCAGCGCACCTGGACCTTCATGATCTATCTCAACACGGTGGAATCAGGCGGCGCCACGCGCTTCAAGGTTATCAAGAAGACTTTTCAGCCCGAACAGGGCCGCCTGCTCGCCTGGAATAACCGCCGGGCGGATGGAACCGGCAATGCCGCAACACTGCATCACGCGATGAAGGTCAGAAAGGGCCTGAAATACGTGATCACGAAATGGTACCGCGAAAGACCATGGGGATGACACAATGAGCGCGAAGATGAAGACACGCAAAGGCAGCTGCCATTGCGGCACCGTTCGGTTCGAGGCCGAATTGCCCGAAGAGCTGAAGGGTTCACGCTGCAATTGCTCGATCTGCGCAATCAAGGGCGCGGTGATGGTCTATGTGCCGCTGGAGGCTCTCAAGGTGACCCAGGGTGAGGATTCGCTGGGGTGCTATCGCTTCAACACCGGGGCCGCCCGGCATTATTTCTGCAAGAATTGCGGGATTCACTGCTTTCACCAGGCCCGCTCCGATCCGGACAAATATGCCATCAACGCCGCCTGCCTGGACGGTGTGAGTCCATACGATTTCAAGGAAGTCCCGGTAACGGACGGCCAGCACCACGCGCTCGACAATGAAGGCGTCAGCCGCCTGGCCGGCTATTTGCGCTTCGAACCGTCCAGATAGCAAAAAGGCGGCCCGATCGGACCGCCCTTCGCAAGTTCGCGATCGCGAATCGCTCAGTTCTTCTTGAGCGTAAGTCCGCCAAACCGCTTGTTGAACTTCGCCACGCGTCCGCCGTCCTGCAGGCGCTGCGGGCCGCCGGTCCATGCCGGGTGGCTTGTCGGGTCGATTTCCAGCGTCATCGTGTCGCCTTCGCTGCCCCAGGTGGAGCGCGTCTGGAACTCGGTACCATCGGTCATCTTGACCGTGATCATGTGGTAATCGGGATGCGTATCGGCCTTCATGGCAATTATGCTCCGTGTTTGCGGACCGGTTCCGACCGGCCCTGCGGATGTTCGGAAAGGCGCGCGCTTAGTGGGGATTGCCAGGAAAAGCAAGCCTTCGCTCGGCGCTAGCGGATGGGGGTGCGCAAATTATGCAGGCGGATCGGCAATCATCGCGGTGAACTCGACATCGCAGGTCGTCTTGCCTTCCACGCTGGCCTTGCCCTTGAACTTGTAGACCCGGCTGCGCTTCTGAACGAACTCGACATGCAGATCGAGCAGGCAGCCAGGCTCCACAGGATTGCGGAACTTGGCGCCGTCGATGCCCATGAAATAGACGAGCTTCCCGGTCCCGGCGAGCTCCAGCGTCTCGATCCCCAGGATCGCTGCCGCCTGAGCCATGGCCTCTATCTGCAAGACGCCGGGCATGATCGGCCTCCCGGGGAAATGCCCCTGGAAGAACGCTTCATTGAAGCTGACCGCCTTCACCGCATGGATGCTTTCGCCAAGCGTTAGCGACTCGACCCTGTCGACCAGCAAAAGCGGGTAGCGATGCGGCAGAGCCTCGAGCACCTTGCGGATGTCATAGGCTGCTGCGGCCTTCTCCTCACTCACTGCGATGCCCCCAATCCGTTACCGTCAGCGCCCTTGGGCTGCAGGCCCGGCCTGAACTGCCGGAGCCGCAGTGACGGGCTGCACGCCTTGCTGTGCGGCCTGTGCGGCAGCCTGCTGTTCACGCAACTGACGCGGCAGCCAGCCCTGCGGCGGGACGATTTCCACTGACGGCAGCAGAGCATCGAGTTCCGTCACGACGGCCTGGTTCATATTGTAGGATTCGTCTGCATAACGCAGGTTTTCCGGCGAAAGGATCAGCGTCACGCCCTTCTTCTTGGCAGCCGCTTCGACTGCCTGCGGCAGGACTTCGCCGATCTGTTCGGCGACATAGGAGCGCGAAAGCTGCACCGGCGCCATGATCGAGTTCACTTCACGCTGACCCTGCTCATAGAGCTGTTCGATCGTCGCGGCCTGCTGCTGCAGAGCTTCCTGATTGGGATTTTCCGCCTGCCGGTCCGCTTCGAACTTCTTGAGCAGCGGATCGAGCTGCGTGTTCATCTGCGTCGCGCGCTGGTTCGCCTGGTCGAACTGCGCCTTGTAAGTCTGCGGGCGTTGCTGCTCCGCCACTTTGAACGCGTTGGAGTTGGCGACCACGGCGTTGATGTCGACGACGCCGACACCCTTGATGGCCTGAGCGGCAGCCGGGGCCGAAATGATCGGGCTGGCGGCTGTAAGGACGAGTCCGGCGGCGAGCACCGGCTTGAGAAGCGATTTCATCAGAATTGTGTTCCTACGTTAAACGTGAATGATTTGGTTTGATCGCCTTCCTGCTTCATCAGGACCTTGGCAAAGTCGATCCGGAAAGGACCGAAGGGTGAATTCCAGTTCACACCGATGCCCACTGCGATACGCGGCTTGTATGTATCACCCAGGAAGCTCTCAGCAAATGGGGTCAGGCTGGTACCGAGCGGCTCGTTCGCGGCTGAGGTGAGACAACCTGGATTCGGGTTAATCTCGTTAGTCACTCTAACCGGGGTTCCCGAGCAAACGCCGGTGGTCTGATCAATCGTCGCATTGTCGATCTGGGTGTAGAGCGGATTGCCGTCATTATCCCGGCTGGGAATAAATCCTCCTCCGGGCCCTGTATCGGACAGCTGCGGCTGCTTCACATTGAAGACGGCGCCGGCATCGAGGAAAATGGAAGGCCGCAGGCCCATTTCGCGGGCCCCGCTGCCAAGCGGAATCTCCAGCTCGGCCCGGCCGAGATAATAGACATTGCCGCCCAGCGCGTCGTCCTGCGGATTGTCCGGATCGCTTGTCAGGGCGTAACCGCCATTGGCATCGCAATTTCCGGCACCCAGTTCCACCGACGTGCCGTCAACGCAAAGCGGGTCCCCATTATCAAAGGTGTAGAATTCGCGCAGAACGCGCGGGCCCACGCCGCGAATGTCGAAGCCCCGCATCTGCGGATCGCCCAGAAAGAAGCGGTCCGTCAGTCGTACATCCTGGCCAAGGCCGAAGATATAGCCGCTCTCGCCCGAGAGGGAGAAGATCCAGCCAGCGCCCAGCGGGAAGTATTTGGCTGCATCGGCGCGCAGCTTCACATAGCGGACCGAACCACCCAGCCCGGCCACGTCGACATTGAGCGAGGCATTGAAGCCGCGCGTCGGACGGATGCGATTGTCCAGCGTGCTGTAACGCAGCGTGGCGCCCACGATCGAACTGGTGCGCGAACCGATTGCGTCGCACAGATAGCGCCCTGCAAGCAGTGGATCGCATTCGAAGACGCCTGGCGTGACGCGATCGCTGAAGAAGCGGTTTTCATCCAGGTTCACGTCGTCGATGTTGAAGGTGTAGCGCCCGATCAGCGACATATATTCGCTCAGCGGCACACCAACGCGGGCACTGAAGCCGGTCGTCGACTGGCTGAAAGTTGTGTTGTCCCGGTTGTAATAGTTCCAGTTGTTCAGATCGCGCCGATAAATGTCGAGGCCGAGAGAGAAGTTCTTGTCGAACACGTAAGGCTCGGTGAAGCTCAGCGTGAAAGTGCGCGAATAGTTCGAATAGTTGACGCTGGCGCCCACAGTCTGCCCGCGCCCACGGAAGTTGCGCTGGCGGATCGACGCCTGGAGAATGAAGCTCTCCAGCGAGGAGAAGCCGGCCGAAAGCTGCAATTCGCCGGTAGCCTGTTCCTGGACATTGGCGTCCAGAATGATGCGGTCCGGCGCGCTGCCCTGACGCTGGGAAATCTCGAAGTTCTCCTGGAAATAGCCCAGGGAATTGATGCGCGCGGTCGATCGCTTGACCGCCAGCGAGTTGAACGCATCGCCTTCCGCGATACGGAACTCGCGGCGCACGACCTTGTCCTGCGTCAGCGTGTTGCCGTTGACGTTGACCTGCTCGACATAGACGCGCGGCGCTTCGTTCAGCACGAAGTTCACGCTCATCGTCAGATCGTCGCGGCTGCGGCTGAACTGCGGGCGGACGTCTGCAAACGCATAGCCGAAGGTTCCGGCCGTCTCGGTCAGCCCTTCGACCGTATCTTCGACCAGCTTGGCATTGTACCAGTCGCCCGCCTTGATGCCGAGCGAGCGTGTCAGCGCCTCTCCGTCGAAGTCGCGGATCTGGCTTTCAACCGTGACGTCGCCGAATTTGTAGCGTTCGCCTTCCTCGATCACATAGGTGATGATGAAGTCGCGCTTGTCGGGCGTAAGTTCGGCCACGGCGGATACGACGCGGAAATCGGCATAGCCTTCCGTCAAATAGAACTGGCGAAGCTTCTGCTGGTCGAATGCCAGGCGGTCTGGATCGTAGCTGGTGCTGGAAGAAAACGGACGGAACCAGCGAGCCTGCTTGGTCACCATCTCGCTGCGCAGTTCGCCATCGCCGAACTCTTCGTTCCCGATGATGTTGATCTGGCGAACCTTGGATTTCGGCCCCTCGCTGATTTCGTAGACGATATCCACACGATTCTGCTGGAGCTGCACGCTTTTCGGCTCGACGGTCGCAGCGAAACGCCCCTGGCGCTTATAGAGCTCGATAATCCGGGCAACGTCTGCGCGCACCTTCGAACGGGTGAAGATCTGGCGCGGGCCAAGCCTGATTTCGGGGAAGATCTTGTCATCCTTGATCCGCCGATTGCCCTCCAGGATGATCCGGTTGATCACCGGGTTTTCCTGGACCTGGATCGTCACATTGCCGTCTTCATTGCGGATGCTGGCACTGGCGAAAAGCTCGGTCGCGTAGAGGTCCTTCAGCGCGGTGTCGGCCGCCGCGTCGGTATAAGGCTGCCCCACGCGGAGCTGGATATAGCTGAGGATTGTGGCGGGTTCGAGCCGTTCCGAGCCGGTGACGACGATCGAGCGAATCGTCTCCTGCGCCGGGGTGACGATTGCCGGGGATTCGGTTTCCGTGGGTTCCGTTGCAGGCACTGTCGCCGGAGCCTCTTCATCCTGCGCCATTGCAGAAACCGGCAGTCCGGCCAGTATCGTACTGCCCAGCAAAGTCGCCGCGATCCGCCCTGCAGAGCAAAGCGTGCCGTTGCGGCCCATGTCCCGTCCAAATTTCGCCACGGTCAATCCCGTCTCCTACCGGCTACAAGCCATCCCGCAGGAGGCCCACTACCCAAAAAATCCAAGCGCCGCCCTTGCCCGATGCCGTGATTGGCGAGCAGTGTCCGTCCTTTCCTTGCCGCTAACCGCTAAACACGGGGAGCGATGCGATATCGTTGAACGTGACAAACACCATCAGCGCTAGCACGAAGGCTATGCCGGTCCGAAACGCCCATTCCTGACTGCGCGGACCGATCGGCTTACGACGGACCGCTTCTGCCGCGTAGAAAGCCAGGTGCCCGCCGTCGAGCGCAGGGATTGGCAAGAGATTGATGAATGCCAAATTAATTGAGATCAGCGCGACAAACGAGACAAAGGCCTGCCAGCCCAGAGATAGCTGTTCCCCGGAATATTTTGCGATTTTGACCGGACCGCCTAGCTCTTCGACCGACCGCCTGCCGGTGATGATCTGCCAGATACCGGTGACCATCATGGACATGATATCGCCGGTCTGCCTGACAGCCAGAGTCACCGATTCAACAGGGCCGACCGGGACAAATTCGCCGACAACCGATCCGATGCCTAGCTGGCCCACGTGGAACGTGTTTCCGAACCGGTCCCGCTCTTCCACGCTGGGAATGGTGAAGGCGAATGCCAGTTCCTGCTCGTCACGCTGCACCAGCAGGTCGATCGAACCGCCCGGATCCTGAACCACACGCTGGCGCAAAGTATTGAAATCGGCGATCGGGACCCCGTCCGCTTCGATCACGCGGTCGCCCGGTTCGATCCCGGCTTCGTCCGCTGCGCTGCCTTCGACCACCATGGACACGACCGGCGGTATTTCGACCTTGCCGTATCCGAAATTGAACGCCGCCAGGATCGCCACAGCGACAAGGAAATTGGTGAGCGGCCCTGCAAACACGATCAGCGCGCGCTGCCAGAGCGGTTTGGCCTGGAACGTTCGCTCACGCTCTTCGGCAGGCAAGGCAAGCCATTCCTTGCTCGGCTGGCTTGCAGGATTCATATCCCCGGCAAACTGCACATAGCCGCCCAATGGAATGGCCGAGAGCTTCCAACGCGTGCCTAGCCGGTCGGTCCAGCCGACCAATTCCTTTCCGAATCCGATAGAAAACGCATCCGCCTTCACACCGAAATACCGGCCCACCAGATAGTGGCCCAGTTCGTGAACGGTCACCAAGGGGCCAAGCACCAGCAGAAAGCCGATAACCCACATCCAGACCGGGGGCGATTCAAACACTCAGGCGTGCTCCAATAATTCCATCGTTCGCTCTCGCGCCTCGGCATCGATGGCCAACACGCATTCGAGGCTTTCGGGCGGCGCAGGAAT
>JAUIFP010000102.1 GCA_030430365.1 Alphaproteobacteria bacterium | reverse complement strand
ACCTCTTATTTCCAAACTTGCGGCACAATTGCGGCGGGCCAATTGTGGCGGAATCGGCGCCGCCGTGCAATTGCAGTGTTGGCCTGCGTATAATTGACCTGTGCTTAAGGGCTAACAAAGCGGGAATCAGGCGCTATTATCGCAGGCATGAATGGCAAAGACAGCGTGAGCGGCGACCCTTCCGAAATCCTTGGGGAGCTTCTGGAAATCCAGGGACAGACGGCCCAGCATATCTTCAGCCAGTTCCTGCCCGGGCTGGAATTACCGACCCCGGGCAAGGACGAAATGCGCGAATGGACGGCCGCCGCGCAAGAGATGCAGGAGCTGTGGCAGCAGTTCCAGGATCAGCAGGAACTGCCCGACCAGCTTCCCCCGCTGCTTTCCGAACCGGCTCAATGGATGGAATATCTGGAGGCTTTCTATCGCCAGATGCCGCTTGCCAAGCCGGAGAAGCAGCAGGAATTGTGGCAGCAGAGCCTGGCCTTGTGCGAGGACGTGCTGGGCCAGTACGGGATCGGGCCGAAGGCCTCCGAAACGCAGGAAAGTCTGCCCGAATTGCCGCACAAGGATAGGCGCTTTGCCGATCCGCGCTGGCGCGAGCAGCCCATTTTCGCGCTGATCCATCAATCCTATCTGCTGGTCGCCAGCCAGTTGCTTGCCTCGGTGGACGAGGCCGAAGGGCTGGACGAGCATGAGCGGGAGCAGCTGCGCTTTGCGATGCGCACGATGATCGATGCGCTGTGCCCGGCGAACTTCCCGATGATCAATCCCATCGTGCTGGAACGCACCATGGAGATGCAGGGCGAAAACCTCGTCAAAGGGGTGGAGCGGCTCGCGTCCGATCTCGAGAAAGGACAGCTCACTCATACGGACCGCGAAGCGTTCAAGCTGGGCGAGAATATCGCAGCGACCCCCGGCAAGGTTGTTTACGAGACGCCGCTCTATCAGCTGATCCAGTATTCGCCGGTTACCGAAGAGGTGCTGGAAGTGCCGCTGGTGATCTTCCCGCCCTGGATCAACCGCTTCTACATTCTCGACCTCAATCCCAAGAAGAGCTTCGTGCACTGGGCGGTCGAGAACGGCATCACCACCTTCATGGTCAGCTGGAAATCGGCGGATGAGAGCATGGCCGAGATCACCTGGGACGATTACATTCGGGCCCAGATGGACGCCATCGATCAGGTCCGCAAACGGCTGAAAGTGCCTGCGGTCCATACGGTGGGCTATTGCGTTGCCGGGACGACCCTGGCTGCGACCCTGGCCGTCCTCGCCCGGCGGGGCGAAGCGGACAAGGTGAAGAGCGCCACCTTCTTCACGGCCCAGGTGGATTTCGAGAAAGCCGGCGAGCTCAAGGTCTTTATCGACGACGCGCAGCTTGAGATGATCCGCCAGGCCAGCAAGGACGGCTATCTCGACGGACGCTATATGGCGGCGACCTTCAACCTGCTGCGCGGACCGGACCTGATCTGGAACTACGTCGTCAACAACTACCTGCTGGGCGAAGACTATCCGGCCTTCGATCTGCTGTTCTGGAATAGCGACGTCACCAACCTGCCGGCCAAGTGGCACACGGCCTATCTGCAGGATCTCTATCGCGACAATCTGCTGGTCGAACCCGATGCGCTTTCGGCCGACGGGACGCCGATCGATCTCGGCCGCATCGACATGCCAGTATACATCCAGGCGGGCCGGGAAGACCATATTGCGCCGCCAGAAAGCGTGTTCCGCATGACGCAGCACCTTCCCGGCAAGAAACGCTTCGTGCTTGCGGGCAGCGGACATATCGCCGGCGTGATCAATCCGCCTGCCTCGGGCAAATACCAGTATTGGACCAACAAGGGCGAGTTCTCCGATCTGACGGAATTCGCCAAGGGCGCCAAGGAGCACAAGGGGAGCTGGTGGCCCGATTGGTTCGCCTGGCTCAAGAGCCAGGATAAGGCGCTCGTGCGCGTGAAGGGCAAGCGCAATCCCGGCAAGGGGCGCAGCGACAAGGTGATCGAAGACGCGCCGGGGCGTTATGTCGCGATGCGGTGATTTCCGTAGCACCGCAGACATATTTGCTGCACTGCACAAAAATCCCTTGACTTAGACACCTGCATCGCTATTTGTGCAGTGCAGCAATTTGCACTCACTGATTGAGGCAGGGATGCATACGTCATGGCAGAAGATCCTGACAAAATAGCTGATTCAGCGGAGAAGGCCTACGCCGCGGCAGCAGAAGCCGTGCAGGCGAAGCCGGCTCCGGCAAAGGAAACCGCGAAGGCCGATATGAAGAAAACCGCGAAACCCGCAGCCAAGCCCAAACCGGCGGCAAAGAAGCCGGCGCCCAAGGCCGTTGCCAAACCGAAACCGAAACCCAAGGCTGCGCCCAAGCCCGCTACGCCGAAGAAGGCTGCTGCTGCAAAGCCGGCACCAGCCAAGGCAGCGAAGGTGGTCGATACCGCGCAGGCCAAGGCTACGGCGACAGCCGAAAAAGCGGCCAAGCCGGCACCAGCAAAACCAAAAACAGAACAAACACCCGTCTCCAACCCAATTTCGCAATCCAAGGAACCTACGATGGCCAAGACAACCGATTTCACCAAGACGATGACCGATGCGATGTCCGAAATTCAGGACCGCGCAAAGGAAGCTTACGAACAGACTTCCGGCATGGCCGGCGAAGCGAGCGAATTCACCAAGGGCAATGTCGAAGCCATGGTCGAATCCGGCAAGATCCTCTCTTCCGGCGTTCAGGACATGAGCAAGACCTATATCGACGAAGCCAAGAGCGCTTTCGAAACGATGACTGCCGACATGAAGGAAATGGCTGCAGTGAAGTCGCCGACGGAACTGTTCCAGATCCAGGGCAAGCTGATGCGCCGCAATTTCGATTCGATGGTCGCTTTCGGCTCGAAGAGCAGCGAAGCGATGGTCAAGCTCGCCAATGACACGATGGCTCCGCTCTCCGGCCGGATGAGCATGGCCGCGGACAAGGTCGCCAAAGCGACGACCTAAACGGTACGAATAAGGGCGCCGGGCCTTAACGGAACGGCACCTTAAATAACGGGCTGGTTGGCGTGGCGCCGACCGGCCCGTTTTGCTATGGGGACGCAAATTAACCGTCAGCTATCACTTTTTGGCTAGGGCACCTTGCGACCCAAGCCCGCGATGCGATATTTGTTTGCCATGGAATTCGATCGAAACGCCTCTCTTTACCCTGCCGACGGCTTGCGTGCCGCCGTGCTCGCCATAGGCAGCGAGTACAATGTCGGTGAGGGCGATGATGACAAGGATGGCGCAGGCCAGGTCGGAATCGCGACCAAAACCCGCACGAAGCCCAAGAAGCCGAGCCAGTACAAGGTGCTGCTGCTGAATGACGATTACACACCGATGGAATTCGTCGTGATGGTTCTGAAGCGGTTTTTCGGCATGGACCTCGAACAGGCGACCAGGGTCATGCTCCACGTTCACCAGAAGGGCGTGGGCGTATGCGGTATTTTTTCCTACGAAGTGGCCGAAACCAAGGTGAACCAGGTGATGGATTTCGCACGTGAAAATCAGCATCCCCTGCAATGCACGCTGGAAAAGGCCTGATCCGGCAGCCACGCCGCCGGACAGGTTATTTTCGAACGGGCATGACCTCGTGACAAAGGCGCGCTATAGGCCGCTCGAATTCCTGCATTGGCAGGCGAGAGAACTTAGCCCAGCAGCTGCCCTTTGAAATTCATTACCGCCACTGACCGATATATCTTCCGGCTCGTGCTGACGCCGATGATCGGCGTGTTCGTGATCGCGGCGTCGCTGCTGATGCTGGACAAGATGCTGAGCCTGTTCGACATCGTGGCGGCGCAGGGCGGCCCGGTCGGGATCGTGTTCCGCCTGCTTGCCAACATGCTTCCCGAATATGCCAGCCTGGCCATACCCCTGGGGCTGATGCTGGGCATCCTGCTGGCTTTCCGCCGCCTTGCTGTTTCCAGCGAACTCGACGTGCTGCGTGCGGTCGGCATGGGATATACGCGGCTCCTGCGGGTCCCCTATATGATCACTGCCGTACTGCTGGTGCTGAATTTCTCGATCGTCAGTTTCCTGCAGCCTTATGCGCTCTATTACTATCAGGAACTGCGATACGAATTGCGCTCCGGCGCGCTTGGCGCTTCGATCAAGGTCGGCGAATTCACGACGCTGGAAGACCGCATGGCCTTGCGGATCGAACGGAGCGAGGATGACGGCACCAAGCTGGGCGGCATCTTTGCGCGTATCGCCGACGGCAAGGGCCAGGTGCTTTCGATTTCGGCGCGCGAGGGGCGCTTTCTGGCCAATGAGGAAAACCGGGACACGATTATCCTGCGGCTGACCGACGGAACCATCGTGCAGGAT
Organism: Alphaproteobacteria bacterium; assembly: GCA_030430365.1. Lineage (GTDB taxonomy): Bacteria > Pseudomonadota > Alphaproteobacteria > Sphingomonadales > Sphingomonadaceae > Andeanibacterium. Next base: position 3,883 of record JAUIFP010000102.1, on the reverse strand, counting down.
ACCGGCGGCACCAGCCCGCGCGTTCTCAGCTTCACCCAGCACGATCTGCCGATCGATCTGCCTGCGATCGAACAGTTCCGCGAACGCGGCAATGAAGACCGCGAATATATCCTGCCCGAATTGCTGCGGATAGGCTGGGCGGAAAATTCAAGCGAGGAAGTACGCGCCCAGACGCAGGCCAATTTCAACTATCGCATGGTCGAAGTGGTGATGATGTTGCTGCTGCCATTGCTGGCTGTCGCGCTGGCCGTCCCGCCCAAACGGTCAACCTCGTCGCTGGGCGTGTTCGTCTCGATCGTGCTCGTCGTCGCCTATCACAAGGTCAACGAATATGGGCAATCGGTGGCCTCGCTCGGGCGGGTCGATCCGTGGCTCGCCTTGTGGGGACCGTTCTTCGTCTTCGCAGCACTGATCCTGTGGATGTATTACCGGGTGGCCTATGTCCCCGGCGGGCAAGCGATCGGCGCGCTGGAAACGCTGTTCGCCAAGCTGACCAAATGGCTCAAGTCGCTGGTGAAGAAACGCCGTTCCCATCAGATGAAGGCGATCGCAGATGCGGCTTGATTTCTTTCCCTCACGCACGCTGACGCTGTATCTGGCGCGCCTGTTCGTCACGCGCGTGCTGGCTGTCCTCGTCATGCTGGTGCTGGTGCTGCAGATGCTCGACCTGCTGGGCGAGAGCGGAAATATTTTGAGCTATCCCGGCAATGGCGAAGCGGAACTGTGGCATTACGTTTCGCTCAGAATGCCGCAATTGATCGCGCGCTTCCTGCCCTATTCGGCGCTTCTGGCCACGATCATCACGCTCGCGACGCTCAACCAGCACAGCGAAGTGATCGCGATGAAGTCTGCGGGCATGTCCGCACATCAGGTGCTGGCGCCGCTGATCCTGGCTGCAGCAGTGGTGGCCTGTGTCAGCTTCGCCTTCAACGAGCGGGTGGTTACACGCGCAACTGCCACTCTGGATGCCTGGAAGGACATGGAATACGGCCCGATCCCGCAGGATTCCGGTATCCGGCGGAATGTCTATTTCGCCGACGGTACGGATGTTCTGACTGCCGAGAGGCTGATTGGCAGCATGGAAAACACGGTGATGGAAGAGGTGACCTTTTACCGCCGCGATGAAGGGCGAATGATCCGCGAGCAGCTCCGCTCCCCCCGTGCGACCTATGCCAATCCCGGCTGGCGGCTGGAAAGCCCGACCCGTTTCGTGGTGCAGACCGCCCAAACCCAGAAGCTGGAACCGATCGTTGTCGCGGAAGACCTCACGCCTGCCCAGGTGGAGATCAGCGGCGTCAATCCCGATGCGATGAACATCATCGAGCTTCGCCGGTCGATCGATCTTCTGGATGGTGCGGGACGGCGCACGGAAGAACTGGAAGGCAAATGGTGGCACAAGTTTTCCGGCCCGCTTTCGGCCGTTCTGATGCCGCTGCTGGGGGCTGTCGCAGCCTTCGGCCTGGCGCGTTCGGGCCAGCTTTTCGTGCGTGCAGTGATCGGCATGGCATTGGGCTTTGCCTATTTCGTGGTCGATAATGCCGCGCTCGCCATGGGGAATTTCGGCACATATCCGCCGCTTCTGGCGGCCTGGGCGCCATTCTTGCTGTTTTTCCTGGTGGGCGAAACGGTGCTGGTCCGGACCGAGGAATAGCCCGGCCGGGAACCTGTCCGTGATTTCGTGGTTTTAGCCTCCAATTCCGAAACAAGGAGGAAGATCATGAATAAAGTCACTCTTGCCGCGCTTGCCCTGCCCGCACTGGCCGGACTCGCGGCCTGCTCGGAAGCGAATGCCCCCGAAACGGACGAAACCGTGACGCAGATGGAATCTCCGGTTGCACCTGCACCGGCCGCCGAGGATGACGGCGACAATGTCTCGATCAGCGAAGATGGTCTGAGCGTCGACATCAACGATGGCGATACGTCCGTCTCTGCCGAAATGGGCGAGGATCCGTCCGCATCAGTCAGCACCGACTGATCCGGACTTGCGCCCCGGCGGCGAAGGCTGCCTTGGGTTGGGGCGCGCTCTTACTGCAGTAGAAAGCTATGCGTCCGGGTTGGCATTGCCGCCCGCACGCATGGTGCTGCGCGCTATGCGGACTATTAGCATCGACATGCCGGGATAGGACGCGCGGCTATAGGTCGATTTCCCGCCCAGCTTCGCCGTCAGGCGGTTATGCGCTTCACCCAGCGAGTGATAGGGCAGGCTGGGCAGCAGATGGTGGGTCGCATGATAGCGCAGGCCCACAGGCGCCCATATCGCGGCGATCGGCGAGGGCGGGGGCACATTGACGGAATCGAGATATTGCGCCGTCACCGACATGGCTTCGCCCTCATTCTCCCAAAGATGGGCGACCAGCGTGCGCAGCTGGTTGAGCAGCGCGGTAAGCGAAAATACCGCCAGCGCGACCAGCAGCGGCTTCCAGCCGAGGAAATACACGCTCGCCATCAGCGTGATGGCCCAGAGGCTCGCGCCGAATTCCTGCCAGAATACCAAACGCGCAAACTCGCCCTCCGGCGCGCGGCGGCGAAAGTCGGGGTTGATGGAAAGGGCGGAGAAACGCTGCCAGACCAGTGTCCGCAGCGGCGGGATGATCACGCCCAGCGGTGTCAGAATGCCGAAGCGGATCAGCAGCGCCGGCGGCGCCAGCAGCGCTGCCAGGATGAAGGCAGGCAGGGACCACGGCTTCATCAGCGCCAGGGGCAGATATTCCGGATCTTCCGCCGTTCCATAACGGGTACGGGCATGGTGCAGCGTATGCACGTTTTCATACATGAAGGATGGGGTCAGCATCGGAATGCCGACCAGCAGGTTCCACGCCAGGCGGAAGCCGGGAAGCGCGTTCTTGTGGATATGTGTCAGTTCGTGGATGAACAGCAGCGCACGGTAAAGCGCCAGCGCGGCCACCACGCCCGATACGACGGCCAGCCAGGTGGTTTCCAGCAGGATCGCACCAGCCAGCGCCACATAACCGATGATCGCGGAGGCCAGCATGTCGGGCCAATAGATGCCCGGCCGCGCGGCGGAAATGTCGCGCGTCAGCTCCGCGGCGGCGCGCAGCATGGCCATATCGTCGGGAATCCCCGCCCGCGCTTGCGGGGAGGGCACGGCCTGCGTGCGGGCATGGATCGGTTCGTGGGCAGTCATTACATCGTTTCCATACGGGCCCTTGCGCGCAAATCATGGCAGCAACAAGGCCCTTCAGGGTATCTGCCGCCCGGGCCAGCGCGCTCCGGCTCGGCTTGACAAGGCGTTGACACCATACGCACTGCTAACCTCCCCTGAATGAAGGTATTTAAGTGACTGACGCGGAAGTAGTGATCACACCCGTATCCGGCAAGGCGGACTTCAACGCCTTTGTCGATCTGGCCTGGCGGCTGAACGAAAGCGATCCCAGCTGGGTGCCGCCGATCCGTTCGGAAGTCGTGGAACTGCTGACGCCCGGCGGAAATCCCTTTCACGAGCATGCGGAGATGCAATTGTTCCTTGGCCGCAGGGGTGCGCGTGTCGTGGGGCGCATTTCGGCCCATATAGACCGCATGGCGCTTGCCCAGCCGGCCGAGCAGGGCATGGGCCCCGGCACTGGCAATTGGGGCCTGCTGGAGGCGGAGGACGAGGATACGGCCAAAGCGCTGATCGCTGCCGCGGAAGATTGGCTGAAGCAGAAAGGCATGAACCGCGTGCTGGCGCCGATCAGCCTTTCCATCTGGGAAGAGCCGGGCCTGCTGGTCCAGGGACACGATCAATCGCCCACCGTCATGATGGGGCATGACAATCCGAGCTATCAGGGCTGGATCGAAAATGCCGGCTATTCCAAGGCGAAAAGCCTCAAGACCTGGGAACTCGACATCACGCATGAGTTTCCGCCGCTGATTCAGCGTATCA
>JAUIFP010000101.1 GCA_030430365.1 Alphaproteobacteria bacterium | reverse complement strand
ATATGCCGCTCGCCGACAAGATCGAGACCGTCTGCAAGGAAATCTACCGCGCGGCGGAGGTCAACATCTCGACTGCAGTGCGCAAGCAGCTGAAGCAGTGGGAAGACATGGGTTACGACAAGTTCCCGGTCTGCATGGCCAAGACGCAATACAGCTTCTCCACCGACCCGACCAAGCTGGGCGCACCGGAAGGCCACGAAGTGACCATCCGCGAAGTTCGCCTGTCGGCCGGTGCCGGCTTCGTCGTCGCCATTGCCGGCGACATCATGACGATGCCCGGCCTGCCCAAGGTTCCTTCGGCGGAAGGCATCTATATCGACGAGAATGGGGATATCGAAGGACTCTTCTGAGTTCTTCACCACCCGAAGACTGGGGCTGCCTTCGGGCGGCCCCTTTTTTTTGAGCTGTTCAATGTGAAGAGACCGCTAGGAATTCAGCTGACTCCCTGCGCCAGCCTTTCGCAGCCGCATGAATGCCGAACCTGACCCTTAGGGCGTTTTGTTCTTCCGGTTTTCAGCGAGCACTCGTTCCCACTCTTCGCGCGAGGGGATCACCGGGAAATCCTTGCGGTAGAGGATCTTCCATTGGCCATCTTCGCGGATCAGCTCGTCATCATAAATGCCCGCCAGCACGGGTTTCGGCGCACCGTTTTCATCCCGGCGCAGCAGCGTATGGCGCGATTTGGCGGTCGCCTTGTCCCCATCCACGTCGACACGGATGCCGTGGATCACCTGATAGCTGACACCCTGCATATAATCGATCTCGGGTTCCATGCCCCATAGCCTGATCAGCAGGGCGCGCAGCTGTTCGGGCCCGGAATGGATCTGGTCGCCATTTTCCCAGGTCCCGTTCTTGGCGAAGACATCCACCCAGCCCGCAATGTCCTTGGCATCGAGCCGCGCGGAATATTCGATCAGCAGGCGCTGTATAGCCAGCTCGTCTTCGACCTTCTGCAGCCGTGCCTCGACGGAATTGGGCTGCAACGTAGCGCTCGATGTATTCGCACCCGGATCGGGCGCATCGGGATTGTGCGGATCCTTATAGGGAATGAGATTGTGGGCGACGCGCCTGGCGATCTTCCATTGCCCGTCCACCCGCACGAAATCGTCCGTATAGCGGCCCGCCAGAACCGGCTGCGGCGTCGGGTGATTACCGCCCGAACGCACCCAGAACAGGAACATGGAATGCGCTTTTGCCGTTTCTCCATCGACTTCCACATGGGGATTGGCCGTCTGGTGGAAATTCGACGCATTGAAAAAATCGGAATCGACCGGGCCGATATTGTCGATCAGCATCTGCTCGATCGCGCCGCGGCCGCGGAAGCTGCCCATGCCGCCGGTCCATTCGCCGTCTTCGGTGAAGAGATCCGCATAAGCCTTGTAGTCCCGCGCATCGAGAAGATTGGCATAGTCGACCAGCAGCCGCCTGACTTCCGATTCCGCTTCCAGCCGCTGCAGGCGATCTTCCATTCTGCCACTCTCCCATTGCCGAACCGGACGTTCCCTACGCTTATGCGCAACAGAACTCCGGCGAGGCCGAAACATTTATCGTGTTCAGGGAGTTTCTCATCCGGCACAGGCCTACTGTCAATGTCCGAATGGAAAGTGCAGTATCACCGGCCAGCATGGCCTGCGAAGATCAATGGGCGGGTGCAGAGGAAAGCAGCACGGATGCGCTGCCAATGGACTGTCAGGCCGCTTCGCGCAGCTTCTTGAGCTTCTTCAACGCCATGCTCCGCTTCAGGCGGGAGAGATGGTCGATGAACAATATGCCTTCCAGATGGTCCATCTCGTGCTGGATACAGGTGGCCATCAGGCCTTCCATATCCTCTTCATGCATATTGCCGTCGAGGTCCTGATAGCGCACGCGGCACGTCGTTGGGCGATCGATATCGGCAAAGATTTCCGGCACGGACAGGCACCCTTCCTGATAGGTGCTGAATGTCTCTGCCGGGTCCAGAATCTCCGGATTGATGAAGATACGCGGCTCTTTCTTCAGCGGGCGATGCGTATGCGGTTCCCCGCCATGTTCGTGGCAGACCTCGGGCTCTGCATCTTCATCCTCGGGCTGCAGGTCGATCACCAGCACGCGCAAGGGCACACCCACCTGGATTGCGGCCAAGCCGATACCGGGCGCTTCATACATCGTCTCGAACATGTCGGCGACGAGCGTCTTGAGCTCGTCATCGAAGGATTCGACCGGCTTCGAGACGGTTTTCAGCCGGGAATCCGGCACTTCCAGGATTTCGCGTATCGCCATGTTTTAAAAATAGGTCCGACTGCCGCCAATCGCAAGGCGCGGAATGACGGGAATTGCCGATCAGTGTAAACGGCTATGCCGCCGCGTGATACCGCTCCAGCAGCTTGTTCAGGCGCTTTTCGCTCGACGGGCTGTTCGGATCGACATTGATCCGTTCCCGCTTACCCTGGGCATGTTCGACCAGCAGCGGATCCATAACATGGTGCCACCAGGGCGGATTGAGAGCCAGCACCATCATGCCGAAATAGCCGGTGGGGCATTTGGCCCCGTGATCGAGCGCCTCCAGATCCTGATAGGACAGTTTCGGACGTTCGTGATGATGGGCGTGCCGCTGCACGTTGAACACCATCAGATTGCACAGCGGCGCGTCCGCGCTCCAGCTATGGGCGGGGCTCTGCGGTTCGCGGCGGCCATTGGGCATCATTTCGCGCATCAGCCCGTAATGCTGGATATAGTCGTTGAGCATCAGCGAGAACCATACCGAGGCATGGTGCAGCAGGATGAAGGGCAGCGCGATCCAGCCCAGCAGTGCCACCAGAACGCCTGCAAGGATGAATGTGAACAGGTAGCCCATGATCACGTCATTATGGAACGACCAGACCGGCAGACCGCGCTTGCGCAGACGCTCGGCCTCGAGCGTTATTCCGCCCATCACTTCGGGAATGAAGCTCTTGACGATGAACCCGTAGGAAGTCTGCCCGAAGCGCGCGGAAGCGCAGTCTTCCGGGGTTGCGACGTGGATATGATGGCCCATCACGTGCTGCGGCATGAAATAGCCCAGCCCGCCAATCGCGCAGACCGCATTCGAGATCATGCGGTTCGTACGGTCCATCTTGTGGCCGAAATCATGCGCGACGACCGGGATGTGAACATTGATGATCCCGACAGTAACGACCGCAAAGATCGAAGCCCACAGCGGAACTCTGCCGGATGCGGCAACCGCCACGACTGCAGCAAAGGTCAGCAACAAGAACACCGCCTGCGCGAACAGCAGTCCGCGCATGGTGGTTTCTCCCAACTTGGGGTCGAACTTGTAGCCGCCCTGCCCCAAAAGATGGTCGATCGCAGGGACGATCAGAAGAAGAATCCCGGCCATGATGAAGACAGGCCAGCCCTGCCCCAGATGATGCATCATCCAGAGCGGCACGATTTGCGCGGCAAAATTGGCGACCAGCAGAACCGGCCTGGCCGCCGCGGGAACCGCGATAGTTTTCTCACCTTGAGCGGAATCGCGGGCGGCAACCTGCGCTCCGGTACCAGAAGGTGCGGTACTCATGCTCGTCTCCGAATATGCGCAAAGCCGTGATTCTTTGCCGCCTAAGAATCTACTATGGTTAACGGCATGTCAACCAAGGGTTTTCTTGATTTTCCGTGGCTTCGGACCGGATCGTCGAAATAGCCTCGGTTCAGGAAACCGGGCGGCGCGCCCTCAGGGCCTGCGCCAGCGTGCCTTCGTCCAGATAATCGAGCTCCCCGCCCACCGGCAGACCATGCGCCAGCTGCGTGATCCGCACAGGCAGATCCTCCAGCCGCTCGGCAATGTAATGCGCGGTCGTCTGCCCCTCCAGCGTGGCGTTCATGGCCAGGACGATCTCGTCTATCCCGCCGGCCTCGATCCGTGCGACCAGCTGGCCAATGGAAAGATCTTCCGGCCGCACTCCGTCCAGCGCGGAAAGGCGCCCGCCCAGCACGTGATAGGTGCCGGTGAACAGCCGCGCACGGTCCAGCGCCCACAGGTCCGCCACATCTTCCACCACGCATAGCGAGCGTGCGTCACGCTTGGGATCGGCGCAGATTCCGCAAGAGTCGCGCGTGTCGACATTTCCGCAAACACTGCATTCGACGAGCGTTTCCTTCACGCCTGCCAAGGCGTCGAGAAGTTGCGGGAGCGAGGTTTCGCGGCGTTTCACCAGCCACAGCACGGCGCGCCGCGCGGAACGCGGCCCCAACCCGGGGAGCCGGGCGAGTGCGGATGCCAGTGCCTCGATCTCTTGCGATGCCATGGGCCGGGAGATAGGGCTTGCCGCTCCCGATAGGAAGGCCGCGAACCGCCGCTATGCGCATCATTTTCATGGGAACGCCCAGTTTTGCAGTGCCCAGCCTGCATGCTCTCGTCGAAGGCGGGCACGAAGTCGTGGCTGCCTACACCCAGCCGCCCCGCCCCGGGGGACGGCGCGGCAAAGGTCTGACGCCCACGCCAGTGCACCAGTCGGCAGAGGCGCTGGGCATCGAGGTGCGCCATCCCGAAACGCTGAAAGACCTTGTGGCGGAGGCCGATTTCGCGGCGCTCCAGGCCGATTTCGCCGTGGTCGCGGCCTATGGCCTGATCCTGCCGCAGGCGATTATCGACATGCCCAAACATGGCTGTCTCAACGTCCATGCCTCGCTCCTGCCCCATTGGCGCGGAGCGGCGCCGGTGCAGCGCGCGATCTTGGCGGGCGATCATGTAACCGGCGTCACCATCATGCGCATGGAAGCCGGGCTCGACACCGGGCCGATGCTGGCCAAGGTCAGCACGCCCGTAAACGACAAGACCGCAGGCGAACTGACGGAGGAACTGGCCGAGTTGGGCGCCAATCTGATGATCGAAGTCCTGGCGAACCTGGCCGCCTTTCCCGGCGAGGAACAGGACCCGCTGGAAGCCAGCTATGCGAAGAAGATCGACAAAGCCGAAACGCGGATCGACTTTTCACGCGATGCGGAATTCATCGAACGGCAAGTGCGCGCCTTTGCCCCGGCACCGGGCGCCTGGTTCCTGTTCGATGGAGAACGCTACAAGCTGCTCGCCGCACAGGTGATCGGCAGCGAGGGTGCCCCCGGCAATGTTCTGGACGATCAATTCACCATCGCCTGCGGCCATGGGGCGATCCGCCCGACACGCATCCAGCGGGCAGGCAAGCCGGCCATGGATGCCGCCGACCTGCTGCGCGGCAAGGCAATTCCCGCAGGCACGGTGATCGCTTGACCCGCTTTGCCCTCACGCTCGAATTCGACGGCGGGCCCTTCATGGGGCTGCAGCGGCAATCCCACGGGCCGAGCGTTCAGCAAGCGGTGGAAGAAGCGGTTCATGCCGTCACGGGAGAAACGGTGACGATGGCCTCGGCCGGGCGCACCGATTCAGGCGTCCATGCGCTGGCGATGCGCAGCCATGTCGACATTGAAAAGGAGATAACGCCCTTTCGCCTGATGGAGGCGCTCAACGCCCATCTCAGGCCCGATCCCGTTGCCGTGATCGCCTGCGAGGAAAAGCCGGAGGATTGGCATGCCCGCTTTTCCTGCGTCGGCAGGCGCTATCTCTACCGTATCATCAATCGCCGCGCCCCGCTGACGCTGGACGCGGGCAAGGCATGGCTCATCCCCCGCCCCATGGATGCCGATGCAATGCACCGCGCTGCGCAGGCGCTGATCGGGCGGCATGATTTCACCACCTTCCGTTCCGTCCATTGCCAAGCTAAGGATCCCGTCAAGACGCTCGACCGTCTCGACATACGCCGCGAAGGTGAAGCCGTTCTGATCGAAGCGGCAGCCCGCAGCTTTCTGCACCATCAAGTTCGCTCGATGGTCGGAACCCTGTCTCTGGTCGGGCTAGGACAATGGAAGGAAGACGAAATCGCGGAAGTCCTGGAAGCGCGCGACAGACAGCGCCTGGGGCTCAACGCACCGCCAGACGGACTCTATTTCGTCGAGGCGATCTATCCGGGAGAGGAAGAAGGCACATGACAACAACCAGCCGCAATGTCGTATCCACGCTGGGCGCAGATGGAAAGCTGACCGTCGAACTGGTCGAGGAAGAGATCGCAGATCCGGTCGGCCACGAAGTGCTGCTGCGTATCGATGCGGCGGCGATCAACCCTTCCGATCTCGGGCTGATGTTCGGCCCTGCCTTGCTCGATCAGGCGGAATTCAGCCCCGGGAAAATTGTCGCGCCCATGCCGGAGGCCGCCGTGAAGGCGCTCTCCGGGCGCGTGGGCGATGCGATCCGCGTCGGCAATGAAGGCGCCGGAACAGTGATTGCGGCAGGTGAAGAACCCGAAGCGCAGGCGCTGATCGGCAAGCGCGTTTCGGGCCGTCCCGGCGGCCTGTTCAGCAATTACCGTATCGCCGATGCACGCACCTGCATGGAACTGCCCGAAGATCTGCCGATAGAAAGCGCTGCTGCATCTTTCGTCAATCCGATGACTGCGGTCTGCTTCGTGGAGACGATGCGGCAGGAAGGCTTCAAGGGACTGGTCCATACAGCTGCAGCCTCCAATCTCGGGCAGATGCTGGCGAAACTGTGCAAGGAAGAGGGCATCCCGCTCGTCAACGTCGTACGCAAACCGGAGCAGGCGGAAATCCTGCGGTCAATCGGTATGGAGCATATCGTCGATTCTTCTCAGGACGATTTCAACGCCAGCCTTATCGAAGCCATCGAAGCCACCGGCGCACTGCTGGCTTTCGACGCGATCGGTGGCGGCAACATGGCGAGCCGATTGCTCTCCGCGATGGACGCTGTCTGCATGAAAGGCGCGGCCTATAACCGCTACGGCTCGGAAGAAATGAAGAAGGTCTATATCTATGGCACGCTGGATTTCGGGCCCACGATCCTGGACCGCAGCTTCGGCTTCACCTGGGACGTTTCCGGGTGGCTTGTGATGCGGTATTTCATGAGCCTGCCGAAGGACCGCCAGGATTGGGTGCGAGAGCGCATCGTCAAAGGCCTGAGGTCGACCTTCGCAAGCAAGTTCAAGCACCGCATTACTCTGGACGAGCTTTTCCAGCGCGAAGTGGCCATCGCATGCAATGCAAAGACCACCGGCGAGAAATACCTGCTCACGCCGAACGGCTGATTCCGCCCGGCAAAGGATGCGTCATTCTTCGATGACGAAGCCGACTTTCAGCACGACCTGATACTGGATGGTTCCGTCTTCCTCGATCATGCCACGCTGACCGGCAACTTCGTACCAACGCATGTTGCGCAACGTTCCGCGCGCACGAGAAACTGCATTCTCGATCGCATGGTCGCTGCTCTTATGCGACGTACCGACGACTTCGCTGATCTTGTAGACATGGTCAGACATTGCGTTCTCCTCTCAGTGTCGAGAGTAGAAAAAACGCACCAGCAACCCACAAGTTTCCCGAAATGGGAAATTATCCCTTGGAAAGAACGCTCTCGGGCAATTCTTCACCGAAGACGCGCTGGAAGTACTCGGCCACCAGCATCCGTTCCGCCTCGTCGCAGCGGTTGAGGAAGCTCAGGCGGAACGAGAAACCGACATCCTTGAAGATCTCGGCATTCTGCGCCCAGGTGATGACCGTACGCGGGCTCATGACGGTCGAGATATCGCCGTTGATGAAGCCCTGGCGCGTCAGATCGGCAACGCGGACCATCTTGGAAATCACGGCCTCATCCGTATCCGGGCTCTTGGCGTGGACGATCTTCTGCTCGGTTTCTTCGGGCAGGTAATTCAGTGCGACCACGATATTCCAGCGGTCGAGCTGCGCTTGGTTGATCGCCTGCGCCCCGTGATAGAGGCCGGTCGTATCGCCCAGCCCCACCGTATTCGCCGTGGCGAAGAGCCGGAAATGCGGATCCGGGCGAATGACCCGGTTCTGGTCCAGCAAGGTCAGCTTGCCTTCGGTTTCCAGCACGCGCTGGATCACGAACATCACATCGGGACGGCCGGCATCGTATTCATCGAACACCAGTGCCACCGGGTGCTGCAGCGCCCAGGGCAGCAGCCCTTCGCGAAATTCGGTGACCTGCAAACCGTCGCGCAGAACGATGGCATCCCGGCCGATCAAGTCGATACGGCTGATATGCGCGTCCAGATTGATCCGGATGCATGGCCAGTTGAGCCGTGCTGCGACCTGCTCGATATGCGTCGATTTACCGGTGCCGTGATAGCCCTGCACCATCACGCGGCGATTGAAGGCGAACCCCGCCAGGATCGCCAGCGTGGTGTCCGGATCGAAGACATAGGCTTCGTCCACATCGGGCACGCGCTCATCCGCCTTGGAGAAGGCAGGGCACATCATGTCCACATCGATACCGAAGACTTCGCGAACGCTGACTTCGGTGTCGGGA
>JAUIFP010000100.1 GCA_030430365.1 Alphaproteobacteria bacterium | reverse complement strand
GCGCCATCACTGGCAGCGCTTCGTCCAGAATGCGCCCCTTGGGTACGGCAAAGGTAAGCTCGTTCGACATGGCGCGCGCCTTACGGAAGGCAATGAGAAAGGGCAATGGGAATGGCAAATGGCGGGGTTATGGAAACCAGAAGTGTTGCAGAAGCGCTCGACTGGCAAGCCAACCATTCAACCAAGGCCTTCGCCCCCGCAACGGGGCGGGTGATTTGGGGGCTGCTTCCGGTGCTGGACACCGATACGCAGGTGGCGCGGCGGATGCGCGACTGGCCGGGGCTCAGCCTGGAAGATGCCATGCCGCTCAGGATCACGGGCGGCATCCACAATCTCTACCTGACAGGCGATGCGCCCGAACTCGGCCCGGTCTATGCCGGTGAATTGACGGATCAGGACGCAATCGACGCGATCGTGGTCGCGCTGGTCGAGAAGTTCGATGCGCGGCTTCTGCCGTGGCTGGACGGGCCGCCGCAGACGAACGAGGCTGGCCGGTCGAGCAGCGTGATGGCCGGGTTGCTGTGGCTCTCCCGCAAGCTCGGGCCGAAATTCGAACTCAACGAGATCGGAGCCAGCGCCGGCGTCAACACGATGATGGAACGCTATCATTTCGATCTCGGCGGCGTGGAAGTCGGCCCCGAAGATTCGCCCATGCAGTTGAAGCCGGAATGGCGCGGGGATCCGCCGCCCGAAGCGAAAGTCGAAATTACCGCCGTTTACGGTTCCGATGTCGCCCCGCTCGATCTGGCCGATCCCGAAACGGCGATGCGGCTGAAAAGCTATGTGTGGGCCGATGCGACGGAGCGGATGGGCAGGATCGACGCCGCGATTGCCTTGGCCGGGCAGAAACGCCCCGACCTGACACGCTGCGACGCGGGGGAGTGGGTGCCGAAGATGCTCGCCCGTCCGCAGGAAGCAGGCGTCACGCGCGTGCTGTATCATTCGGTCATGTGGCAATATATGCCCGTTGCCACGCGGGAAAGCATCACAGCGGCAATGGAAGCGGCCGGCGCCAAGGCGACGGCTGAGCGGCCACTCGCCTGGATCCGCGTGGAAACCAACCGTGAGACATTTACGCATGAATTGATGGTCAAATACTGGCCCGGTTCCGGCGAGGCGTGGACACTGCTTGGCATGGCTCATCCGCATGGTGCCTGGATCGAATGGATCGGCGCGGATTGAGCGGATTCTGGCGGCTCGCGCGCCCCCAAGGGGTGCACTCTTGCCGTTCATCCGTTAGAATTGGCGGCGAGAGAGATGGGTCGGCCACGAGGCCGATACTGGATGGAGTTTCGCATGAAGCTTTATGTTCGCCTGATCCCCGCGGCGGCAATTCTGGCGCTTGCAGCCTGTTCGCTGCGGGAAAGTCCGTCGCTTGCGGGCAACTGGACCGTGGAGGGAGACGAATCGCGCCTGTCCTTCGTCACGATCAAGAGCGGCCTAGTGGCAGAGGCGCATAAATTCACCGGCCTTTCCGGTTCGGTTTCGGCCGATGGCGAGGCCGAGCTGACGATTGACCTCATTTCGGTGGAAACCGGCCTGGATGTGCGCGATCAGCGTATGCGCGAATTGCTGTTCGAAACGGCCAGCTTTCCCTCCGCCAAGGTGACGGCGCAGGTCGATCCCGACGAGTTCGTGCGGCTCAAAGTGGGAGAGACGACCCTCCAGATAGTGGACGCCACGGTGGACCTGCACGGAATGCAGTCCCCGGTCATGGCCGAACTCGCCGTGACCCGCACAGCCGAGGACAAGGTGCAGGTCGCATCGGCGAGCCCGATCGTGCTCGAGGCATCTGCCTTCGACTTGGGCGACGGTGTGGAGAAGCTGCGCGAACTGGCCGGGCTGCCGAGCATTACCGAAGCGGTGCCGGTAACGTTTTCCGTCACCTTCACCCGCTAAAGCCTGCGAGCCTAGAGGAAGCTGACCGTTTTGGGCACTTCGGGGAGGGGGATGAATTCCTCTTCGTCGCCAGGCACATTGGGGAAGCGGCCTTCGCGCCAATCCCGCTTGGCCTGATTGATCCGCTCCCGCGATGAACTGACGAAGTTCCACCAGACATGGCGGGTGCTGGAAAAGGCTTCTCCGCCCAGCAGCATGACACGTCCGCCGCGCTGCGACGTCAGTGCCATTTCCGTGCCGGGCTTGAGTACGACGAGCGAATAGAGCGGCAGCTTGTGGCCATCCAGGCTGGCATCGCCGCCCACCAGCATCACGGCCCGCTCGTCCGCTTCGTCCTCGATTGGCAGCACGCCAGAGGAAGCGAGCAGGATTTCCGCATAGATCGTATCGGCATAGCAGGTGGTAGGCGCGCGCGTGCCCCACAATTCGCCCATGATCACGCGCGCGGAGACACATTGATCCTCTATCAGCGGCAAATCCTTCACCGCTTCGAAGGCCGGATCGATTTCCTCCTTGCCGTCGGGCAAAGCCAGCCAGGTCTGCATGCCGTAAAGCTTGGGCCCTGCCTTGCGTTCCGCTTGCGGGCTGCGTTCGGAATGAACGATGCCGCTGCCCGCCGTCATCAGATTGACCTGGCCCGGGCGGATCTCCGAAAAGGTGCCCAGACTGTCCCGATGCTCGATCGCACCGCCATGCTCGCCATCGAACAGCCAGGTAACAGTGGCCAGATTGATATGGGGGTGCGGGCGGACATCCATGGCCGTTCCGATATCCAGCTGAGCCGGGCCAAACTGGTCGACGAAAATGAACGGCCCAACCATCGTGCGCTCCCTCGCCGGGAGCACGCGGCGTACCTGGAACTGGCCGAGATCGTGGGTCACCGGCGTGATGGTTTGCAGGGAGCTCATTGTGCGTCTCCCGGCGCGAAGGCGCGAATGGCAAGGGCGTGCACGCGTTCCCCGGGAATGTCGCCCAATGCGCGATTGACCATGCGTTGCCGCTCCAGACGGGATTTTCCAGAAAAGTCACCGCTTTCGATCACGACGGTAAAGTGGGATTCGCCGCTGCCATCGTCGCCTGCGTGGCCCGAATGCATTGCGCTGTCATTGATGACCTCTAGCCGGCTCGGCTGGAACGCCTTTTGCAGCAGTTCTTCCATTTCGCGTTGGACGGGACCTGACATGCCGACTCCTTTGGCCAATTTCGTATTCTTGGGGGGTTTTCATCACGGACACAATTCCCCATCCTAATGGCGTGAAGCGAGACAGGTTCCAGGGTAGGTTCGAATCCGAAGGCAGGGTTTGCGAAGCAGAGGGCTGCGAGGACGAAGGCGAGTTCCGCGCGCCCGGCGATCGCCCTCCCGGATTCGATGGCCCCGGCCATTGGCGCTGGTTCTGCCTGGAGCATGTGCGCGAATTCAATTCCAGCTATGACTGGTTCGAAGGGATGAGCGCGGACGAGATCCTGGATGCGCAGCACCCCGCGGCCGGATGGGCGCGGCAATCGCGCGCTTTCCGCCCGGATGCCGGCGTGGACGGGATGCCCCGCTGGGCCGATTTCTACGATCCGCTGGATGCCATTGGTGAGCGTGCAGCGAATATCCGCAAGCGCGCGCAGGGCGCAGCGCACGAGGCCCATTCGCGCTTCACGCCGCGTGAGCGTGAGGCGCTCGGCACTATGGGCCTGGCGGGCGACACGGACCGCACCAAGCTGCGCCGGCGCTATTCGCAGCTGGTTCGCAAATACCACCCCGACCGCAATGGCGGTGATCGCAGCTACGAAGGCAAGCTGGGCAGGGTGGTGGAGGCCTATCAGCTTCTCAAGAAGAGCAGCGCGCTGGGCTAGGATTCCTGCTGCAACTTGGCGATCAGCGCATCGTCGATGGCTTTCGCAGCCTTGTAGGCCTCGCGTTCGGCGCAGCGTTCAGAATAAGCCACAAATGCGGGAGCTTTGGGGAAGGTGCCGAATTGCAAACCCCATGCGACCTGGCTGCCGACATAGACGTCGGCCAGCGTGAAGCGCTCACCGCATACCCAACCATGCGTGCCAAGATGCGCCTCAAGCATGGAGAGCGCCACATCGATATCGCCGAAGCCCACCGATGCGCGTGCACGCGGATCTTTTGGCTCATAGCCCAGGTGCCGCGCGGTCACTCCCTGCTCGATTGGACCGGCCGTAAAGAACAGCCAGCGGAAGAAATCCGCGCGCTCTTCCTCCGTCGGTGCAAGTTCGCCTTTGGCGAGATAGGCACAGATTGCGGCACATTCGGTGATGACGCGGTCACCTCCCGGCGCGTGGTGGATGAGCGTGGGAACCTTGCCTAGCGGATTGGCCGACAGCAGCGCCGCTGGCCTATCTTCCCAAGTGACCAGCGCCTGTTCGTAATCGGCGTCCGCCTCGTGCAGAGCCCAGCGGGCGATTTGTCCGCGAGACATGGGATGGGTAAAGAAGGTGTATTCGGCCATGTTCCGTCTCCTGTCTGCCTTTCGCAATGGCGCCGGAAGTTTGCATAACTAAGTCCAGTGACGGGATCATGCCGCCGCTGATTCTGTGCGGTATCGCATGTTTTTCTCAGCCGGCTGAGCCTTCGACTGCCGCTTCGATAGCGGCAATGTCGATCTTCTTCATGGTCATCATCGCCTCGAACGCACGCTGTGCCGCTGCCTGATCGGAACTGCCTACGGCGTCGGTCAGAGCGCGCGGCGTGATCTGCCAATTGATACCCCATTTGTCCTTGCACCAGCCGCAGGCGCTTTCCTGACCGCCATTGCCGACTATGGCGTTCCACAGGCGGTCGGTTTCCGCCTGCGTATCGGTGTGCACCTGGATGGAAAAGGCTTCGGTATGGGGGAATATCGGTCCGCCGTTCAGGCCGAGGCATGGAATGCCGCAGACCGTGAATTGAACCGTGAGGACTTGGCCTTTCTTTCCGCCGGGAAAATCGGCCGGCGCGTGATGGACACTGTCCACCGAGCTGTCCGGGAATGTGGCGGCGTAAAATTCGGCGGCCTCTTTCGCATCCTTGTCAAACCAGATGCAGATTGTTGCCTTGTTCCCGTTCATGCCTGTCCTCCCTTGGCCCCGACGAACCCCACCACCGCGCCAGCTGGATCCTTGGTGACGATGATGAAATCGCCGCCGGGTACTTCATGAATGTCGTTCGTGATTGTACCGCCATTGGCCTGCGCTGCTGCGCGCGCAGCCTCGATGTCTTCCACGGCGAAGAACAGCAGCCAGTGCGGCATTCCTCCGGAGTCAGTCATTGGATTGAAAGCGCCGATTGCCTTGTCATCATATTCGATGAAGTGATAGTCGCCCGCGGGGCCCATCGGCATGGTGTTCTGCGTGTCCCAATCAAATAGCTGCTTGTAAAATTCGTTGGCGGCCGGCGCATCCGGGGTGTTGAGCTGCATCCAGCGGCAATGGCCGATCTTGTTCTGGTCGAACACATCGCTGCGGGCTTCCGGCTGTCCCTCAGGGGGGATGGGCTTCATGACGTAGAAGGCCGCGCCTTGCGGGTCGGACAGCATGGCGATGCGCCCGGTGCCGGGAATGTCCTGAGCCATCCAGAGCGCAGCGCCCAAGGCCTGTGCCTTTTCAACCGCTGCATCGACATCCTCGACATGGAAATAGCTCAGCCAGCCGGGGCGCGCGCCACCGGCCAGCATTTCTTGGGTAAGTGTCAGGACACCGCCTGCGTTCCCGCCATCCGGCCGGGTAATCATGCGGTATTGCGCGCCATTGGGCATATCCATGCCCTCTGCGGCGATGTCCCAACCGATGACTGCCTTGTAGAATTGAGCGACGGCGCCCGCATCGGGAACCATTAGCTCGTACCAGATAGGAGCGCCGGCCATCAGTCGCGACCCATCGTGAAGATCGGTTCGAAACCTCCCCACATCATGCGCATACCGTCGAAAGGCATTTCGGTCGGCATGCCTTCGGGCGGTGCTTCGGACTGCATTTTCTCGGCGGCTGCTTCGTAAGCAGCGCGATCGCGCCAGATGATCCAGGAGAAGACGACCCTTTCGCCTGGTTCGGCCTTTGTCGCCATCCGGAAATCGGTGACTTTGCCGTCATCGACCTTGTCTTCCCAGGCCTCGACGATCTCGATAGCGCCGAACCCCTTGAACCAGTCGGCAGCGGCCGCCGCCATCGCGGTGTAGGTGTCTTTCTTGTCCTCCGGGACGGCAAGCAGGAAACCTTGGACATACATAGCGAGAATCCTTTTCAGGCTGGTTCGGTGGTGAAATCGGCGAGGTGCTTCGCCAGCGCTTCTTCGAACGCAGGCCGGGCCATCGCCCGTTCCATGTAATTCACGAGATTGGGGTGGGCCGCGATCATGTCGCCACCGAAGGACCGCAACACGAACACAAGCAGAATATCCGCGATCGAGAAGTCGCCTGCGATCCAATCGTTCTCACCAAGCGCGGCTGAAACGCGTTTCAGCCGCTGCTCGGCAAGCGGGCGCAGCGCTGCCACGGCTTCTTCCGTCCAGGGCTTGCCGCCATGGAACAGCGGCAGCAGACTTACGGGCCGCAAGGCTGGTTCGACGGTGTTGAGTATGGCTGCCGTCCAACTGAGCACCTTGGCGCGCGCAGGCGGTTCTTGCGGCAGGATATGGCCATGCCTTTCGCCCAGGTGGATCAGGATCGCGCCGCTTTCGAACATCTCGACTTCTTCGTCGCGATATGCAGGCACCTGATCGAAGGGGTGCCATTCGACATATTCCTCCCCCCGGGCAGAGGCGGCGTTCAGAAGTTCCGTGCGATAGTCGAGCCCGAGTTCCGCGAATGCCCAGCGGGCGATGATGTCGCGAACCTGACCTTTCGCGAAATCGGGAACCCAGCTGAATGCGGTAATGGTCGGCAGTTCGGTCATGACATCTCCAGAAAGCTTGCGCCGAGTGGGGGAGCGACTCGGTTGTTGCATTTGATGCGCTTACAAGTTACTAAAAGCAACTATGAAGTTACAAAAGGAAACTTCCATATCGCTCGACCCGTCGCAAAGTCTGCACGGCAAGTGGTACGGCGATGCCTGCGGAACGGCTTTTGCGCTCGAACTGGTGGGGGAGCGTTGGTCGCTTCTGATCGTGCGCGAGCTCATGCTGGGCGGGCGGCGCTTCTCCGATTTGCGCCGCGTCTTGCCGGGCATCAGCGCAAAGGTTCTAACCGAGCGGCTCGACGGGCTGGAAAAGGCAGGCGTGCTTGTGAAGCGCCAGCTTGGCTCGCCTGCGCCGGCGCAGGTCTATGAGCTCACGGAGTGGGGCTATCTGGCCGAACCCGCGATCCAGGAGCTTGGCCGTTGGGCCGCCCGATCGCCGCTCCATGATCCTCAACTGCCCCTATCCCCTGTCTCGCTGATGCTTTCCATGCGCACCATGCTTGACCGGGACGCCGCGAAGACTTTTGATGCCGTGATCGGTTTCGAGGTGGCCGGAGAGACGTTCGTGGCCGAGCTGACGAACGGAGAGCTGCCTATCAGGCGCGGCGATCCGGCTGCGGGGCAGGTGATCTTTCGGGCACCGGCGGCGCCGGTGATTGCAGGGCTGCTCTACGCCGATCTTCCCATGAAGGATCTCGAGGCGAATGCGGGGCTGCTGGTGGAGGGCGACCGCGCATTGGCCCAGCGGTTTCTCGACCTGTTCGAATTGCCGCCCAAGTCGGGCTAGCTAAGTCCTCGTCGCGGCTGCCAGCGCTTCGCCGACGATCTGCTGTTCGCGCGCGATGACTTGCCGCCAGGCGGGGCGCGCATGGACCCGAGAGAGCCAATCCTTGGTCTTCGGGCGCAGCGGATCATGCGCATAGCTGAGCGTCGCCAGCGCACTGGCGATTGTAATGTCGCCCAGGCTGAATTCACCCAGCAGGAAGCCATCGCCGGGAACGATGCTTTCCAGATATTCGATGGCCGGTTCCATTGCGATCTGTGCTTCGGTGGCGGTGGCCTCGTCCCGGGGCATGCCCAGCAATTCGGGGCCGATGAATCGGGCGAAGGTCAATTTGGTGATATTGGGGGCCAGGATCGTATCGCTGAACTCGTCATACCAAATGGCCAGGCCGCGCGCTTCGGGGTCTTGCGGCAGCAGCGCAGGCTCGGGCTGCTTGGCCTCCATATATTCGACGATTGCCGTCGAATCGGTGAGAGTGAACTCGCCGTCGCGGATGGCGGGCATCATTTTGAAGGGACTCGCGGCAATAAAGCCTGCAGTCGGATTATGGGGCGTGGCCAGTTCCAGCTCGGCCGGAATCCCTTTTTCAGCCGCTGCAAACAGGACTTTGCGCACGAATGGCGAGGTTGGAAACCCGAAAACGATCATGATTGTGCCTCTCCAGCAGCAGCGAAATCGATACTGCCTGCTCCATTGAATGTTGCAGCCGCGCGCTCGCCCGTCTAGTCGAACGGCGCGATGAACGAGATGACCAAGAACAATTCCGAACATGGCGGCACGACAGTG
>JAUIFP010000099.1 GCA_030430365.1 Alphaproteobacteria bacterium | reverse complement strand
TACGCACAGGTCTCTGGATCGCAATGCCTTGCGCGGGTCGCTGGACATATTTGCCTGCGTCTCGCGGTAGCCGACCAGGCATTCGCGGACGAGCGCGAAGTGATAGTTTTCTGCGATCTGGAAATAGAGCTTGTAGTCTTCGCAGCCTTCACCGTTTTGTGCCCGCAGCCTCTTGTCGTAGCACCCGGCCTGCAGCACCGCCTCGCGCAGCATCAGCGCACCGCTCCCGTGCCCCACGATGTTGCGCATGGCCATTGCTTCCAAGGCATCTCCATCCGCTTCGCTCCGGCAATCGTCGAGCAATACGCGGTCATTCGCGTCGATGATCGAATACCAGCAATAGACCAGCCCGATGGAAGGCCCATTTCCGCGCAGTGCGGCAAGCTGCTTTTCGATCTTGAGCGGATGCCAGAGATCGTCGGCATCGACCGGGGCGATGTAGGCGCCTGTCGAGGCTTCTATTCCGGTGTTTCTGGCCGCTGCGACGCCTGCATTGCGCTGGCGCAGGAGGCGGATACGCTCGTCTTCTCTGGCATGGCGTTCGACGATCTTGTGGCCGTCGTCGGTGGAGCCGTCATCCACCACGATGATTTCCAGCTTATCGTGAGTCTGCCCGCGAACGCTTGCCAAAGTCCGCTCGATCGTCTCTGCGGAATTGTACATGGGAATGATCACCGACACGGTTTCCCCGGCAGCAGAACCTTCCTCTTCCCAGTTGCACCTTGGCTGATCGCTCACGTTGACCGTCTTATTTGCTTTCTTGGCCGCAGCAGGGCTCTGATTGAGCTCGCCCAACCTGGGGCCTTAACCGTCGGCCCATAGATAGACCAATTGGCTGAGCATTCTAACCGAAATGAGCTGTGCAGCCCGGAATGGAACGATGGAGCGCGAAACGTTAACGTCGAGAGCTAGGATCCGCTTGAGCAGGTGATCCTGACCATGAGCGGAAAAGATACACACCATCTTTTCCATGATTTTTTCATGGATACCAAAGAGGGGTGTACTAAGTCATTGATTTAATGGTGGGCGCGGCAAGGATTGAACTTGCGACCCCACCCGTGTGAAGGGTGTGCTCTACCACTGAGCTACGCGCCCGCCGGGATTGCGAGGAGGTCTTAATCCTCCTGCCGGCAGGGGCGCGCCATTGCCATGCCTCGCCGGCGATGACAAGCGCAAAGCCTACCTTGTCTGGTCCGACCAGGCTCGGTCAGTTGCCGAATATTCTGGCCAGCAATGACAACAGTTGGCGATCCGCCGGTTCGCTTCGTGCCGGCGCCGCGGAAGGGCATTCGAGGCAATAGGCCTGCGCGCCCTGGGCCGTGAGAAGGCGGCGAAGGTCGCCCGCCACGCGGCGTGCGGTTTCCTCCCGCCGGATCGCCGCAAGGCCGAACAGGTCGCGCGTATGGGCTTCCTTGCCGCTTTCAGGCGCGATCAACTGCTCCAGCATGCTTGCATAGGGGCTGGGCTTGTTGCCCAGATAAAGGGCATGCCAGCCATCCTCTTCCAGGCCTGCCTCCGCAGCGGCCCATCTCAGTGCCGTATCGAGGTCCCCGAACTGGTCTACCAGGCCGATCTGGCGCGCTGTGCCGCCATCCCACACGCGGCCCTGGCCGATGGCATCGATCTGCTCGGCAGTCTTGCCGCGCGACTGAGCGACGAGGTTGAGAAACCTGTCATAGCCGTGCTCCACCGTCGTCTGCAGCAGCGCGTCCACTTCCGGCGTAAAGCCGCCAAGAATGTCCGGCTGGCCCGATAGCGGCGTGGTGCGCACCCCGTCGCTCGTGACGCCCCAGCCGGCCAGTGTGTCTTCGAATGTCGGGACGACGCCGAAGATGCCGATCGAGCCTGTGATCGTTTCCGGCTCCGCGAAAATCCTGTCGGCGGGAGTGGAGACCCAATAGCCGCCGCTTGCCGCCACGTTGGCCATGGAGACCGCCACGGGAATTCCCGCGGCCTTATGGCGCAATATGGCGCGGCGGATTTCCTCCGACGCGGTGACCGAGCCGCCGGGCGAATCGACGCGAACGACCAAGGCTGCCAGATCGCTGCTGAGCGCATCGTCCAGCAGTTGGGCAATCCTGTCGCCGCCTGCCGTGCCGGGGCCGGCGTCGCCATCGACGATCTCTCCCGCGACGGTAACAACGCCGATGGCCTTGCCGGAGCGGTCTGGCTTATTAGCCTCCAGCCAGACGTTGAGTTCGGTCTTGGCGAAGGATCCGGGGGCGGTGTCCCACGCGTCCGCACCTGCCAGTTCCGCCACGCGTGCACCGAATTCGGTCCGGTCGCCGAGCTTGTCCACCAGTCCGGCGGCCAATGCCGCCGCCGCCGTGTCGCCTTCGCTCTCGTTAAGCCAGGCAACGGCATCGGAGGTTACACGTTCGATATCCGCGCCGGGGCGGGCCTTCTTCACATTTGCCTGCCATTCCTGCCAGATCGAGGCGTAGAGCGCCGAAATATTCTCCCGCGCCTCTGCGGACATGTCGCTGCGCATGTAAGGCTCGACTGCCGATTTATAGGTCCCCACGCGGTAGATCCGGGCATTGATGTCGAGGTCTTCCAGCAGCTTCGAATAATAAAGCCGCTCTCCGCCCGGGCCGGCGATGATCGCTCCGCCAAGCGGGTCGATCCAGACCTCGCTGGCATGCGCGGCCAGCATCATTGCATCGTCCCCATAGGCGAAGGCAAAGGCCAAAACCGGCTTGTCGGCTTCCCGAACGCGGTCCAGCGCGGCGCCGATTTCCTGCAGATGGACGTGGCCGCCGCCGGTGAAGCGGGAGAGGTCGAGGACCACCGCCTTGATACGGTCATCCCGCGCTGCGCCGTCTATGGCGCGGATCAGATTGCGCGCTTCGTAATGGCCGGCCGGGACTTCGCCGCCCATGAGGATTTCCAGCGGGTCGATCGGCGGGGCTTCTTCGACGATCGAGCCGTCGAGCTCCAGCAGCAGCGCGCCTTCGCGCACCAGGCCCGGGCTGGGCCGGGCCGTCAGCGCCGCGAAAAGCAGGCCGAAAAACAGCAGCAGCAACAGCAGGACCAGCCCGTCCTTGATCCCGACGAGCAGCCGCCAGACTTTGCCTGCAAAACTCATTCGAAGCGCTCCCGCTTTCGCAAATATGTAGATCCCGCAGGCAATCTAGGGGCGATAGGCGCGCCATGCCACCTCAAAGCACGCGGGCGAACGATGCAACGCCATGCAAGGCGTTGCACTTTGCGTAAGTTCCTCTATTGGGATCGCTTTAATGACAGCGACGCCCACTCCCACCCCCGCAGGCCGCTATCCGGCTGGCGGGCAAGCCTTTCCGCATCGGGACCTGACCGGAATCGGGCATCTTGAAACCCATGAGATCATGTTTCTGCTGGATGAAGCGGAGCAATGGGTTGCGCTCAACCGTCAGCCTTCGAAGCACACCGACGTGCTTTCCGGCCTGACGATCATCAATGCCTTTTTCGAGAATTCCACGCGGACCCTGCTGAGCTTCGAAATTGCAGGCAAGCGCCTGGGTGCAGACGTCGTGAACATGCAGGCTGCGCAATCGAGCCTTAAAAAGGGCGAGACGCTGATCGATACGGCCGTGACGCTCAATGCTATGCGCGCGGATGCCATCGTCATCCGGCACGCCAGTTCGGGCGCGGTGCAACTGATTGCCGACAAAGTCGACTGCCCGGTGCTGAATGCCGGTGACGGGCAACATGAACATCCCACTCAGGCGCTGCTTGACGCATTGGCCTTGCGCTATGCGCTGAAGGAGAAGGGGCGCAGCGAGTTTGCCGAAGGGTTCTGGGGCCTGAAGGTCACCATATGCGGCGACATCCTGCACAGCAGAGTGGCGCGTTCGAATATTCTGTGCCTGACTGCGCTCGGCGCCGAAGTGCGTGTGTGCGCGCCGCCCGCGCTGATGCCGGACGGTATCGAAACCATGGGGGCCGCAGCGTTCACAGATTTCGATTCCGCGCTCGACGGAGCCGATGTCGTGATGATGCTGCGCCTTCAGAATGAGCGGATGTCCGGCCAATTCATTCCCTCTCCGCGCGAATACCGGCATCTCTATGGATTGACGGCTGGACGGCTGGAACGTGCGGCTCCGCAGGCGCTGATCATGCATCCCGGCCCGATGAACCGCGGGGTCGAAATCGATAGCGATATTGCCGATCTGGCGGATAGCTCGATCATAACGCGCCAGGTCGAAATGGGTGTCGCCATTCGCATGGCATGCCTTGAAGTCTTGACCCGCCGGGCACGCGGCGTGGACGGGTGGTCCGCAGGGGAGTGGGCATGAAACAGACCGTGCCGCGCCTCTTTACCAATGGCATGCTGGTGCATACCGGCGGTGTCCGTGAGGGAGCTCTACGCTGCGTCGACGGCCGGATTACCGGTGTGGGAGAGCTTGAGCCGGAAGCGGGCGACGAAGTCGTGGATGCGAAAGGCGCGCTGATTGCGCCCGGCCTGGTCGATCTGGGGGTTTTCGCGGTCGACAAGCCGGCATTTCATTTTGGCGGAATCACGCGTGCGGCACTGATGCCCGACCAATCGCCCCCGCTCGATCATCCCGCCCGCATCCAGTTCCTGGCCTATAGCGGCAAACCGGATCTTTGGGTTCACCCCATGGCGGCTGCAACAATGCGCCTGGAAGGGGCGGACATGGCCGAGCTGGCCCTTATGCGCGATGCCGGCGCCAAGGCGGTGGCGACAGGGCGGCAATGGATCGCGGATTCAGGCGTGATGCTGCGCTTGCTGCGCTATGCGGCGATGCTGGACATGGTCGTGGTGAGCCATGCAGAAGATGCGGGCATCACGGGCAATGCCGTGGCGACTGCAGGCGAGATGGCGACCAGAATGGGCTTGCCGAGTGCTCCGGCGGAAGCGGAGCCCCTTGCCGTTGCAAGAGATATCGCGCTGGCCGAACTCGCGAATGCGCGGCTTCATATCCGCCAGGTCACGACAGCGGCGGCGCTCGATCTGGTGCGTGCAGCCAAGGCGCGCGGTGTCGCCGTGACTGCAGGCGTCACGCCGGCCCATTTCATGTTGTCCGATCTTGCGACGATGGATTTCCGCACTTTCGCCCGGCTATCGCCGCCCTTACGCGGCGAGGCCGATCGCCAGGCCGTTATTGCAGCGATCGCCGATGGAACGATCGACGTCATTTCCTCCGGCCACGATCCGCGGGGGCCGGAAGACAAGCGTCTGCCTTTTGCCGATGCGGAGCCGGGCATGGCGGGCGCCGAAACGCTGCTTGCCATGGTTCTCACGCTCGTTCGCGACGATGTGATCGATATGGCCCGGGCCTTCTCGCTTTTGGCCGCCAAGCCGGCTCAGTTGCTGGGCGTGGAAGCCGGGATTCTGGCCGAAGGCGCGGAAGCGGATATTGCGCTGATCGATCCGGAGAAGCCCTGGATCGTGGACAAGGCCCGGATGGAGGCCAGTGCTGGCAATACCCCGTTCGACAAGCAGCCGGTCCAAGGGCGGGTTCTTGCGCTGTTCAAGGGCGGCGTGCCCGTACACGACTGACCCAGAAAGCAGAAACTCCCCGTCCGACAGGACGGAGAGTTTCCACGCGACGAACGCGGTGTTGGATTAAAGGCTGGCCAGGCGGCGGCCGGTATCGATCGCGCCGGGAAGCGGTGAGCCCTTGGCATAGGCAAAGCAGCCATCGCCGGAGCTGTTCCTCACATGGCCGCACATGGCCCTGGAGCTGTGCGCATCATATCCGGCGGCCGAGACGCGCCAATAGTGCTTCCCGCCGACCACGGCCTGCGTGATGACCATCTGGTGATCGCGAAGTTCCGGGTAGCGCTTCATATAGATCTTCCATGCCCGCTTCGCGCTGGCTTCGCTCAGGAACGAACCGAGCTGGACGAGATGCGTTTCGGCCTTGGATGAGGCTGCACTGGGCTGGGCAAAGCGCGATGTATCCGTGCGCACCGCAGTGGCAGCGCTCGGCGCGCGATCGGCATGGGCCAGTGCGGGCTTTGTTGCAGGCTTCGGCGCCGGGCGCGGCGTATGTGTCGCTGCCGGAGTCGGAACCGCGGCCGCCTGCGTAGGTGCGGGCGCGGGTTCGTTAAAGGCGGTGTCGAAAGTTTCCTGCTCAGGCGCGTCATATGCGCTCATGTCATATTCGTGCGCTGTCAGGCTTGCCTGGGCCGGCTGGCTGGCCGGTGCCAGTTCCGCGTTCGGCTGTACCGGAGCGGCCTTCGCTGCGGGTGCCGGTGCGCTCAGAGCCATGACGGCAGGAGAAGGGACGGCTTCCGGCGTTGCGGCCTCGGCGGCCAGTTGATCGGCCGTCGGGAAGTTCGAGAGGGCAAGGCTGGAAGGCTGGCCCGGATCTTCGCGTGCGACAGGCACGTCGAGCAGCGAGGCGATGCGCTCGCGATGGGCGAGAGGATGCGACATCACTGCCCATTCGGACATGCGGTCACCCAGCTTGTCGGCAGGAACGTCTTCGGCCGCCATTAGTCGAGCCTCGCGCCAGCGCCCGGCCAGCGCATAGGAATAGGCCAGGTTTTGGCGGACCTTCATCGTGTTTTCGCCGCTCCGCAGAGCGGCGGTGAGGACGTAAATGCCGCGTTGGGTGGCACCAGCCAGAGAATAGGCTAGGCCAAGGTCGCTCGCGGAAAGCTGGTTCTCTGCTTCGTCGAGAACAATCACGGCTTCGCGTCCCCGGCCATTTGCAGCCAGAGACAAGGCCAGGCTGAGCTGAGCACGCGGGCTGGTTTCGCCAAGTTCGATGGCGTCGCCGTAGGCTGTCGCGGAAGAAGCGAACCTGCCAGCATCGAGATAGGCGGCGCCCAGAGTGGCGCGGTAGTCCGCATTGCGGGGATCGGCCAGAACGGCCGCCTCGGCATGCTTCACTGCCGACGAAACCTCACCTTTGGCAAGCGCGGCTTCTGCGTCGCTGGCCGAATGGGCGGCCGGCGACGCGGAGGAAGTGGAACAGCCTGTGAGCGATACACCGGCAAGAGCGGTCGTCAGTGCCAGGCCGATCAGCCTGGAGCTGCGCGTCCGGTTGTTCTTGGCGATACGGTTCATCTTAACTTCCCCGGAGTTTGCTTGATTGACCCGATTATTTCTTCTTGCGCTTGGTCTGCGATTTCTTCTGCCCAACCTGTTTGGCGATCGCTTCGAGCTCGGGCATTTCATCCAGCAGCTTGTCCAGCGCTTCGGTGACGATTTGCTGCGCGCTGAGATTCTTGATGGTGCAGGCAAGGCGCAATTTGAGGTGCCGTTCTGCATCGACACGCAGCGTGAAGGCGGCTCGGCGGCCGTCTTGCAGCGCCGAGCGGCGCGGAGTGCTGTTGCCGCTGTCTGCCAGCTTGGAAGCGATTTCTTCCTGTTGCCGGCGGATTGCCGGCTTGGCGGATTCGGCGGTCTGCGCTTCGGCTTCGTGGTTGGTCGGTAGCGGGGTCAGGGGAAGAACTTCGGCGCTGTGGTGCTCCGTGTCTTCGTCCAGGCCCATATCGTTCCAGCCAAGATCGTCGATTTCGCAAGCGGCATTGGCATCGAAGCTGGTGAACGGATGGATTTGTGCGCGCATTGCCGGCTTGGCGCCGCCTTTGCGGGCGAGAAGCCTGGGTTCAAGCGATGCGAAAGACTTTACTTCGCTCATGACGCCGCCTCTCAATATTGGGCGACCCGGCGGCCAAAGCCGCCGGCCGGGCGATTGTTGCCCGGTACTTGCGAAGCTCCCGAACCGGGCGCCGCAAAGACTGTGCGGCGGAAATTCTTTTCGAGCCGATCGGCCACGTAATTCCAGAGCGCGCCGATTTCCTGCGAGGATCTGCCATCGGGATCGATTTCCATGACGGTACGTCCGTCGATCATCGAGGCGGCGAAATCCGTGCGGTGATGGAGCGTGATGGGGGCAACGGTGCCGTGCTGCGAAAGCGCCACTGCGGCTTCCGAAGTGATCTTCGCTTTCGGCGTTGCGCCGTTGACTACGAAGATCAGCGGTTTGCCCGCGCGGTCGCAAAGATCGACCGTCGCGCCCACGGCGCGCAGATCATGCGGGCTCGGGCGTGTCGGGACGACAATCAGCTCGGCAACCGAGATAACGGACTGGATCGCCATTGTGATCGCAGGGGGAGTGTCGATCACCGCAAGCTTGAATCCTTGCTGGCGCAAGGTTGCCAAGTCGTTCGCCAGACGCGCAACGGTGGTCTGCGCGAAAGCAGGATATTCCGCTTCGCGTTCATTCCACCAATCGGCGAGTGAACCTTGTGGGTCGATGTCGATAAGCACGACCGGACCAGCGCCTGCGCGCTGCGCCTGCACGGCCAAGTGCCCTGAAAGTGTGGTCTTACCCGAACCACCTTTTTGCGATGCCAAAGCCAAAACGCGCAAGGCTGTTCCCCCTGAAAATT
>JAUIFP010000163.1 GCA_030430365.1 Alphaproteobacteria bacterium | reverse complement strand
GCACAACCTTCAGTCATGACGGGGAGTGGGCAGCGTTCCCGATCGGATCCTATTCCGCGGACGAGTTTACCAACCGGATGATCGGCTTCCTTCGGGATGCGGAGACCCAGGACAGGCCCTTTTTCGCCTATCTTGCATTCACACAGCCGCATTGGCCGCTGCAGGCACATGCAGCAGTGACCGCACGTTATCGCTCAAGATATGATGACGGCCCTCATGAACTTGAACGTGACCGTCGCGAGCGAATGGCGGCGCTAGGCTTTCGCGTGGATACCGGCGACGCGGCCCTTGTCGAAGGCGAAGAGTGGGGCTCTCTGACGGAGTCAATGCGACAGCAGGCGGCGCGGGAGATGGAAGTCTATGCCGCGATGGTAGAGGAGATGGATCGCAATGTCGGCCGTGTGATTGCCGAATTGCGACGCACAGGCGACCTGGAAAACACTGTGATAATATTCATGTCCGACAACGGGGCGAGCGGATCGAGCTTTGCTGAAGTCTATAGTATTTATGCCAATCTGGGCGCCGACCCTGCTGTGCTTGCCACGCTGGGCTCTGCCAATGCCACGCCATCGGCCATCGGTGCGCCCGACAGCTTTGCAGTTTACGGATCGCAATGGGCGCAGGCCTCGATGGCGCCATTCCGGCTTTACAAGGGCTTCACCAATGAGGGCGGCATCAGGTCCGCCGCCTTTGTCCGGGGGCCGGGTATCCAGCGTGGCGGAATAAGCAACAGCCTGCTTACGGTACGTGACATCTACCCGACATTGCTCGATCTCGCCGGAATTGCCTATCCGGCAGACAATAGCGATGGTGCAGGCCGCTCATGGGAGCCGCTTCTTTCCGGCTCGTCGCGTGATATTCGCGATGCTGACGACATCGTAGCAATTGGTTTCAATGGCAGACGGATGATCGCGCGGGCCGACGGCTGGAAAGCGGTTTATTCGGCACCGACAGCGCGGGGACTGGAACGGGGCGTGGCAGAATGGCAGCTCTACGACTTGACAACCGATCCCTCGGAGAGGCGCAATCTCGCTCAGGCGAGGCCGGATATTCTTCAAGCACTTGTCGCTCGCTGGGCCGCCTATGCGGAAGCCAACAATATCCGGGCGGATATTTTCGGAAGCTAGCCTTGCGCTGCTGGAATCGGGAGGGATCTAGCGCTCTGCCTCGATCATTTCCCGAATCATCTTGCGTGCTTCGATCGACATGCGATCGGTCTTGACCGCGAGTTCAGGCTGGCGTGCGTTACCGTATTCCGCCCATTTCTCCACATCGTCGACCGCTGCCTTGTCCTGCTCGCGAATGAACAAGTCAGTTTCGCCAAGCCATTTTCCGAATTCATCGTCCGTCACGCGGAAATTGCGCGTCTGGAAGCTGAAATAGTGGGACGTTGTTGACGCTTCGGGCGTGCAGGCGTGCATGAAATAGACCTCACCAACGCCATTTTCCTCCGGCGTATCGTGCTTCTCCCTAGGGCGAATGCAAGGTCCGCTGACTTTGACAAGTTCGGGGCCGTAGAAGTCTGTGATTGATTCGACCTGGCCGAGTCCTTCGTAGCTCGCCTG
>JAUIFP010000011.1 GCA_030430365.1 Alphaproteobacteria bacterium | reverse complement strand
GCCGTGGAAGCCTGGCTCAGGATCTGTGCCTTGGCCAGCTTCGTAGATTCTGCCGAATAGTCGGCATCTTCGATGCGCGAACGGGCTTCGGACAGGTTGGTGACGTTGTTGGTAAGGTTGTTCACAACCGATTCCAGACGGCTCTGGCCGGCACCAAGCGACGCGCGGGTCGTGCCCACAGCATCAAGAGCTGTATCGACGTTGCCCAGAGCAGTGGTAGCACCGCCGGAAGTCGAAACGTCAGAAGCGGAAGCCGCCGAAACGTCAAGGCCGGTGATCACGAGGTCGACCTGATCGGTTGCGCCCGAACCAGTCTGGATCGTGATCGTCACGTCGGTTCCACCGAACACCGTAACGTCGTTGAACGTCGTGTTCGCGATGATGTCGTCGATCTGGGCGCCGAGCTCGGCAACTTCCGTCTGAAGGTTGGTGCGATCGTCTGCCGAGTAGGTGCCACTCGCGCTCTGAACGGCCAGTTCTCGGATGCGCTGCAGCATGTTCGTGACTTCGTTCAGCGCACCTTCCGCCGTCTGAGCCAGCGAAATGCCGTCATTGGCGTTACGGATAGCCTGGTTCATGCCGCGAACCTGCGAAGTCATGCTGGTCGCGATGGCGAGGCCGGCGGCATCGTCCTTCGCGCTATTGATGCGCTTGCCGGTGGAAAGACGCTCCATTGCGGAGCCGAGCATTTTCTCAGCTGCAGTGGAAGCATTACTTGCACGCAGCGCACTGATGTTTGAATTGATTACCGACATTTCCCTGTCTCCTAAGTCTTCGTTATCAGCCGCTGCGACATTGATATGGTTTGGCAGCTGCCACACACCAAGGCGGTCAGGCGTCAGAAAAATTTAGCCCGGAAATGAAATTCTTTCGCGAACCCCGCAGAAATGCGTCGAAGTACCGTAGTTTTCCGGGGCGCAAGATTAAGCGGGCATTTCCCATGAGGAGAGCAAATGGCTCCACCGCTTATGGTTAATGTGGGGGCAGCGAAATGTTCGCGAAGCAGGTTTCAGAAAATGCACGCTCGGCGCACGGCAGCTTGGTCAACCGGCTGTCGGCAATTCTTTCCGCCGGCGTCGCTCACGAGGGCCTTTCCATTCTGGATCGCGGTGAAAATCCCGTGGCAGTTGGCCCTAACCTTTCTTTGTGCTCCGCAGCCAGGTCGGAAATCGTAAGGCTGGATGACAGCCGGGGAATGCAGCTCAACTATGCCGACGCAATGGACGAGGCAAACCTGGCCGCGGCAGTCGCGGCAGCGACCCGCCCCGGAATGCCCATTGCCGTCGATCCCGAAAGCCTTTCCATCCTAGCACTTGCAGACAAGTTGGCGACAAGCGAAATTCCGGTCCTGATTGCTGGTCCCACTGGTACCGGCAAGGAAGTCCTGTCCCGCTTCATCCACGAGAGAAGCAATCGGCGGAAGGGTCAGTTCGTTGCCGTGAACTGCGCAGCGATGCCTGAAAGCATGCTGGAGGCGATGCTCTTTGGCCATGAGAAAGGCGCGTTTACCGGGGCAACCTCTGGAGGCGAAGGCTTCTTCAGGGCTGCCGATGGCGGCACTCTGCTGCTGGACGAGATCGCGGAAATGCCGCTCGCCTTGCAGGCAAAGCTTTTGCGAGCCT
The DNA here is from genome assembly GCA_030430365.1 of Alphaproteobacteria bacterium. Taxonomy (GTDB): domain Bacteria; phylum Pseudomonadota; class Alphaproteobacteria; order Sphingomonadales; family Sphingomonadaceae; genus Andeanibacterium. The sequence continues at coordinate 49,018 of JAUIFP010000011.1, read as the reverse complement.
TGCAGGAAGGCGAAGTCGTCCCGATCGGAGCAACCCGCCCGATCAAGGTCGATGTGCGAATCATCGCTTGTGCCAACCGCGATCTTCCTCTGGAAGTGGAAGAGGGACGGTTCCGCGCAGATCTTTACTACCGGCTTAACGTGTTCCCGCTGACGCTGCGCGCCTTGCGCGAGCGCCAGCAGGATATTCCGGCTCTCGCATTTGCCATGCTGCTGCGGCACAGCCCGAACGGGGAGTCTATTCCCTGGATTTCCGAAATGGCGCTGGAAGCGCTCAAGGCTCACAGCTGGCCCGGAAATATCCGCGAGCTGGAAAATGTGATTAGGCGCGCTCTGCTCCTGTCCCACGGCGATGACACGATTACGCCCCAACATATAGTCTTCGACAAAACCGCACGGGTTGCAGAGCGCGCTTCCGCCGAAGAGCAGGAACGCGGCAAGCTTTCCAACATCGTTCAGATTTCCGAGGCCCGCGCCATCATGGCGACACTGGAGGCATGCGGCGGCCACCGCGCTTCCGCTGCCAAGGAACTTGGCATTTCTGAGCGGACATTGCGCTACCGTCTGGCGTCCTTCCGGGATGCAGGCATCGCGATCGCAGGAGGTTGACGATGAACCCCGTAAATTCCGGCTCCGGCGCCGCCGGCGTGCGCGACATCATTGCGATGCGACAGCAGATTATCGAACAATCGCAGGTTCTTCAGCAGTTGAAGGACCCGAAGGTTGAGGCTTCCGAAGGTTTCACCGCTGTTTCAAATGGCGGCTTTGCCGAGAATCTGACGGCCGCGCTCGAAAAGGTCAGCGAAACGCAGGCAAATGCGCAGGCGCTGACTGAAGGATACGAGAAGGGCGAAGTCACTGACATCGCGAAGGTCATGCTTGCCCGGCAGGAAGCCGGTCTGGCTTTCGAAGCGACCTTGCAGGTCAGGAACAAGCTCCTTTCTGCATATCAGGACATCATGAGGATGGGGGTCTGATAAATGGCTGAACTCGTTCCCGCGCCACAAGGCGCAGTTGCACAGCCCATGTCCGGCTTTTCGGCCAATCCAGGCGGAAGCGCATTGAACATGCTGCGCGGCCTCGCTGGCCAGGCGGCCGTCCGCCGCGCATTGCCCTGGTTCGGCGGTGTGGCGGCGATCGGTGCACTGGCGCTCACTTATTCTGTGCTCTCCACTCCGCCCCAAAGAACGTTGTACAGTCAGCTAGACGATGCGCAGCGTGCCGATGTCGTCAGTGCGCTTGAGAAGGCGTCCATCCCCTACCGGATCAACAGCAATACCGGCGCCCTCACTGTCAACGAAGAGGATCTCTATCAGGCGCGCATGATCGTTGCGTCGGATGGCGCACTCGCAACTCCGGAAAGCGGCATCGAGCTGCTCGATACTTTGCCACTCGGTGCAAGCCGGACACTGGAAGGGGAGCGCGTGCGAGCTGCCCGCGTTCGCGAGCTGACGCTCACAATCAAGGAAATCGATGCCGTGGAATCGGTCAGGGTGCATCTGGCGGAGCCGGAGCAGTCGGTCTTCGTCAGAGACGATTCCCCGCCATCGGCCTCGGTCATGCTGCGGCTCGCAAAGGGCCGTCAGCTATCGGATTCGCAGGTCGTCGCAATCGCCAATCTTGTCGCCAGCTCGGTATCTGGCATGCCGGTGGAAAATGTCCGCATTGTCGACCAGCACGGTCAGCTGCTTTCGCAGCAAAGCAATGCGGATACGACTTCGCTCGATTTGCAGGCCCAGATGGAAGACAAGCTGCGTGCGCAAGTCAATCAGCTGCTCACCCCGGTTCTGGGCGTCGGCAACTTCTCCAGCGAAGTCCAGGTGGAACTTGACATGGAAGAGCGCACGACCGCGCGGGAAAGCTTCGACAAGCAAGGCGTTGTCCGGCAGGAAACTGAGGAAATGTCTCGCACCAAGGCTGGCGGGGGCGCAGTAGGTGTCCCAGGGATGCTTTCCAACACGCCGCCTGCCGCCGGCGTCGCGCAAGAGCCGCAGCCGCAGGATGGCGAGGCGCCGACTGCGCAAGGTGAAGTCAATATGTCTGCGCCGCCGGTAGGCCAGTCACGCGCATCGCGCAGTTATGAAGTTGGGCGCGAAGTTGCCGTTATCAATACGGGTGGCGGAAGCCTCAAACGGATGTCCGTGGCCGTTGCGCTCAGCGCGGAGGCGATGGAGCAAGGCGCCAAGGCAGACGTTGAAAGCATCAAGTCACTGGTCAGCGCCGCGGTTGGAGCCAATCCGGAGCGCGGCGATCAGGTGGAAGTGGTGGTCCGTTCCTTCGCGACCACCGAATATGAAGAGATACCGTTTTACGAGACAGGCTGGTTCGCGAGCATGGTCCGTTATGGCGTGACTTTGCTCGGCCTCCTGCTGGTGCTGCTGCTGGCGGTTCGTCCGCTGCTGAGAGTCTTGCGTGGTTTCAGGCCGAATCCGACCGAGCGTGAACCGGCGGCCTTGATCGAAGGCACGAGCAGCAATCGGTCGGCGAACACGCTGGTCCCTTCGCATGACGCGATCGACCGGTCCGTCCTAAATAGGCAGGTCGGTGCAGCGCAGAGATTCGCCGAGGAACGGCCTGATCGCGCAGTCATGGCGATCAGGCAGATGCTGAATCAGCCGAGCGGAGGGTAGCCATGGCAGCTGTGCTGGAACTCGATCACGCGGGACGTGCCGCGATCATGATCATGCTGCTGGACGAAGGTCAGGCGCAGCAAATTCTGGGTGAGTTGGAGCCGGATGAGCTCAAAATCCTAGGCGAACGCATGTGCGCCTTGGGCGAGATCGATCCGCAGGCCATTGCGCAGACCGTGTCAGATTTTCTTGTCCGAACCGAGCAGGACGGCATGTCCTCGGCGGACCGTGCGCGGCAAGTTCAATCATTGATCACTGGCGCAGTCGGCGAAGTAAAAGCGGGAAACCTGATGCGCTCGATCCTGCCGGCGCAAAACCGCAAACAGTCTTATGTCGAACTGGCCAAATGGCTCGATGCCGAAACGCTAGTGACGCTGGTCGAAGGGGAACATCCCCAGGCTATTGCAGTCCTTCTTATTCAGCTCGATCCCGACGTCGCGGCGAAGGTGCTGCACGGGCTTCCTGTGGAATCCCAGTCGGAAGTCGTGCACCGGATTGCCACGCTTGGCGGTATCTCGGTCGAGGCACTGGCCATGCTCGAAGAGGTTCTGGAACAGAAGATTACCGAAACGCATGGCAGCCTGCCCCTGCAATTGGGGGGGCCGGCTAATGCAGCGGAGATCATCAATAAGTCGGGCAAGGATGCCGAAAAGCAGATCATGTCCAGCCTTACCAAAGCCAATCGTGCACTTGCCAAACAGATCGAAGCCGAGATGTTCCGCTTCGAACATCTCTTTGCCCTCGATACGCAAAGCATGGGTTCACTGTTGCGCGAGGTCGATAGCGAAACGCTGGTCGATGCGCTGAAGGGCCTGGGCGACACGCAGCGCGATTGCTTCTTCTCTGCCATGTCGGCGCGTGCCGCAGACGGCGTGCGTGATGAAATCGAAGCGCGCAAACGGATCAAGCTGGCGGAGGTCGAAGCGGCTCAAAAGGCAATGATCGAAGTCGCCCGCCGCCTTGCTGCCGAGGGCGTCATCTCGTTCGGAGAGGATGACGATTATGTCTAGCCTCCCATCGTCACTGTTCTCGCCGACCACCGGCTTCAGGCAGGACACAAGGTTTGGCACAAGGGCGGATGCTTCGCTGCGAAAAACGCCAAGCGAGGAAGCCTATGAAGAAGGCTACGCCAAGGGGTTCGATGCGGCGAGCGAACAAGCGAAGGCCGAAGCGGTCGAACTCGCCGCTGCGCAAGGGCGCATCGAGACTGCGTTCGAGCGGTTGGGAGAGGCTGAAGGATTGCGACTGGAAGAGCGGCTGCGCGAGACCGTGATGGCATTGTGCGAACAAGCGCTTGCTCCGCTCGCGAGTGATCCCGAAGTTCTGGCGGGCCGGGTGCACAAGGCATTATCGGCGCTCCGCAGAGCGGAAGACGAGCGCGTGCTGCGCCTTCATCCGGACGACCTGAAACTTGTGTCCGACCGGTTGCCCGAAAGCCTGAAGGTCGAACCCGATCAATCCATGGCTCGCGGCGAAATACGCGTCGAAACTGCTGATGGCGGAATTGAAGACGGCCCGGAGCAGTGGCGCCGTGTGCTTGAAGAAGCGTTGTCGCTGTGATTAGCCGTTTCGAATCGGTTGTGGCCAATCTGCCAGCCGAACCACTCGATCTGGGATTTAGGCGATACGGGCTGGTTTCGGCCTGCGATGGCGGATTGCTGGAGGTAAGCGGCTTGTCGGCTCCAGTCGGCGCGCTCTGCCATGTTCAGCACGGCAGGCGCGATACTCTGAAAGCCGAAGTTATCGGATTTCGCAATGGCAAGACGATGATGATGCTTCTGGGTGACGCCGTGTCGCTGCGACCCGGATCGCGCGTTGGCCTTTGCGGCGCTCCTGGCTCCGTGAAGGTTGGGGAGCGGTTCCTCGGGCGCGCAGTGGACGGTGAAGGAAAGCCGATCGACGGGCGCGAAGCGGTCAGGACTGCAGAGCAATGGCCGGTCGGGGGCGTGCGGGTCGGTGCTCTCGATCGCACGCGTGTGCGTGAGACATTTGATACGGGAATTCGCGCGTTGAACGGCCTGACGACATTCGGCGTTGGGCAGCGCGTGGGCGTGATGGCCGGCTCCGGCGTTGGGAAATCGGTGCTTATCGACATGATCGCCAAGGGTGCACAGGCGGATGTCGTCATCGCCGGTCTGATTGGCGAACGTGCTCGCGAAGTGTCTGACTTCGTGGAGAAGCACATGGCAGGGCCAACCCGCGATCGCACGATCGTCGTGGCTGTTCCAGCCGACTACGCGCCCAATTTGCGGCTTCGCGGAGCCTTGTTCGCCACCAGTCTCGCGGAATATTTCCGCAGCCAGGGCAAACGTGTTCTGCTGATCATGGACAGCCTGACCCGCGTTGCGCATGCCGCGCGCGAGATCGCGCTGCTTCTGGGCGAGCCCGGCGCGGCACGCGGATATCCGCCGTCTGCGCTGTCGACGATCACGAAGCTGGTCGAAAGGGCGGGCAATTCGGGCCAGAGCGGCGGCTCGATCACAGGGTTATACACGGTGCTTGCCGATGGTGACAATCAGGACGATCCGGTGGTCGATACGGCGCGTTCTATCCTGGACGGCCATATCGTGTTGTCGCGCGACATTGCCCAGCGGGGCCAGTATCCAGCGATCGATATCGGTGCCTCTCTCAGCCGCGTCATGGCGGATATTACCGATCCGGCGCATCTCGCGCTGGCGAAATCCTTTCGCGGCCTGATGGCGAGCTACGAAGCCAATCGCGATCTCGTGCTGATGGGGGCCTATCGCGCGGGCGCGGATGCGCAGCTGGATCAGGCCATCGCGAAGCATCATGCGCTCGTCGAATATCTCAGCCAGGATGTGAAAGAGCGCTGCTCCTTCGCACAGAGCGTGTCCGCCCTGAACGACCTGTTCACCGATGACGCCTGAACAGCGCCGGATAATGAGGCTCAGACGGCTTGAGCACATTCGCGCAATTGCCAAGCGCCAACTGGCCGCGGAAACGGCCGAGGCCGAAGGAATTCTGGCGCACTTAAATGCCTTGACCGAAAGAACGCAGGAATTGGCCAACGACTACGTGACCAGGCGGGATTCGGCAGATGGATACGCTCTGGCTCAGCTCAGTGGATTTGCCGCTGGTCTGTGTGAGATCGTTCGATCGTCGGGCCACGATGCGGCCAATGCCAAGGGGCACGCCGATCGCAAGATGAGCGAGCTTGCCGTTGCGGAACGCCGCAGGGCGGCGGTGGAACAACGGCTGGACCGCGAAGAGCGGCTGATGAGCCTGCGCGAGGAAACTGCTGCTAGCGAAACTCGAAAGCGAGTTGGCACGGAACTTGAATAGATAAGCTCGAATGCAATTCGAGGTGTTTATGATTCAGCTTGCGTCCCTTTCTGCCTCAACCCCGGAAACTCCTGCAAAAACCGGCGTTCCTGCGTCGGTCGATGGCGGCTTCAGCAAATTTCTGAAGGGCCTGCAGGGCAAAACCGGCAACCGGCCGGGCGAAGAATTGCCGGGGGGCGGCAAGGATTTGCCGGTTCAGTTGCCGCTCGATATCGCAGCCGCCAAGGCAGCGCATGCAGGAAAGGGTAAACACGCCGCGATCGAAGGAGATCCCCTCGATGACAAGTTGGATCTCGCTGAGCCGCGCAAAGAGGCAAGCCCTGAAACGGCGGACGGTACAGATGGCATTTCGATGAAATCACTCGGTGCTGTGATCGCGATGATCGCGGCGTCGGCGGGGCAGCAGCCCAATAGCGGCGAAGGCAAAGCTACTAGCGATCAGCAAGAGAGCGGCCAGTCAGGCGTCGACATCTACCCGCCTGCGGCAGCCAATCGGCGCGCCGAACATAGGATAGACCTCGCTTCCAATGCGACGCACCCGACCGCACCCGCGACAGGCGAACTGCCTGAAATGGCGCAGGTGCAGCGGGACCAGCGGAAGGGACAACGCGGCGAGGAGCCGCCGATGAAGACAGCCGCACGCGAGGCTGCAATCGATCCTGCCAGCAAGTCAAAGCTGCCTGAGGCGACCGAACTCGCGGGTCTGCGCGCGAATTCAGGCAATGCGGCCGCTCATGCGCATGGCCAGAGCATTCCGGTTGCCCAGATTGCGGATGCTGCCGGGGCCGATCTTGCCGGCAAGGCAGGTGCGCAATCCATCAACCAGTCTCAGGCCGTGCGGCCGCATGATTTCGCTTCCCTAGTCGACCGGCTGGTCGAAGCCCGCGACAGCGGCCGGGCTGCATCGGGGCATCTTTCCGTCATGCATTCCGACTTTGGTGCTGTGACGATGCGTTTCAGCCATGACGGCGCAAATCTGCACGTGTCGCTCGCGAATGCGGATCCTGAGTTCGCCCGCTCGGTTTCGGCGGCCCTGCCTGCCGACACTTCCGGCAATGGCGATGCGCTGCTTCAGAATGGTCAGAAAGAAGGCGGCCTGCAACAGTTCTTCGCGCGTGCCGACGCTGGCAACCATGGCGCAGGCACGCACGGTTCGGGCGATCATGGCGAAATGCCCGGCGATCGCACTTTCGGCGATACGCAGACCGAGTTTGCCGACGAGCCGATCCGCAGCGAAGGCCAACATGGCTGGAGCCGCAATGGCGGCGGAATTTTCGCATAACGCGCAATCAATTGACAGGGAATGATCAGCAATGAGTGAAGAAGCAGTTGAAGGCGACACCAAATCGCCGAAGAAGAAGGGCACTGGTCTGGTCGTCAAGGCAGGTATTGCGCTTACGCTGCTCGCCATTGGCGGCGGCGCAGCCTATGGCCTGCAGCTGGCAGGTGTATTCCCCGGAGCCAGCCATGACCAAGTGGAAGAAGACACCAATCCCAAGCTGGTATTGAAGGGCGAAGAAGATCCCTATGCCTTTTCCTCGGGCGAAGCGGGTGAAAAGGCGATACCGGATGTTCCCGGCGAAGGCGGCAGCAAATACCGCACGTCCTACTTCACTTTCTCCGATGATTTCACATCGAACCTTAAGGACACTACTGGCCTGATTCAGGTCAGCTTGGCTGTTGCGACGCATCGCGACGGCCGCGTGCTGATGTGGCTCAAGAAGCATGAACTGGCGGTGCGATCCGCAGTCGTAGTCGTGCTGGCCGATACGCCGGAAGAAGAGGTGCTGACACCCAAGGGCAAGGAACGTCTGCAGGAACGCCTGACCAAAGCGATCAACGATGTACTGATCGAGGCGGAAGGCTTCGGCGGGATCGATGCGGTCTATTTCCGGAGCCTGCTGGTACAATGAAACCGGAAGGGTCTTTCATTGCCGAACGCGTAGTTGCAATGCACTGCGATGAGTTGGCCAAGCGGAAAAGTGCCGCGCCCGACCCGTTGAGGGAACTGGCACGGCTTGGCGATACGATACCGCTGGTGCTGGAAAAGCGGCTGTCAAAGCTTTGTGCCGGCGCCAAGGTGTCCGTTCAGGTCGGCAAACCGATGGAGCAGGAGGGCGACAGCGCGCAGCCTGGAGCCGAAGATCCGCTGCTCGAATGCATGATTGCGGTCGGCCGAAAGAAGGCCATTCTCACCGTATCGCTCCCGACAAGTGCCGTTTTGCGTTTTGTGGATCTGGCACTCGGCGGAAACGGCTGGGACTACAAGGTTGCAGGGGGCACGCTGCCGCTGTCCGCGAAGCTCATGTTCGGCCGCGTACAGCATGCGCTGGTCTCCGTGCTGGCGGCTTCGCTCGACCTTCCGGAGACGACCTTCGTCCAGCTGGGCGATAGCGACGTTGGCCGTGAGGCGAAGGAAGTTCTCTCCAGCTGCAAGCGGGCGGTTCTGCCATTGCATGTTTCGCTGGGCGAGGACGAAGCGTGGGAGCTTTTCTTTGCGTTTCCGGGGCCGAGTTTCGCGGCAATCTTCGAAGGGCAGGAGGCCGCCGATACCGATGGATCGGCCGGTGCCCGCTCGCCGACGGTCAGACCGGAGATGGATCCATTTGGCGCCGTGCCCCTGCCTGTCAGGGCGGTGCTGGTGGACATGGCCATGCCTGTTTCGCTGCTCTCGACGCTTAAGCCGGGGATGGTGCTCCCCGTATCGGTGGCGCGCAGTGTGCCGCTCTTGGCGGGCGACCAGGTCATCGCGCACGGAACCGTGGGCGCAATGGATGATCGCGCTGCCCTGCAAATTACACAGACATCAAATTCCAAGGAGAAATAACGTGCTGGATGGTGGAGATAATTTCGCTTTGCTCGGGGATGTTGACGTGCGCTTGTCCGTCGAATTGGGACGGGCGAACCTGAAGCTCAAGGATGTGCTCGCTCTCGGCGAAGACAGTGTGGTCATGCTGGAACGCCTCGTAGACGAGCCGCTGGATGTCATGGTCAATGGCAAGCTGATCGCCAAGGCGGAGATCATCTCAGAAGGTGGCAGGTTCGGCATGAAGATCGTCGAACTTGCAGGCCGTTCGAAGGCTCAGGTGGAGGCTGCGGCGTAATGCTCTGGTACGTTCTCAAGCTGCTGGTTCTGTTGCCGCTGATCGGCTTGCTGATTTGGGGCAGTCTTAAATTCGCGCAGAAGATGCAGACCAGGCTCAGCGGGCCCGCGGGCGAACGGGGCAAGTCCGTCCGCATCGTGGAAACGACAATGCTCTCGCCCACGCTCAAGCTCGCCGTTCTGGAGTTTCACGGCCGGGAAATCCTGGTTTCCGTCTCGCGCCAAGGCATTGCGCGGATCGCAGAAGCGCCGGCTGGCTCACAAATCGAAAGCAACCCCCAATGATCAAACGCATTGCCCTGTTCTGTGCAGCAGTGCTGATCCTGCTGCCAGCAAGCGCCTACGCGCAGAGCGCGGTTCCTGGCGCGCTCGACCGAGCATTTCAGGAAGTGGGCGGCGGCGAAGGCAACGGGCTGAGCATGTCCCTGCAGCTTCTGCTGGTCATGGGGCTGCTGACGATCCTGCCCGGCTTGCTGCTCATGATGACAAGCTTCACCAGGATCCTGGTTGTGCTTTCGATCCTGCGCCATGCGTTGGGCTTGCAGCAATCGCCGCCCAATCAGGTGCTGATCGGTCTATCGCTATTTCTTTCGCTCTTCGTGATGGCGCCGACGCTGGAGCAGGTCAACGCCAAGGCAATCACGCCGTATGCGGATGGCACGCTGAACGCCGAACAGGCGATCGAAGTTGCGGGCGGAGAGATGCACGAATTCATGATCCGCCAGACGCGCAAGCAGGATTTGTCCATGTTCTCGGCGATTGCCGATGCACCCAAATTCGAATCTCCGGAAGATGTGCCTTTCTCGATCCTGCTTCCGGCCTTCGCGACAAGTGAGCTCAAGACGGCATTCCAGATCGGCTTTATGCTGTTCCTGCCCTTCCTGGTGATCGATCTGGTCGTCTCGAGCGTGCTCATGTCCCTGGGCATGATGATGATGTCACCCACCATCATCTCATTGCCATTCAAGCTTCTGCTGTTTGTGCTCGTCGATGGATGGGCCCTGTTGATGGGCTCTCTCGCGGCAAGTTTCGGTTAGCGCGATGGACGAGATTTCGCTTCTTCTTTCCATGGCGGACAGGATGCTGTGGGTCACCGCATTGGTGGCAGCGCCGGTCCTTTTGTCCAGCCTCGTGGTCGGCGCAGTGATCGGCCTCATCCAGGCAGCCACCTCTGTCAACGAACAGACGCTGACCTTTGTACCCAAGCTTGCCGTGATTGCGCTGGTGCTCGTGATATTCGGCGCCTCCATGATGGCGCTGCTGGCCGATTTCACAGAGGATATCTTCGCCGAGATCGCACGGATCGGCCAATGATCGGCATTGATTTCGGGCTTGGTGCAATCGAACAGGAATTGTGGCGCCTGCTCTTCGTAATGACGCGGATTGGTGCGGCGCTGCTGGCTGCACCATTCTTCGGGGCAGCCAGCGTTCCCGTGCAGTTAAGAGTCGCGATTGCCGGGACGATCGCGGTACTGGTCTGTGCATGGACTCCCGTTCAAGCACCGGATGCGTTGCTTTCGCTGCAAGGCATTCTGATCGTCGCAGGCGAAGTTCTGGTGGGCCTTGCGCTTGGCTTCATCTTGCAGATCCTATTTGCTGCGCCGGTGATCGCTGCCGAAGTGATCAGCGGAACAATGGGCCTAAGCATGGCAGTTTCGAACGATCCGGCAACGGGCGAACGCTCGACCGCGCTGGGGCAATATTTTACCATTATTCTAGTGCTGATTTTCCTTTCGCTTGGCGCGCATCTGCAGTTCCTGTCGCTGGTCGTGGAAAGCTACCAGGTATTCCCTCCAGGGGAGACCTGGCTCGGTGCGGAGCGAATCCATCACGTTGCGGAATTTGGCGGCAAGATGTTCGCACTGGCCGTCGCCATCGCTCTGCCCGTCGTGATGATCCTGCTGATCGTGCAGTTCGTTACCGGAGTGCTGAGCCGCTCGGCACCTTCGCTGAACCTGTTTGCGCTTGGCTTGCCTGCTGGCGTGCTTGCCGGCATTGCCGCCTTGATTACCGCTGCACCGCTGCTGTTCGAACAGCTGATCGATCTCAGCTATGTCGCCGTGACCGATAGTGCGAGCTTGCTGATCCGATGAGCGACAGCGGCGAAAAGACCTTTGCGCCAACGCAGAAGCGCCGCCAGGACGCGGCGCGCAAGGGCGATGTGCTGCGTTCCAGGGAACTGGCGACGGCTGTCGCCGTCTTTGTCGGCGCCGCCTGGCTCAAGTTTCAGGGACCGGTCTTGCTCTCCGGCCTGGAAGAGGTTGCGTATGTCGGCCTGAGCTGGAACCGCGACGCGCTGGAAGACCTGTCCGCAACGCGCATCGTGCTGCCGATCATCAAGGCAGTTCTGTTCCCGGTGATGACCCTGGCCTGCGCGGTGCTGGTGGCGACAGTCTTCTCGCAGCTTGCCTTTGCAGAAGGGCGTTTCATTGGGCAGAATCTGGTGCCAAAGGGTTCTCGTCTCAATCCTCTCTCCGGCCTGAAACGAATGTTTGGCCCGACCGGCTGGATTGAAATGGGCAAGGGCATCGCCAAGGTCGGCTTGCTGGGCGCGATCGCCTATTTCTGGGCCTCTGCGCATTTCGGCACGCTGGGAGAACTGGCGCATGGAGCGCTTCTGGTGCAGCTCACCCATGCTTGGAATGCAATCGTTTCGCTGCTGTTCGCGCTAACCGGCGGGCTGATCGTGATCGCTTTTATCGACGTGCCGATCCAGGCTTGGCGCAGGCAGACCAGGCTCAAGATGAGCCATCAGGAAATGCGCGACGAGCACAAGGAAACCGAAGGTTCGCCGGAGAAGAAAGCGGCACAGCGCCAGCGCCAGAGAGAACTGGCCATGGGCGGCGTGCAGGCGGCAATGCGCGATGCGCAATTCGTGATCACCAACCCGACCCACTTCTCCGTCGCCATGGTCTATGATCCTGACAAGGCTTCGGCGCCGATCGTGCTGGCAAAGGGACGCGGGGAAAAGGCCATGGCCATCCGCGAATTGGCCGCGGAGCTGGACGTGCCTGTGCTGTCCTATCCCGCGCTGGCCCGTTCGATCTATTTTACCACGCGTGAACGGCAGGTGGTCCGGCAAGAGCTTTACGCCGCCGTTGCCAGCGTGCTGGCGTTCGTTCTCTCGCTGAAGCGCGGTGAAAAGCCCGCCGCCCCGATTGTGCATGTGCCGATGGAAATGCGTTTCGACACGATTGGGCGGCCTGACCCGCAGGCGAGCACTTAAACGCCCGCCACGCCGGCCGTCTTGGATATCATGGATAGCTCAACCACCTCTATCGTTTCTGCACTGGGTGCCGGCAGCGGCGTCGACATGGCTGCGCTTGCAAGGAATCTTGCCGATGCGCAGTATCAGACGCGGCTCGATCAGCTTGGCGCCAGGAGCGAGGCGCTGGATGCCAAGATCTCGGCGGCATCGACCCTGAAGAATCAGGTGCTCCAGCTGTCGAGCGCTTTGGGCGAGCGGGTGCGCAATGGCGATCTTGCGCCGTCTCCGATGATCAGTGCGCCTTCGGTGGCGTTGGTTTCCCGCGCAGGATCTTCGGAGCCGGCGGGCGATTACACGCTGGAAGTTCTTGCGCTCGCATCGGCGCAGGCGCTCATCGCTCCAGCAATCGCGGATGCCAATGCCGTCGTCGGATCGGGCACGTTGACCCTGCGTTTCGGCGAAGTCGCTCCGGGTAACTTCACACCCGATGCGGGCCGCGATCCGGTTGCGATCGACATTCCCAGCGGTGCGACGCTGGCCGAAGTGGCCGCCGCGATCAATGCATCGGGCGCAGATGTTTCGGCCTATGTCGCCACTTCGGTCAATGGCGCTCAGCTGGTGATCAAAGGGGCGGAAGGTGCTGCCAACGGCTTTGTGCTCGAAGCGACCGAAACGCCGGGCGAAGAGGGTCTGGCCGCCCTTGCATGGGAACCCGTCGGCGGCGACGCTGCCAGGTTGTTGGCGCAATCGGGCGATGCGCGTTTCGAGCTTGACGGGATCGAAATGACCTCGCCAACCAACAAGGCGGGCGAGGTCGCGCCGGGCATCTCCCTGACATTGATGGCAACCAATATCGGGAATCCGGCAAGGATCGGTTTCAGCGATCCGACCGATGCCATCAATTCGGTGATGTCCGACCTGACCAGCGCGTTGAATGAAATTGTCGCCGAACTTGCAGCCGCCATGGATCCGCAAACGGGCGATCTGGCGCGCGACGATGGCGCACGCGCCTTGCGCCGCAGCCTTTCGCAGCTTGGCAGTACCGTGATCATGCCCAATGCCGCGGAGGGTGCGCCCGCAACGCTGGCCGAGCTAGGTCTTGCGATCGGTCGTGACGGGACATTCAGTTTTTCCGACGAGACGCTGAAGGCGGCAATGGCACGCGATTCCGAAGCGGTTGCCGCCATGTTCACCAACGGGCTCTACGGCGTCTATTCAACTATCGACAAGATTTCGCGCAATGCTGCGACTGCGGGCAATCCCGGATCGTTGGCGGGATCGGTCAGCCGCTACAACAGCCAGCAGTCGAGGATTAGCGAAGAAAACGCCAAGATCGCCGAAAAGCAGGAAATGCTCCGCGCGCGTTTGACCAGGCAGTTTGTTGCCGCAGACACCCGCATCGGCAGGTCTCAATCGACCTTGTCGTTCATCGAGGCGCAGATAGCGCTGTGGAACAAGAGCGACTGATCCGATGCTGCGAAAACGCGATCCCTATGACGCCTATCAGCGTGTGGAATTCGATGCGCGGGTCAGAGGCGCGAATTCGTCCGAGCTCGTCCATGTCTGCTACGATCAGTTCATCAATGCGCTGGGTGCTGCGCTGGTTGCCGATCAGCGCAAGGATACGCTCACGCGAAGCCGTTCACTGACGCGCGCACTCACCGCGCTCATGGCTCTGCAGCTGGGCGTAGACCGCGAGCATGAAATGGCTCCAGCACTCACGGAATTCTATGGCGCGGCCAGCAAGTCCGTCCTCGCTAGTTCGCTGGAGTTCGACGCAGCCGGCCTAGAAGAGATCCGTAACGACTTCAGGGAAGTGCGTGATGGCCTGGCCATCGCGCAGGGATGATCGCGCATCCGGCACCGGTTTTCAGCCCGTCCCGAATGGTGGGGCCAATCAAAATCCGGCTTAATTTCCGCCAATTCCTACCGTTATGGTAAACATGACTGTTCAGGATCAAAAATCGTTCGCGGAACGCAAGGGCGTTCTGGGTTGGCTTGGTCTGGGCCGCGGCCCGGCGGCGAAGAAGTCCGAACTTTCGGTCCTTGCGGAACAGATACGCTTGCTCGCGCCGGGGACGCCTTCGGACATTATTGCAAGCATTGCCGAGTTCCATGCCAGACATGATTTGAGCGTCTGCCCATTCTCGCTGGGCGTGGCATTCGATTACGTTACAGACAGCGATCCGATGATCGTGCGGCTGATCGACGAACGCATCGTCATCGGCCAGGCCGTGACCATCGAATGGCTGAAGAAACTACGCAAGATGGATCCGGCGGAGACGAATTCCGACGATCTGCAACGCAAGTTCGCCGAGCTGGAAAGGCATCTGACCGAATTCGGAACCACGGCCACTGCGGCGCGCGAGGCGACGAAGGATTATGGCAGTTCGCTTGAAGGACATGCCAGGCAGCTGGACAGCGCGAAGGATATCCATGTTCCGGTAAGCGAACTTCTCGGCATGGTTCGCGTCATGATAGACAGAACATCCGAGATGGAACAGGAAATGGGCCGGAGCGAACAGCAGGCTCAGTCTTTGCGCCGCAAACTGGAGGTGGCATTGCGGACCGCCGAAGAAGATGAGCTGACCGGATTGCCCAACCGCCGGGCCTTCGAGAAATTTTACGACAGCGAATACTCCGAAGCGCGCAAGGCGGTCGAGCCGCTCGTCATCGGCTTTTGCGACATCGATCATTTCAAGAAGGTCAATGACACGCATGGCCACGATGCGGGTGACCGCGTGCTCAAGGCCGTTTCCCAGAGCCTGCTGCGCGTAACCAAAGAGCGTTGCTTCGTGGCGCGCCATGGCGGCGAGGAGTTTGTTGTGCTTTTTCGCGGCAAGACGCTGCAGGAGGCCAAGGAGCTTCTCGACAGCATCCGAATGGAGCTGGAAGGCCGGCGCATGATCGATCGGAAAACGAAGGCACCAATCGGCTATGTCACTTTCTCGGCCGGCATTGCCGATGTTTTCGCTTATCCAGACAAGCGCAAGGCGTTGGGGGCCGCAGATGTTGCGCTGTATAAGGCAAAAGGGCTAGGCAGGAACCAAGTCGTAATTGCGACCGTTTAGACCACAAACGCTGAACGCATAACAAAGGGGTCGATGGCGTGTGGCGCGGTGAACTGAAACCGCTGGATGCGAATTTGTGGTTTGCGCAGGTCCGTGAACTAGCCCGATATTGCTCGACGGCGCCGAAAGAGAGCGACGCGCAGGCCATTCGTCGCGCCTATCATCTGGTGAAGGTTGCACCGCTTGCGCTCAGGCGGACAGCCTTGGCATCAACCCAAATCGAGGAAATGGAGTTGGAAGGCATTCTCGAGAGCGGGAGGATGCTTCAGGCTGCGCAGCGCACGGTGGCAATCGTTACGAAGATTGTCGATGCCCCATGCAATTCAAACAAGAGCCAGGCGATTTTCGTTGATGATGCCGAGCGCGCGGATCGCTTTGTGGCCGCGTCTCCCGCACTCGCGGTCATCGGCATCTGGGCAGAATATATCAGTTCGCTTGCTGCTTAGCGGGCGATCGGCCGAAGGACGCCGCCTCGTCGCCTTGTCCCAGACCCGCTTCAAGCCCGATCCTGATCGCAGCACTGGTTGCCCCTACTCCCAATTTCTTGATCGTATTGAGGCGATAGTCTTCGATGGTCCTTGGACTGAGATCCAAGAATTTGGCCATGTCCTTGTTGGAATAGCCATTCACCATGAATTCCAGGATTTCCCGTTCACGCGGGGTAAGTTGCTCCAGGTGATTTCGCGCGATCTCCTGGCGCATGATCGCTCCGCCGCGTTCTTCCATGAACGCTTCGCAATAGGTGCACGATTGCAGTACGTCTTCGCCTGTAAATGGCCATGCCAGAAAGTCGGCGGCGCCGTCGTGAGCGGCTCGAACAATTTGCGTTGTCGTCGGCGCTTCTGCGAACAGTATCAGCGGCAGGTAAATGTCCCCTTCACGCAGCTTCGCCAATAGACTCTTGGCATCTCCGCAGCCGGAACTCGCCAAAATCGCTCCGGAGGTCGGTTTGGCCTCCAGCACTTCATCCAACGTTTCGTAGATCTCGGAAGACCCGCCGCAATCACAAACGGACATCGCGATCGCTGCGCGATTGCGATGGCTATCGTCTACAATATGGACGATTGGATTAGCAGGCACTGACGATACAGTTGCATTGAACTGCGCCTTGGATGCAAGGCGACAAAATCCGGTCAAAAGTCATGTGCCCCCCCGGGAACGGACTGTCGTGCGTGATAATATGCACTTTCTATGCTGGCAAGTACTCATGCATTGACTGTGTCTGATTTTATTTGATCAAGCGCAAAACTCCGCAGCTTTTCATGCCATGTCTTTAATTGATCAACTAAAAGTATGAGCTGATTCCGTGTTCGCTTAGATCCGCTCTCAAAGATTTGAGCGCCTGATCCTTGATCTGGTGTACTCGCGGAACAGTAACCCCGAGTATCTCGGCTATCTCGGCGAGATTGAGCTCTTCAACAAAATATAGCTGAATAACAAGCATTTGGCGTTCAGGCAGGTTCGAAATTGCTGAAGTCAGCGCTTCTTGATTCTGAAGAGAAACCAGTGTGGCAAAGGCGTCATCGGACTGATCCTGGAAAGCGAGATCAGCATCGGAATAGCTGTCCTCGATCGTTTCGAATTCCATGGGCTCACTTGCGCTGCGCATTTCTTCCAGTTCCCCAGCCGTGATTTTCAGCTCCTCGGCCAGCTCCACTGTAGTGGGAGACCGGCCAAGTAGTCCGAACAGTTTGGCTTCCGCTTCCCTTATTTCCCTTCGCCGCTTCATTGCGCCGCGTGATAGTGGAGCAGAGCGTCTAAGCTGATCAATCATCGCGCCTTTCACGCGAATCTTTGCATAGGCTGCAAAGCCTTCGTCCTGGGGGCCGGTGTGCCGCTTGGCGCATTCGGTGAGTGCTACGAGGCCTATCTGCATGAGATCTTCAGGCTCGATGTCGGCGCACGCGGATCCATGAAGGTGCCAAGCCAGTTTGCGCACCATCGGCGCGAAGTTGGTCAGGACTGCCGCCGCAGGATCCGAATAGGCCCGAGCGGTTTCGGAGACACGTTGATTGTTGATCATGCTGCGATACTCTCGACTTGATTAACCGTGTTCTGATCGGAAACGCTGCGGCTTGTTTCTTCCCCGATCACCTCCAGAACCTCGATTGGCTGCGACTGCGGCAGTTCGGCGATCGAAAGCACTAGGCAGGAAGGAGCGCGCATCCGGAGCAGGCCAGCCATCGCTCGGCGTGTTCCAGGTTGTACGATCAGGACAGGCGGATAGCTTCCCTTCGGACGTTCTGTCGCAATAGCCGCGATGCGTTCGCCAATGTTCCGAGCCAATTCCGGCTCGAGCACTGGCTCGCCGGAACTTGGGTCTGACAGCCCTTGCAAGATTGTGCTCTCGAGCCTGGCGTCGAGCGTGATGACGGGCAGTGCCTGGTTGGGTGGGCAAACCTTTCCGACGATCAAGGCGCCGAGGCTCGAACGTACCAAGTCCACCAGCACATTATGATCCAGCGTCGCCTGTACGCCGTCGCTAAGGCTGGAGAATATCGGTTGCGGATGGCTGATCGGGATGCCGTCCTTGAGCAGTGCGCGCAGGATGCGTGTGATTGCCGCAAGTGTTAGTGGTTGTGGGTAAATGGTCTCGACAAGCTGCGCGGCGTGTTCCTTCACACCCATCAGCAGATCATGGACCTGATCGGGGCCAAGCAGTTGCTCTGGCTGCTGGCTTATTAGCTGATTGAGGTGTGTGGCGATGACCGTGCCTGAATCGACGGTCAGATAGCCCTGCGCGATGGCATGGTCCTTTTGCGCTGGATCGATCCACACAGCGGGGCAGCCAAAACTGGGATCACGCGCGGGCTCGCCTGGCAGATCGGTGCCAACGGTGTTGTCACCGGTGTCGATGGCGAGGACTTTGTCGGGCATGATGGTGTCACCGCCCAGCGGGACACCGCCCAGCATGATCCGATATTCATTCGGCGATAGCTCGATCGTGTCGCGGATGCGGAACTGTGGCACGATGAAGCCGAGTTCCTGACAAAGCTGCTTGCGCACGCCGGTAATCCGGGACACCAGGGGTGACCCGTGTCGGTCGTCGATGAGGTGAACCAGCCCGTAGCCGACTTCGATCGTGACGAGCGTATTGTCACTCACTTCGTCGAGTACGATCCGAGAGGGATCGGGCTGGGGCAACGGCTCGAGCACTTCCTCAGGAGTGTTCGCGCGTTTGCGCAAATTCCACCAGATCAGGCCTGCCAAGGCGGCAGCGGGCAGGAATATTGTTTGCGGCATCGCAGGAATGAGCCCAATGACGCAGAGGATACAGGCGACCGGGAGCCAGATTTGCGGATTCGCGAATTGCGCTCCGATCTGGCCCGAAAGGTCGCGGCTGTCGGATACGCGCGTTACGATCACCGCCGCAGCGATGGAGAGCAACAGTGCTGGGACCTGTGCGACCAGCGCATCGCCAACTGCCAGTGTTACATACCGTTCCGCCGAAGTTGACGCGTCCAATCCATGGCTCAGCATGCCCAGACAAAAACCGGCTATCACATTGAGGCCGAGGATCAGCAAGGCTGCAACGGCGTCGCCCTTCACAAATTTGCTGGCACCGTCCATCGAGCCATAGAAGTCCGCCTCGGTGGCAACTTCGCGCCGGCGTGCCTTGGCCTCGTCGGCCGTCATCAGGCCGGCAGCAAGGTCGGCGTCGATTGCCATCTGTTTTCCTGGCAAGGCATCCAGCGTGAAACGGGCCGAAACTTCCGAGACCCTGCCGGCACCTTTGGTCACCACAACCAGATTAATAACCATCAGGATCAAAAAGACGAACAGGCCGACCGCGAAATTGCCACCGACTAGGAATGCGCCAAAGGCCTCGATCACGTGACCAGCGGCGGAGCCGCCTTCATGTCCGCGGACCAGCACGATACGGGTCGATGCGACATTCAGTGCCAGTCGCAGAAGTGTCGCAAAAAGAAGGACCGAGGGGAATGAGGAGAAATCGAGCGGTTTTTCCGCATTCATTGCAGCCATCAGAACGGCAACAGACAGAGCGATATTAAGGACGAAGAATGTGTCGAGGACCAACGCCGGGATGGGCATGATCATCAGCAAGATGATCGTGAGAATCCCCAGCG
Organism: Alphaproteobacteria bacterium; assembly: GCA_030430365.1. GTDB lineage: Bacteria > Pseudomonadota > Alphaproteobacteria > Sphingomonadales > Sphingomonadaceae > Andeanibacterium. The sequence continues at coordinate 29,616 of JAUIFP010000011.1, read as the reverse complement.
GCAACGCGAATGCCGCGGCTTTCGGAAATGGCAGAGCGTTCATAGTTTGAAGGCCTTGAATTTGGCATAAGCGGACTTGACGTTGTCAGGCAGCGCGCCGGATTGATTGCCGGTGGATGCAAATGTGTCGCGCAGAGTCTCAACAATCGAGGTTCGGCTGTGGGCGGGGAGGCTCATCTTGGTCTCGTGAAACTCGCGTTCGAGTGGGCTCATCTGTGAAGCTTGCCGATCATGCGCCTCTCTCGTCCTGGGGGCGGCGATCTCTGCGAGCGGGCCGTGAGGTTGATGCATTGCAATGCTCAAGCGGTCCCGGAACAAGTCCATGACCTGCACAAGCGATCTAGACGCGCCAGCGCGGTCGAAGAATACAGAGCGGTTGGCCGCTGCCTGAGTTGGGAAGACGGCCGCGGCAGAACTATCCGGATTGCGCTGCATGGCATCGAGAAAACGGTTGGCCCCATTCGCGCCCAGAAAGTGAGCGAGATAGAGTTCGGCATGATCGGGTTCTCTTCCCAGGGTTGCGCGCAATGCGTCCCGGTTATCCAGCGCGAGTTCGGCGGCCATCAGCGAAGAAGTGTCGGGGTCGTACCGCAGATCCATGATCCGCGATTGCAGAGCGGAATTGGTGACGCTTGATCCGCCTGCGCCCTTGGTTATGGCCGCGTCCGCCCAGCCGAGACCATGCTTTGCGCCGTGTCGATCAAGCGTTTCCAGCCAGGTGCTGCCGATGAATTGATAGAGGCCAGCCGCGCTGGACGTGCCGGCGCGTGCATTCGGATTGAGATCGGATTCCAACTTGGCTTGCGCCAAGAGATAATCGAAATCGACGCCCGTTGCCTGCGAAGCACGGGCGATCGAAGTGCGAACGTCTGACGCCCCGACTGCATTTACTCCGCTCAATTTCACCTCCGGTCAATTTTACCGAAGACCAATAAGCAAGTATCGTGCCAGTTTTATAAGGCCCCAGGATGTGCCGTTATCCGGCTATAGCTGGAGCGTATGCTCTGCGCCTTGTATACCGATGCAGAGCCGGTCAGTGCATCGAGCCGAGCGGAAACATTGGCCGCAACAAGGTTGCGGATCTGGCGGTTTACCTCGTTCAGTCGCTTGGCGGCGTCGATCAGGCTGAGGGACTCTTCATCCAGATCATCGTTGGACGCGTTGCTTAGCTTTTCACTCAAGGCGGATTTGTTCTCCGCACAATCGACGATCGATTGCAGGTTGAGGGCGGCAAGGGCTTGCCGTTCCTGCTCCATCACTGCAAGCATTTGCCGGAGAGACTGTTTGAGGTCGGGCGGGATCGTCATTTCGAATTCCTCAAGATAATGCCTGCGGCAATCATGGCATCGGCGATCTTCGCGGGAAGCAGGGGGTAGGTTCCCGCTTCAATGGCCTGGCGGATCTTCTCGACTCGCTCCACGTCGATCGGCGGGGCCTTCGCATCGATCCCGTTGCCAAGCGAAACCTGCACATCCTTTTCGCCCTTGGCGACAGGGTCTGCAGGGCGCGCTTTCTCAACCGGAACAACTCTTTCCGTTGTCCGCGTCAGCCGCGCTTGCTGGATTTCAATTGGCCGCATCTGACTGCTCCATTATGCACTTGTTCCAGAAGGACGGCAGTATGGAGCGAAGTTTAAGGGTAAGAACAGATTTTGCCGTTCCTACGGCAATTTCATGCCGACCGCGCCCGGGCGCAAGACCTGCGCCCGTCGCTCTTCATCCTTGCCGACGCGGACGCGGACCCATTCACCGACCGCTCCGTTTTCGAGTGCTTCACCCGAACGGGAGATGCTGAGGCCTGGCGCGTTGAGTGTGATTGTCACGGCATCGCCGCGCCGGATGACCGGCTGCGTCGCGGCTAGTGACTGCTGCGGCTGTGCGAGGCGGACGAAAATCCTCCATCCGCCTGCAAGCGGACACGAAACGCGCACGGAATCCCGCCGCAGGCCATGCCAAGCGATGTCCAGGGCAGCTGGACAAGCGGCAAGCCTCAAGCGGCGGTCGATCGGGACGAGCACGTCGCCCAAGTTTTCGCTGTCGCCTCCAACATATGTGGCAACCTGCCGTTCGATGCCGGCAAGGTCTTCAAATTCGGCGGCGTTGGCAGAATGCGATCCTGCAACTAGTGCCAGCAGCGCAAAACCCGCTCTAACAATCATGGTCCGTCCTCCTGAATGGTTCAATGATCACCAGCAAGCAAGTTGCGTGCCATTGTTTGCGGGTCGGTGTCGTAGGCCTGAAAAACAACGACGTCGTTCCGTTCGCCTTCCTCGACAATCAGGCGCGCCGGCTTGCCGGCAACTTCGGCCTGCCGCGCCAGCGCCAATCCCGAATCTATGGCTGCCTGCCTGTCTCGCGCTTGATAACGAATCAGGATCGTCAGGCGCAGGCGTGCGTCTGCCTGCTGACTATCGAGCCAGTCCGGGAGCGATGCACCGCTTGCCTGCGGGCGGAAGATCGCCATCGGCTGGGCGGATGTTACGATCTGCGGAGCGCTGTCTTCATGCTCGACCGGCATTTCCGCGTTGGAGAGGTCGGCTGCCGTCACCATGAACAGGATGATCGCCAGGTCCGTCAGCGTAGTCAGCCAGCCATTGCTGCTATCCATCATCATGCTGCCGCTCGCTCTGCGGGCTGTCTGGGTCGCATACCCTTGTTCGAGAGCTCTTTTGAAAGCCAATCGATCAATGCCTGCCGATCCATTTCCTCCGCCTCCGCGCGGCGCGTGATTAGCTGTGCAATAGGCGCGAAGATCAGATTAGCGGCCATCAGTCCGTAAAGCGTTGTCGTAATCGCGGCCGGAATGCTGGCTGAAAGCGATGAGCCGGCGGAAGCTGTCCCGGGGAGCTGACTGAGGGCAATCAGCGTACCTGCAAGGCCGAATACCGGCGCCAGAGTGGCGGCCTGCGTGAATGCGTTTGCGGCGGAGCGGCTCGCCGAAAGGCGATGCTCCATGTGCCTGCGGTGCTGTGCCGGCAACGATTCCAGCGATCGATGAGCGATCAGGGCGTCCGCCATTTCGTTGAATTCCTGATCGGCAAAGTGATGAGGTTCCGCGCGAAAGATGCCGTCTTGCTGAATGGCTTGGATCTGCAGGGCGAGTTCGGTCCGGGCCTTCTCGGCATTGAACCGCGGTCCCATTGTTCCAAGCAAGCACTTCACCGCCAGCATGCAATCTCGGAGGCCACAACGCAGAAAGGTCGCCAGCGCTGTGCCCCCCAATACAATCGCCGCTGAAACGCCATCAACCAGGCTGAGGTAGTCGATCATGAATGTCCTTTCGCAATCAAGGACGGCAAGTCGGCGAGAAATTCAGCGCTAGTCGGCAAATTTGTGGGAAATGGCGGCGGGTTGTTGCCGTTACCGGCAAATTTCTGCCGCAGCCGCCGGGCCATATGCTTGGATTTGGCCGCAGCGAATTTTCGATATCCAACTAGCTATATGAAAAACAACGATAAAATCGTTTTGGCACGCCCCTTGCTTTATGTGAGGCACATACTTGGAGTGTAAGTTATGAGCGATAGCATATTTGGAATTCATGGGGCTGCCCTTGAACTGCGTTCGCAGCGCATGGGTCTGCTTGCATCCAACATCGCCAATGCCGGAACGCCTGGATACAAAGCTCGCGACATCGATTTTGCGGCTGCCTTACGTGCACGCATGGATGGTGCGGACAGCGCCCACGCGGCCGACGACGCCACGCTTTACCGCGTACCGGTCATGCCCAGCCTCGATGGCAACACCGTTGAAATGGCGACCGAACAGACTGCCTTTGCAGAGAACGCGGTCGCCTATTCCGCAACCCTTTCATTCATTCGCGGCCGGGTCGAATCACTAACGCGCGCGATGAAGGGTGAGTGATCATGGCTGAGACAATGAGCCTTTTCGGTGTTGCCCAGCGAGCCATGTCGGCTCAGCTCGTGCGGATGAATGCAGCGGCGTCGAACCTTGCCAATGCCGGCAGCATTACCGGCAGCGAAGGTGATGCCTATCGTCCAATGCGCCCGGTCTTCGCGGAAGAGCTTGACCAGGCGACGGGCCTTTCGACGGTCCGTGTGGACGCCGTCATACGCAGCGATGTCACTCCGGTGAAACGCTACGACCCGGGCAACCCGCTGGCCGATGCTGAAGGCAACGTGTTTGAGGCGCCCGTCGATGAAAATGCCGAGATGGTCGAGATGCTCGAAAGCGCCCGCCAGTACCAGAACATGGTCGAAGCGCTGCAAACAGCCAAACAGCTCATGCTCGAAACAATGAGGATAAAATGACTGTAGAATCCGTCAGTTCATATTCGGCCGCGCCTGCGGGCACGGCTTCCACCGGATTTGGCTCTTTGGGCCAAGGCGATTTCTTCAAGCTGCTCACTGTACAGATGCAGCAGCAAGATCCCTTCGATCCCGTCGATAACAAGGAAATGCTCGCGCAGATGGCGCAGTTTTCCTCGCTCGCCGGCATTTCGGACATGGGTGACACCCTGTCTGCGATCTCGAGTAAGCTCGACGCATTGATCGAGTTGCAGATGAAGGCGGCCGAAGATGAGGCTGCCGATCCGGATGGCGCGGAAGCGGCCGCATAATCCCAGGCTTCGAAGAATCTACCTAAAGGAGAATACTCATGTCATTCTATACTTCTCTCAACGGAATGAAGAATGCCCAGACCGATCTGGGCGTTATTGCTCACAACATCGCCAATGCGGAAACGAACGGCTTCAAGAAAAGCCGGACTGAATTTGCCGACGTGGTGGCCGGATCTGCCATCACAAATCCGAAGATGATTCAGGGTGTCGGCTCCGCAGTTGAAAGCATTACTCAGAATTTTTCCGTCGGCCCGATTGAGCAGACCGGTTCGGCTCTGGACGTTTCAATCGGCGGCGATGGCTTCTTCACGACCCGTTCGGGCGTGACCGGCCAGACCTATTACACCCGCAATGGCAGCTTCAGCGTCGACGAAGCTGGCTATATCACTGACGGGTCGGACAATCGTCTGCAGGGCTTTCCCGTCGATGCCGCCGGTATCCCGACCTCGACCACGCCTGGCGACATGTTGCTGCCGGCAACCAATACGGCTGGCGCCAGCTTCGCCGGCGTCGCGATCAATGAGAATGGCAATGTCGTTGCTTCGTTCGACGATGGCACGACAGAGATTATCGGCAAGACAGCGCTCGCCACTTTCATCGCGCCTACAGGCCTGAAGCAGGTCGGATCGTCCAACTGGCAGGCCACTGGGCTTTCGGGCGCGGCTGAATATGGCAACCCAAGCGAAGGCAAGTATGGTGGGCTGCTGGCCGGATCGCTTGAACGGTCCAACGTCGATATCGCCGAAGAACTCGTTGCCCTGATCACCGCACAGCGGAATTTCCAGGCCAATGCAAAGGCGATCGATACGGCCAGCCAGATCTCTCAAACCGTGATCAACCTGCGGACCTGATCGATATGGACCGGCTTATCTACACCGCCATTTCGGGCATGAATGATTCCATGATCCGCCAAGGTGCAGTCTCCAGCAATCTGGCGAATGCGCAGACGATCGGTTTCCGTGCGGAAACCTTTCATTCGACGCCCATACGCGTTGCGAGCCCGACCTCGCTGGAGGGGCGGACCATGGTGCGGAACGGCATTGTCGGTGCGGATATGTCGGCCGGTTCATTCATCGAAACAGGCCGCGATCTGGATATTGCGATCGAAGGCAACGGACTGCTCGCGGTCCAGGCCACGGATGGCAGCGAAGGCTATACGCGCAGGGGAGACCTTTCGGTCTCCGCCAGCGGGGCTCTGGTAAATGGAGACGGCCGGCCAGTCATCGGCTCAAGCGGACCGATCACGGTTCCGCCCGGTAGCCTGGTGACGATCGGCCCAGACGGCAGTGTTTTTTCGGCAGACGACAGCACGCCGGAGGCACCGCCTCAAGCAGTGGATCGGATCAAGCTCGTCAGTTGGGAGGGCAGCGCCATCGCCAAGGGTCTGGACGGGTTATTCCGCGTTCCGGACGGCGGCGTTCTGCCACAGGATGAAGAGGCTCGCGTCCATAGCGGCGCAGTCGAGCAATCGAATGTCGATGTCACCCAGATCCTGGTCGAAATGGTTGAGGCTCAGCGCCTCTTCGAAATGCGCACCAAACTCGTCGCTACGGCCAAGGAGCTGGACGAGGGCGCTGCGACCCTGATGCGAATCTGAATGGTCTTGGAAGGAGACTGATCAATGCCGAATTCTGCACTTCAAGTCGCCCGCACGGGCCTAGAGGCGCAAGACACCAAGATGCGTGTCATTGCCAACAACCTGGCGAATGTCGGGACAACGGGGTTTAAGCGCGAACGTGCCAATTTCGCCACTCTTGCCTATCAGAACATGCGTGTGGCCGGGCAGCAGTCCAGTTCCGAAACGGCTTACGCCACCGGGCTCAACCTGGGCACGGGCGTTGCAATCCAGTCTACCAGCCGGATCGTCACGCAGGGCACGCTAAATAACACCGGCAACGCATTGGATCTTGCTCTGGACGGCGAAGGCTATTTCCAAGTCGAAATGCCTGGCGGACAACTAGCCTATACCCGAGCCGGCAATTTCACCGTTTCGGCCGAAGGCGAATTGGTTACGGCACAGGGTTACCGGGTTCAGCCTGCCATTACTGTACCGGAAGGCATGCTGGCCATCTCGGTAGCTGCGGACGGTACGGTATCGGCAACGACCGCTGATGGAGCGGAGCCTTCCGAGCTCGGCCAGCTTCAGCTTGCATCCTTCACCAACCCTGCCGGCTTGCAGGCAACTGGCGAAAACTTTCTGCTCGAAACCGCAGCCAGCGGCGCACCTCTGTTGGGCGCTCCGGGGGAATCCGGACGGGGCAATATCCGGCAGGGCATGCTGGAGGGATCGAACGTCAACGTCGTGGAAGAGCTGGTCGACATGATCGAGTGCCAGCGCGCCTACGAAATCAATTCCAAGATGATTTCCGCAGTTGATGAAATGCTGCGCAACGCAAACCAGACGATGTAATGACATGAGCAATATCAACATCAACATCATGGTGGCAGTGACCTTGTTGGGCGGTGTGACGTCTGCGTGCAAGAGCGCGGAGCCTTCTACCGACTTTGCTGCGACATTGCCGCCAGCCCCGATCGCGGCGCCGCGTGCGCCGGAGAATGGCAGCATTTTTCAGGTCGATATGGGATATGCGCCGCTCTATATCGGCAACCGAGCTCGCTCCATCGGCGATCCGCTGACGATCCTGCTGGTCGAATCCACCAGCACAACCAAGGCGGCCGGTTCGAACACAGACCGCGAAGGCGGCTTTACGCTTGCACCGCCGGCGACAGGTCCATTCAGCTTTCTCAGCCCGGATGCGCTTTCGGCCTCTGGAGATTCATCCTTCAAGGGGCAGGGGAAGGCCACCCAGTCAAACGCCTTGTCCGGTCAGCTCAGTGTGACGATCGCGGAAGTCCGGCCCAATGGGACGGCATTGGTGCGCGGCGAAAAACGCATGAAGCTCAGCCAGGGGGAAGAGTGGATCCAGTTCTCCGGCATCGTTCGTTTGTCCGATGTTGATGAGGATAGCCGGATTCTTTCCAGCCGCGTGGCCGATGCTCGCATAATCTATTCCGGCAAGGGTTCAATTCAACGTGCAGGGCGCGAAGGTTGGCTCAGCCGGTTCTTCAACATGCTCACCCCATTCTGATCGAGGTGCGAAATGTCTCGCTTTCAATTCTTGCTGCTTGCGCTCTCCGCCATCTTCATGGCGACGGCACCAGCCCATGCGGAGCGTATTCGCGACTTGGGTGCGTTCCAGGGAGTCCGTTCCAACCAGCTTACCGGTTACGGGGTCGTAGTCGGTCTGGACGGTACGGGCGACGACAATCTGGAATATCTGACGCAGGCCGCGCGGGGCGTGTCGGGCCGGCTTGGGTTGCAGCTCCCACCGGGTGTAAGCCCAGGTCTCAAGAACGCGGCGGCGGTGATTGTCACTGCCGAGCTCCCCGCCTTTGCCAAGCCGGGCCAGCGCATCGACGTGACTGTCTCGACCATGGGCAAGGCCAAGAGCCTTCGTGGGGGTGCGCTGATCCTCAGCCCGCTTTACGGTGCTGACGGCCAAATCTACGCGATGGCGCAGGGCAACCTTGCTGTCGGCGGTCTCGGCGTGAGCGGCAAGGATGGATCCAAGCTGACCGTCAATGTTCCGACCGTCGGCCGGATAGTCGGCGGCGCCAGTGTCGAGCGAGCAGTCGTCACCAATTTCGACAGTTCCGCGGTATTGCGCTGGAATCTGTTCGAAGCCGATTTTCTGACAAGCACACGCGTGCGCGATGCGATCAATGTCCGCTTTCCGGGCGTGGCCTCCATCGAAGATGGCGTGACACTGGCTCTCTATCTTCCGACTGGTGCGGACACGCGGGCCAGCATGATGGCGCAAATCGAGATGATCGAGGTCGAACCAGCCGAAAGCAGGGCGAAGGTTATCGTCAACAGCCGTACGGGCACTGTGGTGATCAACAGCGCGGTGCGTCTGTCTCCCGCCGCGATCAGCCATGGCCAGCTCGTCGTACGCGTTGAAGAAGATCCCAGGGTGATCCAACCCGAACCGTTCAGTCGCGGCCGGACGGCCACGGAAGAAGCAAGCACGCTCGAAATCGAGCAGGGCTATGCTCATGTTGCGAACTTCCAGCCCGGCGCATCGCTCGCTCAATTGGTTGATGCGCTTAACTTATTGGGGGTCACGCCGTCTGATCTGGTGGCGATCCTTGAATCGCTGAAGCAAGCTGGGGCGCTCAACGCAGAGATGGTAGTGATATGATACCTGTTGCAACCACCTTCGAGTTGAGCTCGCAAAAGAGCGAGCGCCAAGGCCTGAGCGAAGTGGCCAAGGGCTTCGAAGCTATTTTTGCGCGCCAGATGCTCGCATCTGCTCGCAAGGCTGGCTTCGGGGACGAGCTGCTTGGTGGTCAGGGCTCGGATACCTTTCGCCAGATGATGGATGAAAGGTTTGCAGATATTCTCGCAGAGAGCGGCACGCTTGGCTTCGCGAAGATGATCGAGATGCAGCTCGCTTCCCAAATCGCACCTGAGCCGAAGAAATAGATATGGCATCCGATCTCCTCACCATTGCGGCGAGCGGCGCAAAGGCAGCACGCGCGGCGCTGGACGTGACGGCGCAGAACATCGCCAACGCGTCGAGCGACGGCTATGTGCGACGGACGGCCCATCTGTCTGAGGTGGCCTATCCCAGCGCCAGCGGACAGCCGGGCGGTACGTCGCTTTCAGGCGTCAGGCTGGCCGGTGTGGAGCGGAATGCGGACCTCTTTCGCCTGGCGGAAGTTCGCCGAACAACTTCAGACAGCATACGTGCCAACACCGAGTTGAGCGGTCTGGAGAACATCCAGGCCTCGATCGAGAACGCAAGGATCTTCGAAACGCTGGTCGACTTCGAAGGTGAGCTTGAAGGCCTCACGACCGATCCTACGGACCTTTCTTTGCGCGCATCTGTGCTGGAAAGTGCGCAGACATTGGCGCGCAGCTTCAACGTGGCTTCCGTATCCTTGGATGCGGTGGGCGACAGCCTCCATTTTGATGCGGCCGCAAGCGTAAACGAAGTCAATCTGTATGCCGGAGAACTCGCGCAGATCAATTTGCGTCTCGTCCGCGCACAGAACGGCAGCTCCGATCAGTCCGCGCTGCTCGATCAGCGCGATCTGATGCTGCAGAAGCTTAGCGAAAGGTCCGATGTCTCGGTATCAATTGCCTCCGATCAAACCGTCGAAGTGCGGCTTGGTTCGGGCGGATCGGTACCGCTCGTTCAGGGTGGCACGGCTTCGCCTCTCACCTCGACGGTTGCTACGGACGGAACGCTGACCTTTGCTGTCGGCGGTTCGGCGTTGACGCTTTCAGGTGGCGATCTTGCAGGCCGTGCGCAGGCACTGGACCATTTGCGGGACTATCGCGACGATCTGAATTCGGTGGCTGCGAATATCATTTCGATTGTGAACACAGTGCAGACAAGCGGTGCTGCTCTGGACGGAACGGCAGGGCAGGCATTCTTTTCCGGCACCGGCGCCGACGATATAGCAGTTGCATTAAGCACTCCCGGAGGCATTGCCACCGCTCCTGCGGGAGCAGGGGCGGGCTCGAGGGATCCCGGCAATCTCTCTGCGCTCAGAAACGCACTGTCCTCCAACAAAATGGCGGAGCAGCTGAACTCCGTCATATTCGCCGTGTCGAGCAAGGTGTCCGGGCTCACGACCACGCGCGACGCTCTCAACACGATTGCCTCCTCGGCGAGTATTGCCTTGCAGAGCCAGGCAGGCGTCGACCTCGATCAGGAGGCGGTGAATCTCATCCGGTTCCAGCAGGCGTTCCAGGCTTCCGGTCGGGCGATGCAGGTTGCCACCGACATTTTCGATACCTTGTTGAGCATTAGATGAGGGCATCATGACGATCCTATCTACCAGCGCCTTTTATGAGCGGGCGACGCAAGACCTGACTGCCCTGCGCAAGCGCGCCGAGCTCCTGCAAAGCCAGGTGTCGAGCGGCCAGCGCATCAATCAATCGTCAGATGATCCTGTTGCAGCTTCCCGCTTGCGGGAGCTTGCCCGCGCGGAAGAACTGGCCCTTGTCGACAAAGCAAACGCCAATCGGGCCATGTCGGATCTAACGCTGGCTGACAGTGCCATTCAGGAAATGGCAGACAACCTTATACGCGCGCAGGAACTGGCAACCCAGGCCGCGACTGGAACTCTCAGCGATGTGCAGCGCCACGCCATTGGCGAGCAACTCGCAAATATCAGCAGCAACCTCGTCGCCCTGGCCAACTCGAAGGATAGTTCGGGCCATTCCCTGTTCGGAGGGGAATCGACAGGAAATGCGTATCAGTTCGATGCCTTCGGTAATCCGGTCTATGCTGGAACGGCGAATTCTGGCGACCTTCCCCTTGGTGACGGGCAAACCGTTACACGCGGAGTAACCGGCCCGGAATTCCTGAATTTCACTCATGCTGGCGCGCCGACCGATCTCTTCGCGGTGATCAGTGGACTTGCTCAGGCCTTGTCGGGCGGATCACCCGATCCGGCGGCGGCCGCGCGCGACGCGCTTGATGCCATGAATACCGGCCTTGAAAAAATCACCACGACCCAAACGGTCATAGGCGGGCGAATGAACTGGGTTGACCTTAATGTCTCCCGGCATGTCAGGCAGGGCGAAATGCGCGCCGATGAGCAGGCAGTCGTCGGCAGTATAGATCCGGCAACGGCCATTACCGAATTGCAGGAAATCATGACGGTCCTGGAAGCAAGCCAGGCCAGCTTTGCCAAGCTGGCCAGCCTTTCGCTGTTCGACATGATGCGGTGAATTTGGTCAAACCGCCAAAGTTAGAGGTTTAGAATGTACGCAATAATCGGGATCGTTGTCCTGCTTATCATGGTCTTTGGCGGCTTCGCGCTGACGGGCGGCGCGTTGGGCCCTGTCATGCATGCAATGCCGCATGAGATGATGATAATCGGCGGCGCCGCGCTGGGCGCGATCATTGCGGGCAATTCGCTCCATGAACTCAAGGCGATCGGTGGCGGCCTTGTAAAGATATTCAAGGGACCGAAACATTCGAAGCAGGATCACATCGATGCGATCCTTTTGTCCACGAAGCTCATGCGTATCTTGCGCAGCGAGGGTCCCGTTGCCGTGGAAGCGCATGTGCAGGATCCCGAAAACTCGCCGATCTTTGCCGAATTTCCGCGTCTCCTGACAAACAAGCCGCTTGTGTCCCTGATTTGCGACACTCTGATGCTGATCGTGGTGTCTTCCGGCAATCTCGAGACGCATGCGGTCGAAGAAGTCATGGACAACGCCATGAAGACGCATTTCAGCGAAATGCACGAACCGCAGCACGCATTGCAAAGCCTGGCGGATGCCTTGCCTGCGCTGGGCATCGTCGCCGCCGTGCTGGGCGTGGTGAAGACCATGGGCTCGATCGACAAGCCCCCGGCCATTCTGGGAGGCATGATCGGTTCTGCCCTTGTAGGAACCTTTCTCGGTGTGCTGCTTGCCTATGGCATCGTTGGACCGCTGGCATCCAGGCTCAAGCAGGTTGTCGAGCAGGACGAACAGGTGTTTCATGCGGTAAAGCAGGTGATAATCTCATCACTGCATGGCTGGCCGCAACCGCTGGTGGTGGAATCTGCTCGCTCCGGTCTCGGACACAACTTCCGGCCTGGCCTGACGGAGCTGCTCGACAGCCTCAGGGGACGCTGAAATGGCGAGTTCCGCACGCGGCAAGAATGAGCCGCCGCCCCCCGTAATTGTAAAGAAGGTGGTGATGGCCGCCGAGGCCGGCCATCACGGCGGCGCTTGGAAAGTGGCCTATGCCGACTTCGTGACGGCGATGATGGCATTCTTCCTTCTGCTCTGGCTTCTTGGCGCGACCGAGGAAAACCAGCGCAAGGGTATCGCCGACTACTTTACGCCGACATTGGTGAAGATGCGCGAGGAAAGCGCCGGTTCCGACGGCATGTTGGGCGGCTCGTCGATTACCGACGTCGACAATTATCCCAACCGCGCGGGACAGACGGGCACGCGCTCGCTCACAATTCCGCGCGATACCACTGGCGGCATTAAAGAGGGTGCTTCGCGCAAGAAGACGATCGATTTGATGAAGGATCGTCTCGAGAAGAAGCTTTCGGAATCACAACGTCTCTTGCGTCTCACCCGGCAAGTTCGGCTTGTCGACACGACCCAAGGGATACGGATAGACCTTGTCGACGATGCTGACTTCTCGATGTTCCAGCTTGGTACGACGGTGTTGACCACGGATGCAGCGCATTTGGTCGATGCAGTAGCAGAGGCCGTCGCCCCCGAAGCCGGCGGCCTGACGATCCGAGGCCATACCGATGCGCTTCCCTGGAAAAGTGGGGCCGGGAACAATTGGGCCTTATCTGCCGGAAGGGCCGAGGCGACGCGGCAAGCATTGATGCGCAACGGGCTACCGGTCAGCCGCTTCCGGCGGATCGAAGGTGTCGCCGATCGCGAGTTGCTTGTAAGAAACGACCCAGAGGATCCACGAAATCGCAGAATATCGATCTTGATGATGGATTGAAACGAGATTCTGGATTTACTTTACCTGTTTAGACAATCTTAATCACGTTCAAGCATGGTTGATTTACCATCAAGTACTTGTGCTTGGATACAAATAACCGAGGGTGTCGGTCATGACGGTGCAAATGAACGCAACAGACGTTTCGATGTGGAACCCCTGTTTCGATCGCCGAACGGATGGTCGCCATCGTCTCATGCTGCGAGCGGCTAAACTTTGTAGTATGAGCGGCGAATATGTTTGCGTGGTGCACGACGTCTCGCAGACGGGGGCAAAATTGCGGCTGTTCCATGAGCACCCGCCTGAGGACTTCATGTTCCTTCAACTATCCGGCGGTTTCCTGGTCGCGTTGGAGAGACGATGGATCAACGGGGAGTACGCCGGATTTCGTTTTTCCTGCAAAGTCGATGTCGCGGACTTCATTAGGGAAAAGGTCAAGCACATGCCTCGTCCCTTAAGGCTATGCATTCAACAGCCTAACGCGGTCCACGGCTTGGCAGGAAATGCGGATGCCGTGTTGGTTGATCTGTCTGCCCAAGGTGCGTGCATCGAAACGGGCGGAAAGGTCTCTATACGCGAGCGTGTCAATCTGGTGATTGGCGACATGCCTGCGCGTGTCGGCCATGTTTGTTGGCACAAGAGGGGGCGTTTTGGGGTGGTCTTCCAAGCCGGCCTCGGTCTGAAGCAGCTCGCATCTGCAGCGCACGCGCTTCAGCCTTACAGTCGGAAATGTGCCGTACAGGGAATTCAGGAAAGTGAACAGACCGTGCTCTGCGCATAAGGGATGCTTTCGTACTTATAGCATCCCTTTGATCAATTGAACATGGAAAAAAGCCCCCGCCGAAGCGGGGGTTATAGTTGGAATCGACATACTTGACGATTCTTCGGGTCACTGAATTCGAATAGCCAGATTTGGTTAAATTTTTGAGGGCCTGTCAGCTTAACTTCTGAAGCGCGAGTTGAGCCGTAAACCGGCAACTTCATCCATTTGCGGCGGACGCGGCGACCCACTCCGCAAAAGCCGCGTGTCGAAAATTTCGCATCGTGTTTCTTGAGGTAAGATGACGCTGAATGGCGAAGGTCTTGTAGGTTGCCGAGTGAGTTGAAACGAAGCGCTGAACCTGACCCTGGGATTTGAACCGCTGCATTTTTCTCTCCCGTCTTCGGACCGGCAGGTGACTGTTCTCCTGTAGTCGACCGGGCTGATGCCGGGCCAGGTCTCCCAGCTCACGTAAGGCAGCCCGACATGAGGCGAGCCCATCAGTGACAATGGCCTCAGGCACAAAGCCCTGCCGCTTGAGCAGTTTTTTGAGTAATTTCAGTGCTGCCGCCTCGTTCCGGCGTTTCTGCACAAGGACGTCCAGTACTTCGCCTTCCTTGTCGACGGCGTTTGCTTCTGTAAAAACTTCGAACTGAATGACGACGAATCCGGGTTCGTCGCTCTTTGCCGCAGGGCGGATCGAGGGCCCTGGAGCAGTGGCAACAAGATGATCCGGGCATCGATCCTATTCAGTGTTTCCGCAAGCCTGACGGTGCGCGCGCCGTCTGCATCCCCAGTCGATAGCCCTCCTGTCGACTATCACAAGCGAATTGGATCCAGCATGAAACAGACCCCCGAAGAAAAGGCCAACATCGCCACGGTGGAGGCTTTCATCGCCGCCTGGAATGCGCAAGATGGCGACGAGGTCGCAACCTATCTAGCCGATGATTTCAGGTTCACTTTTGGCGAGATCGAAAAGACGCCGGAGTTCAGCCAGCCAGACCTTCCTGCCATGGTAGAGCGCACAACCAGCGTGATATGGCGATCACGCCGGGCACGACCTGGGCGAGAGGACCGCTCGTCAGCCATGAGCGGGTTGACGATATCATTTTCGAGGATGGAACGGCCTTGCAGGGCAAATTCATCGCCGTCCTGACGCTACGCGATGGCAAGATCGTCGATTTCATCGATTTTGAGTTCCAGTCCGGTGACTGACCCCAGTCAGAGCGCCTGCTCTGGTTAAGTGACAACCTCTTTACGGCCAAACGACAGGACGGATCACATCTGGCGTGAAGCGGTAACGCTTAAACAATAGAGGCTTCTTACCCCGCTGTTCGACAACAAATATCTCGCAAGTGGAGACGCGAAGCGTTTGCCTGACAGCACCAATCTACTAGCGCCGACAGTCACTTCATCGAACTTCAGTTTTTTGGCGGTTGCCAATTCCGCACCGATGGTTCGAAAACTTGCAGTCCGATTGGACCTAGCTCGGAAGGACGTTATCACGGCCATCGGGCATCCGCGCGAGCATCCTAATGAGCAATCATGCTTACATCTTGCTTGGACGCTTGGGCCGAGCGTGAAGGACGCAGCTCCATCAGTTCTGGCAGTAGCGATACGATCATCCGAACAACAGCATCCGCCGATCGGTTCCGGTTGGCACCTCTGCTAACAACAAGTTTCGAAGGCAGACCGGGGGTGACGATACGCGTAGCGCGCAGGCGGCCTGCACGCAGATCTTCCCCGATCCAGCCCATTCTTGCCGCGGCCGGTCCCGAAGCCAGCGGTGCAATCAGATAACCAGCTCCTGCATGGACGAGTGCAGCCGTAGCGCTCGGTGCGTTCGTTTCTGCTGCGACTGTAAGTTCGACGTTTTCGCGTGCAGCGAGCTGTTCAATGGAGCGGCGCCACAAGTTCGGTAGGGACGGCAGAAGCAAGGGCAGGTTCGCAAGCTTGGCAAAGGGAAGCGTTTCTTCGCTGGTCGCCAGGCTGTCGGGTAGGCCGAGTAAATAGGTATCGATCTCACCAATCACCCAGTCATTCTCGTCTGGCGTATAGAAGGTGTGCATGAATACTGCGACATCGGTGCGGCCTTCTTTCAGGTCCGACTTGATATGCGAGTATGCGTCCCAGACGCTGAGCCGAATGCGAGGATGGATCTGCTTGAGATTTCGGTACAGTGGGCCTGAGAGCACAGGGGCGATCTGCGGGCCTACAGACACCTTGACTTCTCCGCTCAATTCGTTGCGCAGTTCGGCCCCGCATCGGGCCATTTCATCCGCGGCATCGATGATCAAGTCGACTAGGGGAAGGATTCTCTTCCCCAATTCGGTTGGCACAACTCCGCGACCGTTTCGATCGAAGATGCGGCCTCCACATTCGTCTTCCAACGCGGCCAGCTGTCGGCTCACGACTGATTGGGCCCAATTGAGGCGCAGGGCCGTCTTGCTAAGACTGCCCGTCTCCAGAATCTGCTTCACCATTTGAAGTTGGGACAACTGCATCAGGCATCTCCCAGATTATTTTTCTTTAAAATAGCCTCAAACCGATCCGAAAGAAAGCGATGCAAGTTAGAAGGGTTCAAATTCCTCAAATGTGGTCATGCATTTAGCACACCGCAGATCGCGCACTGCAGCTGATGAATTGCATGGGTGCGGGGTGTCAGGCACAAAGCAGTTCAGGTAACAAAGTCCCTGACGATATGCCGGGCACCGAGCCAGTAGTGAAGGGCTGCCCAGATCCCCAGAAGGCTCGCGAAAGATACGCCGACAGTTACGCCGTAGGCATCGGCAGAGCTGCAAATATTGTGTGTGATATCATACGAGCCGCAAATCGAATTGTAGGAACCGAAGAAGGTTCCTCTCGCAAAGCTATCGCTAAGCAGGCCCGCAAAATAGGGGCCACCACCTGCACCAACGACGTTCGACAGCATGAATGCGATGGTGATGGTCGTGGCCCGCATTCGGGGCTCCACCATATTATGAAAAGAGGCGAGCGTCGAAGGCAGGAAGGCGGACTTGAGGGCGAAGGGAACAACCAAGAGCGAGATCATCCACTTCCAGTCGTGCTGCAGCAAACCCAGGATCATCAGGGGAATTGCAACTGCAAGAATCAGGGCGGGGAACCAAGCGAACCATCGACGGTCCCTTTTGACCAGCAAATCATTCATGTAACCGCCTATCAGGACTCCGATCGCAGCGCAGCCGCCACCAAGCATGCCGTAAATGAGCCCTGACGTGCCGACGCTGAAGTCAAACCGCCGGATGAGCAATGCCGGCAGAAAGACATAGACGCCGCCCAAAGCGAAGGAGCTGACCATAAACCCGGTAACAATATGCAGAAAGGAACTGCGCTTAAGCAGGTGCTTCAGCACTGCCGTGAGTGGCGGTGTATCCCCCGTCATTGCGTTCGCGTGATCCGCGCCGCCGCGGACCGGTTCTTTCACAGTGAACTTGACCAGCAGTGCAACGATGACGCCGGGAATTCCCACTACCAGCAGTGCAACACGCCAAGAGTAATGCTCGGCAACGTAGCCGCCGATTATCGATCCAAGCATGATGCCCAGCGGCAAGCCGAGCACGAATAAGGAAATTGCCGATCCTCTACGTTCGGGCGGGAAATAGTCGCCGATCACCGAATGTGCCGTAGGTGTCGCACCGGATTCAGCCGCTCCAACCGCAACCCGTGACAGCACCAGTTGAAGAAAGTTCGTGGCAGCTCCTCCGGCGGCGGTGGCTAGCGACCAGAACGTCACACATGCAGCGATCAGGTTCGTACGGTTTTTGCGCTCGGCAAGACGGGCGAGCGGCAAAGCAGCGAAGGTGTAGACCAGCATGAAGGCAAGTCCGCCGAGGACGCCGACTTCCGCGTCACTAAGCCTGAGATCTTCTTTGATCGGTTGGCTCAAAACATTGATGATCGAGCGATCAAGGAACGCCAACGTGTTCATCAAGAGCAAGATGAAGAGGACGTACCGAAGATAGGCCTTTGAATATAGAGGCTTGTTGGTCTCCTCAGCGGTCGAAGCCACTTCCTGACTGGGAATGGTATCTTTTGAGATATTCACGGCCTCTCCGAATCTTGCGTCTGCGGTTCCGGTGCCGGCAATGTGTGCGTCGGCACAGCTTGAGATCAGTTTGCGCCTAATTGAAATTTAAAGGAGCAGTTGCCGGTTCAGTCTGACTGAGTAGGCATCGGATATTCGTCAGCGTTGAGCACCCATCCGGGTCTTTGCGAGAAATCGACGCGAGGTGGCGCGAAAATATCAACCAATTGGTTTTCGCCGTCTCCGCACACTGACGTGTGCACGACGGGCGGCGGGATGACCGTTATCGATGGTGAATCAACCTCGGCATGCACGTCTTCCCGCCAATCGGCGTAGTTGACGCTCCACGGCCAGCGCATGTGGTGTGTCCATGTACCTGCAAGTGCGAGTGAACACTGTTCAAAGTCGTCATGAGAATGCGGGGAAAGCTTGGAAAGGTCGCGTGCGCCCGTTTGCCTGTAAGGCATGTTTATCATCAAGGTCGTGCAACGGAATATGCGCCCCAGCCGCCCTTCTTCGCGCGGCACATCGAGTGAGTATATCCGTATTTTGTAGCCCCCGACCGGCTCCGGCCACGGCTCGAAAGGCGGGATATTGGGGTGGCGCTGTTCGTATGATGCGTTGTTGGAGCACTTGGCGTTCAGGTCTTCTGAACGCGTCGTAAAAAGGCGGACTACCCGTCCACCATCCGGGAATTGGAGACGGCTATTTCCCGGCGGCATTATGATCAGGCAATTACCGTTATTCTTTTCCTCCTGCGCGCCAGCGCTGGCGATTACCGGAGTGTCATCGTATTCAAGAATGACCATGAACTCGTCAGGCTGATTGCGGCGTTCGAAAACAGCGCCAGGCTTGAGCTCGCTGTAGGCAACGATGAAATTCTGGCCTCTGGCAAACCAGGTTCTGCCATTGGCATCGTCTTCTGCGGGCGGTTGCTTGTAGAATAACCCGTATTCGGCTGCCGCCGCCGGCAATAGAGCAGCCTTGGCCTGTGGGGTTGCACTCTGAAGGGCGGAACGCGGATCCGTTGAGTCGTACATTTCAATTTTCCTCAGTGCGATCTCTGTTGAGAAGCGATGGCGACGAAGCTGCGGGCCGGAGACATTTCGGCCAGTCTTCTAATTGGGACGGTCAGTGCGTAAGCCTGCGTGTGACTTGCCCGATGCCTTCATGCCTTCCGAATATGCGCATTCCGGTGTCGTGCAGAACTGCGCGCCGTTCTTCCTCATTCAGCAATGCAGTCGAAGCTATGGCCCGCTCCACCATCTCTTTATAGGTACCTGACGAGGTGCCGATGTCTGAGCCCCACATAACCCGGTTGGCCCCGAAGAAATCGACGGCCCTGCGCAGGACCTCTTCGGTGGCGACGCCCTGTTCACGGATCACGTCCATGTTGAGCGAGGTCCATTTGACAAAGATGTTCCGCCGTGCCGCGAACCCAGCAAAATTCTCTGAAATGCCGAAGTCGCGATCGGCAATCACTGGCAAATAGATATGATCGAGCACGATCGGCATATTGGGAAAGCGATCGGCCATGGCTTCGATCAGCGGCATCAGTTCCGCCCCACCGGTCGGTGGGCCTTCGATATCGACGACCAATCCCAAGTCATCGGCGAGCTCCCACACACGGAGAGATTCTTCGGAGCTTAGCCAGGCGACTTTATCTTTCACATTGATCGGAAAGAAGCGGATGCCAGCAATGCCCCGCTTGGCCCCGTCGCGGATCATCGGGATCGTCTTCTCTTCATGCGGGTCGACAATGATCACCGCACGCATCTCATCCGGGAAGAGATCGGCTGCATCGACAATATAGCTGTTGTCGGTGCGATAGATCATTCCCTTTTGAACCGCAGCAATCGCCGCCACGTTCTCTTCCTGCATCCACGCGTGCAATTGCTCGGCCGTGGGCTTCTCATTCACAGGATTGGGGCCATGCATGCCGCCTGGGATACCCACCGTGCCGGGACCAAAAGGATTGTCTTTGCTTGGCGGTTTGTCGCGGCCTTCCATGTTCATCGCGAGTGGATTGCGTGGGTAGCGCTTCAGATCGTCAGAGACGAGATGGGCGTGCGAGTCGTAAAGTTGGAAATTTCGCGATTGCCCGGTCATTTCAGTCATGGATTGTATTCCTTGCTTTCGTAAAATGGAGATGCCGTTGATTGGCTCCGTTCCCTCCGTACGAGGCGTCCGGTTATCCTCGTGGCCTCGTTGGCGGGGAAATGGCAAATGCCCTTCCAACCCGATCTTGCAGCGTCTGCCGTGCAGCAATTCCCGAGAGCTGACGGCCCAAGACAACGCTACATTTCGACGCGGATTCCCATCTTGTAGTACCGGCCGACTGGATCAAAATAGAGGCCATTGCCGAGAAAGCGCAGGTTTGACGGCGGTTCCTTATCGAAGACATTATCGATGCCGCCGAACAGTTCGATCCGCTGGTCGCCTTCGCCATAAATCTTCACCCGCGCGCCGAGGTCGAGATAGAACCGGCTATCGATGCTGTTGTCGTTGATGCTCTGGCGAGGGTCGGCGGCGGTCGGCACCCAATTGACACTGTAGCCCGCCTCGCCCGGCCCGATATAGTCGCGGCTGAGCAACGCCGAAGGGATGTAGCGACCATGCGCAGTCAGCGAGAACAGCGGGTTCTCGTAAGTAATGACTGCATCCGCACGCCAGCGCGGCACTCCGACTATGTTGGTGATCGCGCCCGCATTGCCTGTGACACCCAGGAAGTTGCGCACGCTCCCGTCCGGAAGCTGGGTTTCGAGCTTGGTCACGTAATTGGCGTTGAGATTGACATTGATTGCGCTCTCGTCGCCGAGCCCAAGCCTGTAGCTCGCAATCCCCTCAAAGCCTCTGGCGCGAAGCGTGTTCACGTTCTGGTAGGTCGAACGCAGTTCGGTAATGCGATCATCTGGCCCGATAGTGCAGACGTCGGTGTTTCCCTGGCGGCAGAGCAGAATTGCGAGCGCATTGCTGATCGTATCGATCGCGTCATTCACCTTGATGTCGTAATAATCGACAGACAGGCGGAAATCGGGCGCGAAACCTGGTTGCAGGACTGCGCCAGCGGTGAAGGTGTCCGCCTTCTCAAGCCTGAGATCGGGATTGCCGCCGAAGAATGACGGGATTTCGTATGCAAATCCAAGCTTGGGATCGTTGAGTGGAAATCTCTGACTTGTCGTATTGGGATTGAGTTCCAAAGCGTTCGGCGCGCGGATGTCGCGCGAACGGGTGACGCGCAGCATGAGCGCGTTGGTGACATCCCACACTGCGCCGATTTTCCAGGTCCATGCACTGCCGGAGAGGCTATAATCGGTGTAGCGCAATGCGCCGTCTACGTTGAGCGATCCGGCACCGGTATCGGCAAGAACTGGCACTCCCAGTTCGACATAGGCCTCCTTCACCTTTTGCGTCATCGCAGGCAGGGGTGTGGAATTGACGAATGCGATCGTGCCCGACCCAGAAAGTGGGTCCTGCTCGCCTTCTGAATGGTCGCTGCGATATTCTGCACCGGTTGCGAAATTGACATCGCCGGCCCAGTTCCGAACTAGTGTCCCGCGCAAGTTCACCGCAGCGGCGTGCTGCTCGAATTTCCGCGTCTGCCATATGTCTCCCATGACCCAGTTGACTACGGCATCGCTGATCATGCCGGGGCCAAGCACATTGGCCGGCACGCAGTCATTCCCCGGATCGGTCAAGCTCGAACGGCATACGATCGTGCCGGCAGGTATTCCGTCTATACCGGCCGGTGCCATCACCGGATCGATAGCCTGGTTCCAGCGGTCCTCACGCCGGATGTTGGTGCCTACCAGGCGGCCGTTGGTTCGGCCGTAGGAATAGTAGACGTCCCAACTCCAGTCATTGTCGAGCGCGCCTTCCAACCCCAGCATTCCCCGCCAGGTTTTGTTGCGGCTTATATAGCTCGCCTGACCGAGTTCCTGGTGCGAGCGTCCGATCGGAAAGCTGGTTACGCCAGCCTCATCCATCACGGCCTGTGCCTGCGGCGTCAGAAAGGGATTGTCGCGCTTGATGATGATGGGCGCGGTGGTGCCATAGTTGAGGGAAGTGGAACCGTGCGATGGCCCGCCCGTGACCCGTGAATAGGCAAGTTCCGCCTTGAAGGTGATCGCGGAATTCATTTCGAATTCCAGATGGCCAAGCGTCGAGATGTGGCTGTTTGCGACGAAGAGTCCGCAACCGTCGCAACCATAGAGATCCTGGACGCTTGGATCGCCTCCGATCATCTGAATACCGGGCCGGGCGGGGTTGAAGGCGTCACCGAACTGGAACGGCACCAGATTGCCCTGATTGTTGAACTGGAGGCCCTGCAACGGGCCGGCGGCAGTAACCACACCGCCGGGATTGATCGCGAACAGTACATTGTCGGCTGCTAAGTTTTGCGGCTGGCCGTTGCTCAGGGCGGGATCTGCGTTCCAGAACGGGTTTCCGATGAACCCATGGAACTTCGCGCTCCAATCGCGTTCCGAGGCACCGCCGATGCCGTTTTCGTCCGCATACTCGCCGCCAATTACAAGATGTCCTCGACCGTCGGCGAAAGTAGTCCCCAATGCGGCGCCGAAATTGACCCTCTCCGCGTCGCCATATTCACTAATGCCGTAGGACGCTTCACCTTTCACGCCGGTCATTCGCGTGTCCAGAATCAGGTTGACCACGCCAGCTACGGCGTCCGCGCCGTAGGCAGCCGACGCACCGCCGGTCACCACTTCCGATCGTTGCACCAGGATCGAAGGCACGGAATTGAGGTCAAACCGGCCTTCTTCGGTGCTGGGAACCGTGCGCCGGCCGTCAATCAGAGTCAGAGTGCGGGTTGAGCCCAGGCCGCGCAGGTCAAGTGTACGCGCAGCGATGTTAGAGCTGGCGCGGAAGTTGTTCGTCGAGGGACTGGTGATAGGCCGGAAAGCGGGGAGCTGGTTTAACGCGTCGGCGACATTGGTTATCGCCAGATCGTCCATCCGCTCCTCGCCCAATACGTTTACGGGAGTCGGCGAGTTGAAGGCCGTGCGCCCGAGACGCGAGCCGGTAACGATGATCGTTTCCTCGACGGCGGGCTCATTTGCCTGCGGTTCGGTAGATTGATTGTCGAGATCCTGCGCCGAGGCCGACGCGGAAGAGCCGCAAGCAACCGTTGCAAGAATCAAATAGGACGCCGCCCAAACGGGCGTGCTCGTGCGCTTTCTCATGGACATACCCTCTCGAACCATGGCCGCGCTTGCTGCGCTGTTTCCATGCATTTTTTTTATTTGTGATTGTCTCGAAATCGCTGAGGCCAAGACGACAATTGTCACGCCGGGGCCGCAGCACGATCATCTAGATCGCTTCTAGCCTCCTCGTTCGAATACTTCCGCAAGTTCGGCTGAGCTTCTTTCTAAATCTCAATCGCCGCATTTCTAGGCAAAGCAAATTTGCTGAATTTGCATGGCTGGATACAGGCGCAAGAATGCGCGTTGTGCGTTGATCTTGTCGGACGGCGTTGTCAGGGCAAATGGGACTGCCAGATCAAATGCACCGAATTGACGGTGTGAGGGCGGAGAGTTTGGACGCCCAGATTCAGGAACCTGGCCAGTTGGTACCGCCGTTTAAACTCATCGCTTCAGGTCATCGGCCTTTTTGTGGCGATGTATGTCTGCTTTCCGCTGAGCTTGTGGAATGTCGAAATCCTGCTGTTCGAACGTGTGGCCGAATTCACCCGCTCGGTCTATCGGGGGGACCGCCATGATTTCGTAACCGAAATCACAAGCCCCTGATCGAAGGCATCTTTCCAAATGCGAGTTTTAAGGATGGGTGAAGTGCAACTTGGGCATTTTGCCTGATGGTGATTTTTGCGAAAGTCTGTTTCAGGTTCAACAAAGTTCGAGACCCATCACATTGATAGACAGACTTATGAGACCCGCTGCTCAGTCGCCTTGGCTTGGCGGGCCAAACTGCCGTTCAATTCGGCAGTGAGCGCATGCGTACTTCATTCGGTCGCTGCGCGGCTTCGCGTTTGAAGAAGCGCGAGAAATAGGATGGATCCTTGAAGCCAAGTGCGTCGGATACCTGCACGACAGATGCATTCGCGTAATGCAGCATTCTATATGCCTCGGCGACCAGTCTGCGATTGATGGCTTGCCTCGGACTGCATCCCAGATGGCGGGAGCACAGGCGTCCCAGGCTGCGGACCGATATTTCCATTTCCGCAGCGTAGAACTCGACCGATCTATGCTGCGTCAAATGGCTCTCAATCAGCTGGCGAAAGTGAACGATGCGTGGCTCCAGCCGGCTGCTAAGTGCCTGTGGAGGAAGCATGCGAAGCAAGACTTCGAACAGATTGCCCGCAAGCCGGTTGTCTCTCGGCCAGCTGCTCATGTTCTCGAGCAGCTCCACAGCCAGCCATTCGACGCGGGCGAGCGCGTCCGGCGGCAATCTTCCGGAACCGCCTTTGGTCAGCAAGGCCAGCAATGGGTCCGCACGATCCGAGATCCGGGTAAGGAAGTCGACCGAAAGAGTGATCACAAATCCCTTGGTTTCGGGTTCGAAGCGGAAGCCATGAACGGCGCTCTGCGGGATGCAGAAATACAGGGGAGGGAAAAGCTGGTCTTCCAGCCCATCGATGATTGCATCGACCTGACCGGATAAAACCAGCAATATCTGGACGCTGCGGGGATGGCGATGTTGCTTGATTTCCCAATCGTGCAGCGCGCTTCGCGCCGCAATCGTCTCGATGTGCAGCAGTGTTTCCAGATCCGCTTCGGGTTCGCCGTACAGCCCAAAGGAAGGCTTTGTATCCAGATCCTCGCTCATGGCTGAAAAGTACCAGAGCGTTGGCCTGTTTGTCTCTTCAATTCCCGGGAAATATCGCTTCTTATCATATGGCGTGGACTTCGAGTGACGCGAATGTGCTCTGTGGGAGAGGCATTATGAAGACGCAGGTCTGTATTGTCGGGGCCGGCCCGGCCGGGCTCTTGCTTGGACATTTGCTGCGTTTGCAGGGTATCGAGTGCGTAGTGCTCGAACGCCGGACGCCCGACTATGTATTGGGCCGTATTCGCGCCGGCGTTCTGGAAAATATCACTGTTTCGCTGATGGAACGGCTGGGTCTCGATGCGAGGTTGAAAGCCGAGGGGCTGCCGCATGCCGGTTTCAACCTAGCCGATGGCGAACGTATGATCCGGATCGATATCGCGGAACTCACTGGCCAACAGGTCGTGGTCTATGGCCAGACAGAGTTGACGCGCGACTTGATGGACGCTTGCGAGGAGCGAGATCTGGAGGTTGTCTATGGGGCCGAAGATGTTGCGCTGGTCGATATCGAAAGCGACACCCCCAAGGTGACCTATCTGCGCGATGGCGTGAGACATCGGGTTGAGTGCCGCTTCATCGCAGGCTGTGACGGGTTCCATGGTCCCAGTCGCCAGGCGATCCCTGCAGATCGGGGTCAGGCATATGAGAAAGTCTATCCGTTCGGCTGGTTGGGTATTCTTGCGGAGGTCCCCCCATGCAATCACGAATTGATCTATTCCAATCATGAGCGTGGTTTCGCACTGGCCTCCATGCGCAGCGAGGCTCGCAGCCGCTACTATGTCGATGTCCCGCTCACCGACAGGGTTGAGGACTGGGATGACGAGCGGTTGTGGGATGAATTGGCCGTTCGCCTCGGTCCCGAAGCTGCAGCCAATATCACTCGCGGCCCGGCCCTGGAAAAGAGCATTGCTCCGCTCAGGAGTTACGTCTTTGCGCCGATGCGGTTTGGAAGCCTTTTGTTATGCGGTGATGCGGCGCATATCGTTCCGCCGACCGGTGCGAAGGGGCTCAATCTCGCAGCCAGTGATGTCTACTACGCAGCAGAGTCGTTGACCGGCTTTTTTGGGCGGTCAGACAACGATGCCGTGGCCGGTTATTCGGACAAGGCGCTTTCAAGAGTGTGGAAGGCAGAGCGCTTCAGCTGGTCGCTGACCAAATTGATGCACCGCTTCCCGGAAGATGGGCCATTCGAACGCGCGATGCAAAAGGCGGAACTCGACTATATCGCCTCCAGCCGCGCTGCCCAAACGAGCATCGCGGAAAACTATGTGGGGCTGCCCCTCTAGGGCCTATCGGCTACACGGACGGATAGGCTGCTGCTTCGATCTCTCGTCGCTGCGACCTCCATTCGGGCTGACGGTTGAAGCCGAAACAGGGCATAAGCCATTGCGGATAGTGCATGGCGGCGAGCGACGATGCGTAAAATGAAATGGGCTCTCGGCGTCCAGATCAACACCGAAATTCGCAAGAGTGGCGTCGAGTTGTTGTTTGACTGACAGCAAATCCACATGGCTCGGCTGTCCATAAAAATGCCTGATTTGCGCCGATCAAGGCCGTTTTTACGCATGTGTCCGCGCCGGCTTGCCCTGTGGCCCATGCTCGCCTGCTGCGCTGATCAGGATAGAGCCGATCGGCCGCTGAGAAGGTTTCGGCCATGGGGCGGGGGCCCAGAAAGGCGCCTGACTCGTGCGCCCGCAGCAAAGGCGGGTGAGTATTTCGCAATTGCAATAAGCTGCTGTTGCGCTGCAGCATAGGAGCACAATCACACCACAGTATGGGAAGATCAACGAAAGGCGGCAACCACTCTTCTGAAGGAATCGTAATGACCAAATTTCTGTTTTCAGCCCTTGCCGCTGGGCTGGCACTCTCCGCAGCAACGCCTGCGTTTTCCAAGGAAGTCAGGATCACCGTAGATCTTGACGGAATTGATCTCACCGATCCGATGGATCTGCAACTCGCGCATGAGAGGATCGAGCAGGCCGTTGAACGCGCCTGTTACTACGGCACCAAGGGCATCGCAGACCGGATTGCGATGGAAGCATGCAGCAAGGACGGCATGGACAAGGCGATGTCGGAACTCGAAGTGAGGACAAATATGGCTGTCAGTGACAGCTAACAGCCAGATAGGGCGACTTGCCGATTGAAGTTGCATTGGGCTCCGGAACAAAGTTCCAGAGCCTTTTGCTATTGCCGATGCTGCCACCCTCTTCTTCAAGGACAAGCTTTGGCTTCTTCGTGATACGAAAATGGAAATCATACTACATGGCGGGCCGAACGGCTTCTGCGGTCAAGCTCAAATTGCATGCATCCCGGTCAAGTAATTCAACGAAAATGACGCCCAACTAATATAAGTCAATTTCTCCGTTTTTACTTATAACACTTGTCCGTGGATTGAGATCAATCGCAGATGGCTTGGGCAAATGG
Organism: Alphaproteobacteria bacterium; assembly: GCA_030430365.1. Taxonomy (GTDB): domain Bacteria; phylum Pseudomonadota; class Alphaproteobacteria; order Sphingomonadales; family Sphingomonadaceae; genus Andeanibacterium. The sequence goes on along the minus strand of JAUIFP010000011.1, from coordinate 2,528 downwards.
GTCGACATGCATCTGCGGCTGATGGCCTCACTCCCGCCTCCGTCTAGGCGTCAGGCAGGTATGCGAACTTCGTTTCGCTGAGGACTATCGCCGGCACGGGAATGAAGGGTACCAGCGGCTCGAGCCGGTAGTCGATGGAGACTTGGCCAAATTTGGCCCCGTTCACCGTTCCGCGTTGGAACGTCAGCGTCTCGATACGGTTGAGATTTAGGCCGGCCAGGCCTGCCTTGGTGTGGTCGAGAACTTCGGTCTCGGTCGCGCCGGGATAGACTTTTGCATAGCGAATGCCTTCGCCCAGGCCGTGGCGCAGTGCGCCCGAAGCATGCATCGCTGTGGCGAACTGCAGGGTGCCCAGCATGATCGTGATTAGGATCGGCATGGCGAAAGCGAATTCGACTGCCGCCGCGCCGCGGCAATCGGCCAGAAGTCTGCGAATGGTCATTGGAACCTCACCAGGCTGTCGCCCACAACAGTGACCTGCTCGGGGAAGATTTGCGAGCCGAAGAGGCTCGCGAAACCCGCCCAGTCGAAATAGGTGTCGACGTTGCGGGTGATGGAGATGTTGACGAAGCGGGCGGAGGTTTGCCCGGTGGCGCATGGCGTGTCGAAATCCGATTGCCGAACGTCGTCGCATTCCAGATAGATTTCAGCCGTCACATTGTTGGCGGAGACGCCGGCTGCGGATGCCGCTTCATTTCGCAAATAGGCCGCGTTGTTGTCGGCTGGCCTCAGGGCCAGGGCAAAGTCGGTGGTGCGCTGCGCGGCCTGTTCGATGTCGATCGTCGCAGCAACGAAGCGCGACGCATCGATCATGCCCACCAGCAGCAAGAGCAGCACGGGAAGGGCAAGCCCCAGTTCGATGACGGCTGTGCCCTTACGTTCCCTGGCCAGGTTGCCGACCATGACTTTGAATGTTCTTTTTTGCATTGCCGTCTACTCCACCAGGCGCACGAAGCGTGCGCTCAGATCAAGATCGTCGAAATCGGAAGGACAGTTGTTCTCGAGCGACCCATCGCCGGTGAACGTCACGCGGTGGGCAACCAGCAGCAGGCATTCTGAATGCTGCCCGGAACTGCCGGTAAAGCGCACGTCGCCGTCGGGGAAATAGACCACGCCTTCCAGGTCCAGATAGGAATCGCCCGCCAGCACACTCTCGGTGTCCGATCCCATCGGATCCTGAAAAAACAGAATGTTCTTCCAGGTCGGGTTTTCGGCGGCGGTAGGTGCGCTCAAGTCGATATCGGCGCCGCCGGCCAGCCTGATGTCTGCGACATTGGACGGCGTATCGCCCGTCAGGATGATCGTCACCCCGTCGCCCACCACCGTGGCCTGGCTCTCAATATTGAACGAGCCGCGATCGATAATGTAGACCCCCGGGCTCATCGTGACTGTGCCCTTGAGGGTGATCCCATTGCAGTAACGGCCAGGTGTCAGCGTGACAGTTTGCCTGGGCGTCACTTCCATATTGTTGGCCGTGCAACTGCTGGGCAAACTGGGTACCTGATAGTTCTGGGATGCCAGGGGGTCACCGATTGGAAGGCCGTAAGGTTTCAGGTCGGTGCCGTCGGGAATGTTGGAGCTGGAAGCTTCGATGCCGCCAACCGCGTGAAGATAGGGCGCGTCCAGATAGGCTCCGCCATCGAAGTCGATGGCATATTGGCCCGCCGAGTCCGCAGCTACGCCGCATCCAAGCTGAACGTTGGCGCTACCTGCGACGTTCACGCCTACGCCATTATCAGCGAGCGCCACCACGCAATATTCCCCGCCATTTACAACGGTTGCGACCGCGCGCGATCGGATGACCGGTGCGGTTTCCAAGAACAGGCTTGAAAAAGGGAGTGTCCGCGAAGTGGTGGCGATGACTTCCACGGCGTTGCCGTCCGCCGTGTAAGCGCCGGTCGTCGGCGGGTTGGTAATGCTCTCTACACTGACGGAGAGCGCCTCGTTGGCATTGCGGTCCAGCTCGCGGTCGGCAGAATTGCTGTAGGATCCGCCTTGGGCCAGAGTCAGGGCCCCCGCCGTGGCCCCGGAATCGACAGCCTGCTGCAGCTGCCTCTTCCACAAATACCACTGGACCGTGTCGACCCCGACGCCTGCTCCGCCGACCATGGCGAAGAGACCCCCTGCCGAAATCGCAATAACATTGGCCCGGGCGTCCCGCCTAAGATCCTTTAGGCACTTGCTAATTCGCGCCTTCATCGAAAGTCCCCCATCAAATCTGGTGACTAATCGATAGAAGGATTCAGTAAAAAAACGTTATTATGTAAGAGTTACCGGCAAAGTAACACATTGAAATGAAATAAAGAGTCACGAAATCCGGCTATTTACATTAAAGTAAACGCCGGTCAATTGGTTCTCAATATTTACTGACTTATATTTATGTTTTCGAGTTCAGTTTTATTACTTGTACTTTCGTTCTTATTTTAGAGCGGAGTGCCGAAGCACTCCGCTCTGCGACCTGATAAGGCTGATCAGTGTGCCCCCGTCCGGTATTGCCGATATGCTTGCAGTGGGGACTTGCAGGTGTT
>JAUIFP010000162.1 GCA_030430365.1 Alphaproteobacteria bacterium | reverse complement strand
CGCCGGCGCAGGGCCACTCGCTCTTCCACACCGAAGTGCAGGATCACGGCCTGGACAAGGCGCTCGACAACGATCTGATCGCCGCCTGCCAGGGAGCGATCGACAATGGCGAGACGGTGGTGATCGACCGCGAGATCCGCAATGTGAACCGCACGGTCGGCGCCATGCTCTCCGGCCGCATTGCCGAAAAGCACGGCCATGCCGGGCTCAAGCCCGATGCCATCCGGATCAACTTCACCGGCGTGGCCGGCCAGAGCTTCGGCGCATGGCTGGCACATGGCGTCACGGTGGACCTGGTGGGCGACGCGAACGACTATGTCGGCAAGGGGCTTTCCGGCGGCCGCGTGATCGTGCGCCAGCCCGAAATCGCCCCGCGTGAGCCGGTGGGCAACATCATCGTCGGCAATACGGTGCTCTATGGTGCCATCGCCGGGGAAGCCTATTTCAACGGCGTCGCGGGCGAACGCTTCGCGGTCCGCAATTCGGGCGCCGTCGCGGTGGTCGAAGGCACCGGGGACCATGGCTGCGAATATATGACCGGCGGTGTTGTCTGCGTGCTCGGCAAGACGGGCCGCAATTTCGCCGCGGGCATGTCCGGCGGGATTGCCTATGTCTATGATCCGGAAGGCAATTTCAGCGATCTGTGCAATCTGGCGCAAGTCGATCTGGAGAAGATCTCTGCCGAACCGAGCGAGCGGGAAGGCATCGGCCTGCCGCAGCAGCGCGCCCTGAACGTCAACGATTACGGCATGGGCGATCCGCTCTATCACGACGCGCAGCGGCTCAAGATCCTGATCGAGCGGCACAAGCTCCACACCGGTTCGGCACGGGCGGCCGAACTGCTCGACGATTGGGACAATGCGCTGGGTAAATTTGTGAAGGTGATGCCGCGCGATTACCGCCGGGCCCTTCAGCAACTGGAAGCCGAGCGCGAAGAAGCCGCCTCCGTGGCCGCCGAATAGGAATTATCGAACATGGGTAAGGAAACCGGCTTTCTGGAAGTCGACCGGCAGGATCGCACCTATGAGGATCCCGCCGAGCGCGTAAAGAACTACAGGGAATTCGTCGTTCCGCTGAACGAGGACAGCCTGCGCGAGCAGGCGTCACGCTGCATGAATTGCGGCATCCCCTACTGCCACAATGGCTGCCCGGTGAATAACATCATCCCGGACTGGAACCATCTGGTCTATGAAGGCGATTGGCAGAACGCGCTGGAAGTTCTCCATTCGACCAACAATTTCCCCGAGTTCACCGGCCGCATCTGCCCCGCCCCGTGCGAGGCAAGCTGCACGCTGAACATCATCGACCAGCCGGTGACCATCAAGACGATCGAATGCACCATCGTCGATCGCGGATGGAAGGAAGGCTGGATCAAGCCGCAAGTGCCCGAAAAGCGCACCGGCAAAACGGTTGCCGTGGTCGGTTCGGGCCCCGCAGGCATGGCATGCGCGCAGCAGCTCGCCCGCGCCGGCCATTCCGTGACGCTGTTCGAGAAGTCCGACCGGATCGGCGGCCTGCTGCGTTACGGCATTCCCGACTTCAAGATGGAAAAGCACCTGATCAACCGGCGCCTCGTCC
>JAUIFP010000098.1 GCA_030430365.1 Alphaproteobacteria bacterium | reverse complement strand
GAGCGGGAGGGATTCGAACCCTCGATAGGGGGTTACCCTATACACACTTTCCAGGCGTGCGCCTTCGACCACTCGGCCACCGCTCCGCATGCCTGCTGGCGAGCGCAGCCCACTAGCCGCCTGCACCATTCATGGCAAGCGTGCAGGAACGCTTGCGCCCATTTACCTGCGCACTTAAGCCAAGACCATGACACGGACATTCGGCCAGGCGCCAAGCGCCCAGGAGATCGATGCGATTGCGCGCGAGGCAATGGTCCGCCTTCCCGACCCGTTCACCCGGCACCTTCGCGACGTCTTGCTGCAGGTCGAGGAATTCGCCGACGAGGAAACTCTGGCAGCGCTTGGCATCGAGAATCCCTTCGAGCTTTCCGGTCTGTATGAGGGGCTGCCTGTCGGCGAGAAGGGCATCGGCCATTCCGGCGCAATGCCGGACCGTATTCGCCTGTTCCGCCGCCCGATCCTGGATGAATGGGCGGAACGAGGCAACGAAACGCTGGAACATCTGGTCATCCATGTCCTGGTGCACGAAGTGGGTCACCATTTCGGCCTGTCCGACGAGGACATTCATGCACTGGAAGAGGCCGAATGAGCGCCGATAGGGTGAGCTTCACCGGCCCACTGCAAACCTGGCACGGCGCCAAACACGGCAGCATGACATTTCTTGCAATCACGGGTGAGGCTGCGGAAGGCATCGCTGCGCATGAATTGGTGCGGCGGCTGGAACTGGGCAAGCGGCGCGGCTTCGGCTCGGTGAAGGTCAGGGTCCGCACCGGCGAAAGCGAATGGTCAACTTCGGTATTCCCCATTGGAGAGGAAGAGTGGTTCCTGCCCGTGAAGGCCGCAATCAGAAAGGCCGAGGGTTTGGCGGAGGGTAAGCCGGTTCAGGTCGAACTGGATCTGCTCTGAACCCGGCCAAACCTAAATTCTCTGCGCCTCGGCCAATGCATCGCTTGCCCTGAGCGCACTGATGATCCGGGTCAGGTGCGCAAGATCCTGCACCTCCAGATCCACTTCATATGTGTGGAATGGATCGTCGCGCTGAGACAGCTCCAGATTCATCACATTGGCGTGGTTCTTGGCGAATATCCCGGCGACCTCTGCAAGTGTGCCCGGCCGGTTGTAGAGAACTACGCGCACACTGCCCACTGCACCATGCGACCTTTCGCCCCAGGAAAGGTCCACCCAATCGACATCCACGCCATTGGCCAGTTCCAAGCAGTCGATCGTATGCACCTCCACAGCCTCCCCAGGGCGGCGTAAGCCAACGATCCGATCACCCGGGACCGGATGGCAGCATTCGGCCAGCTTGAAGCCTGCACCGGGCGTGAGGCCCCGGATCGAGATCAACCGATCCTGTTTTTCCGGTTCCGGCAAATCGATGGTGCTGCCGGGCACGAGCGCTTCCATGACCTCGCGGTCCTTGAGCTTGGCCGAACCGATGGCATGCATCAGCTCTTCCTCGCTTTCGAGTTCCAGCCGTTCGATTGCAGCCTTGATCGCTTTCTTGCCGATCCGCGCCGGCAAGCGATCAGCGATTTCCTCAAACAGCTTGCGCCCGATCTCCGCGACTTCCGCGCGTTCCTTCGCCCGTACGGCCCGGCGAATGGAAGCGCGCGCCTTGCCCGTAACGACGAAACCAAGCCAGGAGAGCTGCGGTTCGGAATGGGGACCTTTGATGATCTCCACCACATCGCCATTTTGCAATTCAGTTCTGAGAGGCATGTGGCGGCCATTGATCTTTGCCCCCACGGCCTGCGCACCGAGATCGGTATGCACTGCGAAGGCGAAGTCGACCGGCGTTGCGCCCTTGGGCAGTTGGAACAACGCCCCCTTGGGGGTGAAGGCGAATATCCGATCCTGATAAACGGCGAGCTTCGTGTGCTCGAGCAGCTCTTCTGCATCGTGGCTGGCATCGACGATCTCGATAAGATCGCGCAGCCAGCCGACCTGGCCATCGGGCCGCGTCCCGCCCTGTTTGTAAGCCCAATGCGCAGCGAGGCCGAATTCGTTCAGCCGGTGCATCTCATGCGTGCGGATCTGCACCTCCATCCGCATCGAATTTTCATAGATCAGCGCAGTATGGAGCGAGCGATAGCCATTCGACTTGGGCGTCGAGATGTAATCCTTGTAACGCCCGGGAATGAATTGCCACGTCGTGTGGAGCACGCCCAATGCGCGGTAGCAGTCCGCCGGGCTTTCCGTCAGCACGCGAAAGGCCATGATGTCTGTGATCTGTTCGAAGCTCACATGCCGCTCGGCCATCTTCTTCCAGATCGAATAGGGGTGTTTTTCCCGCCCGGAGACTTCGACCTTCAGGCCGGCTTCCGCCAGCGCCTGCTTGATCGCCAGCGCGATCGCATCAACCTGCCCGCCTTCCTGGCTGCGGATCTGCGCGAGCCGCCCGGTAATCGTGGCATAGGCTTCAGGCTCCAGCTGCTCGAATGCGAGGAGCTGCATCTCCCGCATATATTCATACATCCCCACACGTTCGGCGAGCGGGGCGAAGATATCCATCGTCTCCCGTGCGATACGGTGGCGCTTCTCGGGATTTCGAATGAAGTGGAGCGTGCGCATATTGTGCAGCCGGTCCGCAAGCTTCACCAGCAGCACCCTTAGATCCTCGCTCATGGCGAGGAGGAACTTGCGCAGATTTTCTGCTGCCCGTTCATTCTCGGGCATTTGTTCGATCTTGGAGAGCTTGGTCACCCCATCGACCAGCCGCGCCACATCGGTTCCGAAATTCTTCTCGATATCGTCGATCGTAGCGAGCGTGTCTTCCACCGTATCGTGGAGCAGCGCCGTGACGATCGTTTCCTGATCGAGCTTCAGATCGGTCATCAACCCCGCGACTTCTACCGGATGGCTGAAATAGGGATCTCCGCTCGCGCGCTTCTGTGCACCGTGTTTCTGAACGGTGTAGACATAGGCGCGATTGAGCAGCGCCTCGTCAGCATCCGGGTCATACTCCTTAACCCTTTCAACAAGTTCGTACTGGCGCAGCATAGCCAACAAGATGTGAGGTTTCGCGCCGCTTTGGGCAAGCGATAAAAGCTGCGGAATTTCGTTCCCGTCCACTACCTAGGCGAAAGGGACGGTACTCTACCAAATACCAATGGCGCAGTCGGCACGATGCCTATCCGTGCGGAATCAGGTTCTGGGCGATCGGGAAATTGCCGTCATACGGCGCCCAATTGGGCATCGGCCGCTGCGGATCGGCATAGACCATCGCCGCATAGACCGAACTGATTTTGCCCTCGTCCAGATAGAAGATCTCCATGAAGCAGTTGCGCCGCTTCGGATTGAGAGGATCGCGAATGAACACGGCCGAGGCGACCACCACCTGTGCCTGTTCATCCACCATCAGATAGCGGCGCGCGGCCACATTGACGATTCCCAGCCCGGCATAGCCCGAACGGCAATCGGAGGATTCCTGGAATTCGGCATCCGCTTCGCTTACCGGCCTTCCGGTCCAGTCCGGCCCACCAAGGCCGTTTTCAAGCCGCTGACAGCCCGGATTGCCGCGCACATAGCGGCCGGTCCCGGCGACGATACCGTCGAAGTAACTGTTTACCGCGGCGATCAGTTCGTCGCGCGGACGGCGTTCGCTTTCCGGCACGGTGCGGTCCAGCGGCGGATTGGCGAGAAGGTTCTCAGTGTCGAACACGATCTTTCCGGGCACCCCTCTGATGTCCGGATCGCTCGCCCTGGCCACATGCCATTCCGCCTCCCCGATCTTATCATCGTGCAATTTGATCCGCAGCGAGACGATGGCCGTTTCATCGCCTTCCTTCATCGTACCGAAGAATTCGGCCTGGCCGGTTGCAGGATCGAAATAACGCCGGTCGAGAGCACCCAGACCGCTATTGGTTGCCCATATGCCCTCACCCGGAGCGATCAGCAGCGCGTTTTGTGTCTGACGGTAGCCGACCCACAGACCCGCCTTGTCCGGATCGTTCGCAACGACAGCTTCGAGGAATTGATCGAGCTTGCCGCCCAAGCAGGCCCTGTCGCAGACTTCCTGCGCCATTGCCGCAGGCGACGTTATCGCCAATTGAAGAATTGCCGCCGCAACCAAACAGAGCCTGTTCATCGTCATCCCCTCTCGCAAATCTTTTTTTGAGCGTTTGGCTTGCGCCCGCCCTTCACTCGCCGCAGCATGAGAGAGCGCAGCGAGAAGCGAATGAATATCGGCAAGCTGTGATTGTCAAACTGAGGATGCTAAAGGTTACCCTTCTATCTATGAGCCAGATGCCAGCCAAGACGACCATTTTCGACCATATGTCCGGCCTTGCCCGCGAACTTGGCGCGATCAATCTGGGGCAGGGTTTTCCGGATATGGAGCATTCGCCCGAGCTCCTGGAAGCAGCGCGAGAAGCGCTGATCGGCAAATCGAACCAATATCCGCCGATGCGCGGCCTGGCCGAGCTGCGCAGCGCGATAGCCGATTATTACGCGCAGGAGCAGCAACTGGACGTAACGGCAGATGAGATCGTGGTCACCTCAGGTGCGACGGAAGCGTTGGCGGCCAGCATCTACGCCTTCATCAAACCAGGTGACGAGGCGATCGTTCTGCAGCCGTTTTACGATGCCTATAAGCCGCTGGTGGAACGCGCCGGCGGAACAGTGAAGCCCGTGAACCTTATGCCGCCGGATTGGCAGATACCCATGGACCAGTTGGAAGCGGCCATAGACAAGCGCACCAAGCTGATCATTCTCAACACGCCCAACAATCCCACCGGCACTCTGATCGGCCCCGACGTGCTCGAAAAGCTCGGCGAGCTTTGCGCGCATTACGGCATCTTCGTGCTATGTGACGAAGTCTGGGAAGGCATGATCCTGGACGGATCCCGGCACGTCTCCCCGCTTGCCATTGCCTCCCTGCGCAAACGCGCCATCAAGGTCGGATCGGCCGGCAAGATATTCTCGCTCACGGGCTGGAAAGTCGGCTGGGCCGTCGCCACGCCGCCACTCGCCGCCGCGATTGCCGATCAGCACCAGTTCCTCACCTTCACCACCGCAACGCCCCTGCAATGGGCCGTGACCGAAGGCCTCTCGCTCCCGCATGCATGGCACGAGAAGCACCGGGCGCTTTACGCGCGCGGGAAAGACAGGCTGGTGAGCGGCCTGAAATCAGCAGGCTTTCACGTTCTGCCCGCCAGCGGCACATGGTTCGTGACCATCGACCTTGCCGCATCCGGTTTCCCAGCCGACGATGCGATGATTGCCGAACGCATGGTCCGCGAAGTGGGCGTCGCATCGATCCCGGTGTCTGCCTTCTACGCCGATGATCCGGAGAAAGGGTATCTGCGCCTGTGCTTCGCCAAGCAGGACGCGACGCTGGACGAGGCAGTCGAACGCATGACGCGGTTCCGGCAATCGCTGTGAAATGAGCGCGCCGCCGTATTACCGGCGCTCAGTTCTTGGGCTGCAAGCCCACCGCCGCGATCCCTGCCAATGCGCAGGCTTCGTCATTCTCAGGCGTCTCTCCGGTCACTCCGATCGCGCCAACGATAACCCCTTCCGCATCGCAGGCGATCACTCCCCCCGCGACAGGAACCACGCCGCCCGGCGCCATTCCTTCCAGCATGGGCACGAAATGCGGCCTGCCTTCAGACATCTCCGCTATCTTGCGGCTCGATTGGCCAAGCGCCAGCGCACCGCAAGCCTTCCCGCCGGCGAACTTCGCTGCCACAGGCGATGAACCGTCCGCGCGCTGGCAGGCGATCAGATTGCCGCCCGGGTCATGCACGACCACGGTAAGCGGCCGGAGCCCTTCATCGGCCGCCTTGGAGAGGGCACCTGCAATCATGGAATTGGCCTGGGCGAGAGAGAGGCGGTACATTCGGGTCCTGCTCCAGAAAATTAAAGGTGCTTAGCGCACTAATGGATTAGGCCTGTCCGGTAAATGCAGTAGGTATCCGATGGCTCCCCCACGCGGATTAACTGCAGGTCAGTGACCGGAGCCGGTCAGGGGGCTGCCCCAGCTGCGCTGCCGGGCCGATGCAGGGAGGCCATAGGTCCAGGCGAAGGGGCCGGAATAGCTGAGAGTGGGGACATACTCGCTAACATCGTGCGAATGACGCACTGTATCCGTACGGTTGTCGAGCACCAGGACCTGCCCGCCCTGCCGCACCGCGAGCACTGCGTGATCGCCCGGGCGCGTGCGTTCCTTCAGCAGGACAAGGAACATGGAATCGCGCGGAACCCCGAGCTGAGAGAGCAGCGCCATCTTGGCGATCGCGTAATCCTCGCAGTCGCCATAGCCGCGGCTCAGCGTGTCCGCCGCGTCGGACCACTGATCGCCGTAACGGTCATCGACATAGCGCAGATGCCGGTTGACCCAGCGGTTCACCTGATCGACCGGATCGCGCGCGGCAGGCATGCCCGCCCGGATCAGCAGCGCCCGCCACTGCCCCTGCGCGCCCTCCAGCGCGACCGCCTTTTCCGCATCCCAATCGCCGCGCAAAGCCGCGCCGATGGGCACCGCGGAGAAGCCGAAAATATCGGGCGCTTCGGGGCGCACCGGCTCCGGCGGAGGGCATTCGGGAAGCGCGGAATCCCCGCCTTCCTCCTCGCCCGGCAAGGTGAATGCGAAGCCGGTGGACGGCATGACATAGGCCGGCGCTTCATCCGCCGGCTGCTGGATCGCCTCGCTTGCGGCAGCGGCGCCCGGCTCGATGCACAATGGCTCCGCTTCCGCGTCGGCCGCCGTCCCCGCGACGTCCACCGCAGGGTCGGTGCGCGACAGCACCGGCTCCGCGCTGGCCGAACCGGCTGCCAGCACCAGCGCCAGAACGGCAGGCACGCAAACCGCCCGAATTTCCGCAAGATCGCGTCTATTCACATGCATGCTCGCTTTTTCCCATGCATGAAGACGTAACTCCCTGGTGTCAGCTCCAGCGCACTTCGGGCGGCAGGCTCATCAGGATCGCATCGATATTGCCGCCGGTCTTCAATCCGAACAGCGTACCGCGATCATAGACGAGATTGAATTCCACATAACGCCCGCGCCATTCCAGCTGGGCACGCTTGTCCGCTTCGGTGAATTCGGATCCCATCCGGCGGCGCACGATCTTCGGAAACACATCCAGAAAGGCCGTGCCGACATCCCTGGTGAAGGCGAAGTTGCGTTCCCACGCGCCATCTTCCTCACATTCGAGATGGTCGTAGAAGATGCCGCCCACGCCGCGCGCGACATTGCGGTGCGGAATGAAGAAATAATCGTCCGCCCATTTGCTGAAGCGATCGTACCAGGTGGGGTTGTGCCCCATACAGGCCGCACGGAAGGCGGCGTGAAATTCCTGCGTATCCTCTTCATAGGGGATCGGCGGATTGAGATCCGCCCCGCCGCCGAACCAGGCCTTGCTGGTGGTGAGGAAGCGCGTGTTCATATGCACGGCCGGCACATGCGGGTTCGCCATATGGGCAACCAGGCTGATGCCGGTGGCGGTGAAACCCGGATCTTCCTCGCTCGCGCCATTGATCGTGTTCGCAAAGCCGGGGGCAAATTCGCCCGAAACGGTGGAGACGTTCACGCCCACCTTTTCGAACACTTCGCCTTTCATGACGCCGCGCACCCCGCCCCCGCCTTCGGAGCCATCATCGGTGTCCCTGTCCCAGGGAATATATTCGAAGGCCGCCTCGCTCCCCGCCTCGCGCTCGATCGCTTCGAACTCGGCGCAGATGCTGTCGCGCAGGCTTTCGAACCATTCCTTCGCGCGGGCGGTATAGGGGCTCCAGTCGGTCATCGTTCCACCCCCTTGCCATCCCCCGCCCGCTGCGGCAAGGAAAGCGAATGGTTCCCCTTTCGTTCGCCAATGAAGAATTTGCCCTTGGGCAGGGGCGCGCGCTTTTCTGGCCGCGCGAACAGGCGCTGCTGGTAGCCGACCTTCACCTTGAAAAGGCTAGCTTTTATGCCCGCCACGGCCAGATGCTGCCGCCCTATGACAGCCGCGAAACGCTGGAGCGGCTGGCGCAGGCCATTCGCGAAACGGGCGCGCGGCGCGTCTATACGCTGGGCGACAATTTCCATGACGATGAAGGCGGTTCGCGGCTGGAACCCCATGCGGCGGGGATGCTGGATGCACTCACCCGTGCGGTGGAGTGGGTCTGGATCACCGGCAATCACGATTCGGCCCTCAGCGCGGCAAATGGCGGCGCGATCGGCGGCACCATTGCCGAAGAGCTGGAGATTGGGGGGCTGATGCTGCGGCATCAGGCGATGCCCGGCGAAACGCGCCCGGAACTTTCGGGCCATTTCCACCCCAAGTTCAAGCTGCGCGCGCGGGGCCGTTCGATCTCCCGCCCTTGCGCAGTCGTGAGTTCGTCCATATCTGGTGGAGGACGCATGATCCTGCCCGCATTCGGCGCTTTGACCGGCGGAATGGACGCAAGCGATCCGGCTATCCTTGCGGCGATGCAGCCTGCCCAGGCGATCGACGCAGTGATGCCGGCGAGCGGTAAACTCGTGCAATTTCCACTCT
>JAUIFP010000097.1 GCA_030430365.1 Alphaproteobacteria bacterium | reverse complement strand
GATGGCGGGCGGTCTCGTCGGTCAAGGCAAGCGAGCGGCGCATGGCAAGCCTGTTAACGGAAAAATAACCATGCAAAAGCGCGGGTTATCCACCGTAGCAGGACGGGACACCTACTGCTGTGTAGTACTCCGAATGGCTGGCGCCGCGCGCTCAGCTCTCGCTGAGCTTCACGATCCGGTCGAATTCCTTCTTGGTCAGCTCTGCGACGGACAGGCGCGACAGCCTCACCAGCTCGATCCCTTCAAGCTGTTTGTCGGCCTTGACCTCGGCCAGCGTGACCGGCCTGGCCAGCTTGCGCACCGGCTTGATCTTCACGGTTGCCCATTTGCCTTCCGGATCCGTTGGATCCGTCAGCCCCGCCTCGCAGATCTCGGCAATCCCGACGATCTCCTTGCCGGTGACCGAATGATAGAAGAAAGCCTGCTCGCCCACTTTCATTGCGCGCATATTGTTGGACGCGCGGTGATTGCGGACACCGTCCCAGATCTCTTCCTTGTTCTTGACCAGATCGTCCCAACTGAATGCCGCCGGCTCCGATTTCATGAGCCAGTATCGCTGCGCCATGCTTGATAGTCCTCCGCTTTGGTTCGTGCGCCCTTAACCCAGCCGGGCCGTTTCTTCCACCGCCCCGATAGCGGCGCGAAAGACAGTGATTGCGCAATTAACCGAAATTTCAGCGCATTCTGCGAAACCCCACAAGGTTAAGAAACTGAGGTTGCGCAGCTTGGACGCAGGGCACGACAATAACGGGCAGCAAAGCCGCCGGCTTGGCCGGGCCGAGCGCGATATCGTCGCGTTCGGGATCGCCGTTGCCGGTCTTATCCTGTTTGTCGCTACTGGCGGCACAGTCATGCCGCAGATCGTCAAAGCCTGGTATGGCGTAGGCAACGGGCCGGATACCGCCCTAACCAATGCCCTCCTCCTCAATGTCGCGCTGATCATTTTCGGCTGGCGGCGTTATGCCGATTTGACGGCCGAGGTGAAGGAACGGCGCAAGGCGGAAGAAAATGCTCGCCGCCTTGCCGAAACGGACGTGCTGACCGGGCTGCTCAACCGCCGCAGTTTCGCAGAAGTTTCGGCCGATCTGATCCTTAATGCCTATGACGAGAACAAGAGCGTCGCCGTCTTGATGCTGGATCTGGACAACTTCAAACAGATCAATGACCTTTATGGCCACTCGGTCGGGGACAAGGTCCTGAGTGAAACATCGCGCCGGATTGCGGCGCTGCGGCCGATCGACGGCGTGGTCGCGCGCCTTGGCGGCGACGAATTTGCCTGCATCGCGACTTTCGATCCGCGCGAGGCCAACAAGCTGGACGATCTGGCGCAGGCCATGCTGGACAGCGTCAGCAAACCGATCGGCGACGAGAAGAGCGTGACCGAAGTCAGCGTTTCGATCGGCATCGCCCGGTCGAACGATCGCGAGGATTTGATGCTGGGGCACGAATTTGCCCAGGTGCTGCTCCACCGTGCGGATATCGCGATGTATCACGCGAAGAAGCAGGGGCGGAACCGCTATTCCTGCTTCGAACCGACCATGGAAAGCGAGCTGCGCTTCCGAAACGAGATTGAATCGGGCATCCGCCAGGGCGTCCGCAAGGGCGAATTCGTCCCCTATTACGAACAGCAGATCGACCTCGAAACGGGCGAGCTGGTCGGTTTCGAAATGCTTGCGCGGTGGAATTCACCGCAATTCGGCTTGGTGGGTCCGGAGATATTCATCCCGATTGCCGAAGAGATCGGCGTGATTGCGGAACTGTCCGAAAGCCTGATCGTCCAGGCACTGAAGGACGCGAAGCAATGGGATCCCAAGCTTTCCCTGTCGATCAACATCTCGCCGATTCAGCTGCGCGATCCGTGGTTCTCGCAAAAGCTCCTGCGCCTGCTGCTTGAGAGCGGTTTCCCGCCCTACAGGCTCGATATCGAAATCACCGAAAGCTGCCTGCACGAAAATATCGGGGTGGTTCGCTCTGTCGTCACCAACCTCAAGAACCAGGGCATTCAGATCAGCCTGGACGATTTCGGCACCGGCTATTCCAGCCTCGCACAGCTACGCTCTCTTCCATTCGACCGGATCAAGATCGATCGCAGTTTCGTAAGCGAGCTCTCCGAAGAAGGCGCCAACTCCAAGATCGTGGAAGCTATCGTCTCGCTCGGGCGCGGGTTCGAGCTGCCGATGACGGCCGAGGGCATCGAAAACAAGCAGGTGCTGGACGTCTTGCGCAAGATGGGCAAGCTCAAGGGCCAAGGCTATCTTTATGGGCGACCGGAAGACGCGGTGAGCACCCGCAAGCGGCTTGAGGAAAAGAAATTGCTCGCCGAGCTGCGCGAGGAAGTCGAAGGCAAGGACGGGGCCGCGCCAGGGGCTGAAGGTCAGGCTGAAGATCGTGCGACGGGCATTTCCCAATCGGGCCAGCGCGCAGCCGGATAGCAGGCGCAGAGCCGCTATCTCTTCGACGACATTGCGGTTTGGCCCTGCAGGGCTTAGACGCCCCCGCAAATGCGTATTCCCTTCGTCAAGATGCACGGGTTAGGCAACGATTTCGTCGTGCTGGATGCGCGGCGCGACACCCTGATTCCGGTGACCAACGATCTGGCCCGCTCTCTGGCGGACAGGCGCACGGGTATCGGCTGCGATCAGCTGATCCTGCTGGAGGCCTCCGGGAACGCAGATTTCCGCATGCGCATCTTCAATAATGACGGAAGCGAAGTTGAATCCTGCGGCAATGCCGCGCGCGCGGTTGCCCTGCTGCATGGCGAGCCCTGCCGGATCGAAACGAATGGCGGGATCATCGCCGCCAGCCCGGCCGATGGCGGAATCGCTGTCGATATGGGCAAGCCCCGTTTCGCCTGGGACGAGATACCGCTGGCCTACGCGATGGACAGCGAATCCATGCCGGTTGCCTGGGAAGACCTGGAAAATCCGATTGCCGTGAATGTCGGCAATCCGCATGTCGTGTTCTTCATGGACGATGCCGATGCCGTCGAGCTGGACCGGCTCGGCCCGCAGATTGAACATGACGCGATCTTTCCCGACCGGGTGAACGTCAATGTTGCGCAGATCGTGAACCGCAAGGCGATCCTGCTGCGCGTGTGGGAACGCGGTGCGGGGCTCACCCGCGCTTGCGGGACCGGGGCATGCGCCACGGCGGTTGCGGCAATGAAGAAGGGGCTGACGGACCGCGAGGTCGCCGTCACCCTGCCCGGCGGAACGCTGACCATCGCCTGGGGCGAAGACGGCCACATCACCATGACCGGCCCTGCGGCGGAGAGCTTTCGCGGGACATTCGATCCGGCGGATTTCACTTGAGCGCGCAGGTCATCTCGCTGGGTTGCCGCCTGAACATTTCGGAGAGCGAGACGATCCGCTCTCTGCTGGGCGACGAGCGGGATATCGTCGTGGTCAATAGCTGCGCCGTTACGCTGGAGGCCGTGCGCCAGACGCGCCAGGCAATCCGCAAGGCCCGCCGCACCAATCCCGATGCCCGCCTGCTGGTGACCGGATGCGCTGCCGATATCGAGCGGGATCAGCTTTCCGCCATGCCTGAAGTCGACGGGCTGATCGAAAACGGCAAAAAGCTGGACGCGCGCGCATGGAACGTACCCGAAGCGCAGCGCATGGTTCCAACGCAACATACCCGCGCCTTCATCGCGGTACAGAATGGCTGCGATCACAGCTGCACCTTTTGCGTGATCCCGCAAGGGCGCGGCGCAAGCCGATCCCTGACCATAGCCGAGGTGCTGCAAGAGGTGGAAAGCCACCTTCGACAAGGCGCTCCGGAAGTGGTGCTGACCGGCGTCGACGTGACCTCCTGGGGCCATGACCTGCCGGGCAGCCCGAAACTGGGCTCGCTGGTCGGTGCCGTCCTGCAGGCATTCCCAGAACTCCGGCGGCTGCGCATGTCATCTCTCGACGGCATCGAGGTGGATGGCGAACTGTTCGAACTCTTTGCCGAAGAGCCGCGCGTGATGCCGCATATCCACCTTTCGCTGCAGCATGGCCACGATCTCGCGCTCAAGCGCATGAAACGCCGCCATCTGCGCCGCGATGCAGTGGATCTCGTCGCCCGGCTCAAGGCCCGCCGGCCCGACATTGCGATCGGCGCGGATATCATTGCCGGTTTTCCCACCGAGGATGAAGCGATGCACGAAGCCAATCTCTCGCTCATTGGCGAATGCGGCATCGTTCACGGCCATATCTTTCCCTATTCGCCCCGCCCCGGAACGCCCGCAGAACGCATGCCGCAAGTGGAGAAGCCCATTATCAAGCGCCGCGCCGCGGAGCTGCGCGCCCGGGTTGCCGAAGAACGGGAACAATGGCTGCGCAGCCTCATTGGGCAAGAGCTGTGCGTGCTCACGGAACGGGACGGAACGGGGCTGGCAGAGAATTTCGCGCGCGTCGCTCTGCGCGAAGGAACACCCGCGGGACAGATTCTAACGGTTACGCCAGCCCGGCTTGAAGGAGGCCTGCTGCAATGAGCGAGAGCTGGACACAGCGCCTGTTCGGCGGATTTCGCAAGACCTCCGAACGCCTCACGGAAAACCTCACCTCGGCCGTCGGCACGGCGACGCTGGACGACGCCACGCTCGACGATGTGGAAGATGCGCTGATCCTCTCCGATCTGGGGCCCAGCGCTGCCGCCCGCATCCGCGCCAAGCTGGCCGAGAAGCGCTTCGGACTCACAATCTCCGAAACCGAGCTGAAAGAGGCCGTGGCAGAGGAAATCGCGGCAATCCTGCGCCCCGTGGCCAAGAAGCTGGAAGTCACCGCATTTCCCCGCCCACAGGTCATACTGGTGATCGGCGTCAACGGCAGCGGCAAGACCACCACGATCGCCAAGCTCGCCCATCTCTTCCAGGAAGAGGACTACGGCGTCATGCTGGCCGCCGGCGACACTTTCCGGGCCGCCGCCATCGGGCAGCTTGCCGTATGGGCCGAAAGGCTGGACGTACCGATCGTCAGGGGCGCGGAAGGCGGCGATCCGGCAAGCATCGTTTTCGATGCGGTGAAGGCCGCCACCGATCAAGGCATCGATGCGCTGATCGTGGACACGGCCGGACGCCTGCAGAACAAGCGCGAACTGATGGACGAGCTTTCCAAGATCCGGCGCGTGCTCGGCAGGATCAATCCAGAGGCCCCGCATGATGTCGTGCTGGTGCTGGACGCCACGAACGGCCAGAACGCACTTTCGCAGATCGACGTTTTCAAGGAAGTCGCCGGTGTGACCGGTCTGATCATGACCAAGCTGGACGGGACTGCGCGCGGCGGCGTGCTGGTCGCCGCGGCCGAGCAATATGGCCTGCCGATCCACGCCATCGGCGTAGGCGAGAAGATCGACGATCTAAGGCCTTTCGATCCGGACCTTGTGGCGCGGGTTATCGCAGGAATTGCATGATGGCGGAAGAAGCCCCCAATACCAAAGCGGCCAAGCCCAAATCCGGCTGGCTCAACGTCCTGATCGATTACGGGCCTCTGTTGGTATTCCTGGCGGTCTATTACTTCTATGCCCCGGAGAATAAGGAAGACGGTCTCGGCGTGATCCTGGCGGTTGTGCGCAGCACGGGCGCATTCATCCTGGCCGCGCTGATCGCGCTGGGGCTCTCCAAATGGCTGCTCGGCACGATTTCGCGCATGCTGCTGCTCTCCACGGTCCTTATCGTGGGCTTCGGCGGCCTGACGATCCTGCTGCGCGATCCCTTCTACGTTCAGATCAAGCCGACGGTGCTCTATATCTTTTTCGGCACGGTCCTGCTGATCGGCTGGCTTCGCGGCAAGGCATTGCTGCAATGGCTGCTGGAAGCCGCCTTCGAAGGACTTTCGGACGAAGGCTGGCTCAAGCTTTCGCGCAATTGGGCGCTGTTCTTCTATGTCCTGGCGGCACTCAACGAAGCGCTCCGCTTCTTCCTGAGTTTCGGTGACTGGCTGTCCGCCAAGGTCTGGGTCTTCATGCCGCTTTCCTTCCTTTTCACCTTCTCGCAAATCCCGATGCTGCTGAAGCACGGCCTCTCCACAGGAGACGTCGAGGAAGAGGAAACGACGCTGCCACCTGCCTGAAAAGCTGGAAATTTGTTGAATGTGCTAATTTCGCAGTAAGATCCTCCCTCGCCCTGACCGCAAAGCGGAAATCAACAACAATGGGGCGCAAAGGGGGAATACTGAAATGGCCAAGCTTTTTGGAAACTTGCAGCTCGTCATGATCGTCGGGCTGATTGTGGCAATCGTGGTGATGTTCGCCTTCGCTGCGAGCACGCCGGTGGATGTGAATTCGGTCTTTCGCTGGTTGCACCTGTTCTTCGGCGTGCTCTGGATCGGCCTGCTCTATTATCTGAACTTCGTCCAGGTACCGCTGATGCCGTCGATTCCGGCGGAGCAGAAAGGCGCAGTCACGGGCCATATTGCGCCCAAGGTGTTGTTCTATTTCCGCTGGGCGGCCGCGCTGACAGTGCTCACTGGCCTCGTCATCGCCCATGTCGGCGGTTACCTCATGCCGGCCCTCACTTTCGCCGGCCAGGGCGCCATGGACCTGATCGGCGTCGGCATGTGGATGGCATTGGTGATGGCCTTCAACGTCTGGTTCATCATCTGGCCTGCCCAGAAGAAGATCCTGGGAGTCGTCGAAGCCAGCGATGATGCCAAGGCCGCTGCGGCGCCGCGTGCGCTGATTGCCAGCCGTCTCAATACGCTGCTGTCGATCCCGATGATGTATTGCATGGTCAGCGCCAATCTCGGCTGATCCAGGATTGCATTGCGTTGGAAAGGGGCGCTTCGGCGCCCCTTTTTCATTGCTTGCTAACGGCTGTATAATGAGCCGCATCAAGGCAGCGCGAGGGGGGAGAAAGCATGGGTGCTTCAGCCAAAGACCAGATCGCCCTGATGGCGCGTTATCACGTCTGGGCAACCGATCGCCTGCTGGCGGCGGTGGCGCCGATCCCAGACGCACCCTACCGCGAGCCCTGCGGTCTCTTCTTCGGGTCGATCCACGGCACGCTCAACCACTTGCTGCTGACCGACGCCGAAATATGGTATCCGCGCTTCGCCGAAGGCCGTTCACCCAGCCTGCCGCTCGACGCCGAGCTTGAGCGCGACCGCGCAAAGTTAGCCGAGCGGCTGAAAGCGGCGACCGCGCAGTGGCCGGGTTATATCGGAAGTCTCGACGACGCAGCGCTCGCCGGCGACCTGCGCTACACCATGACCACCGGGCAGCCGCGCATGATGCCGATGTCTGGCACTCTGCTCCACGTATTCAACCACGCGACCCATCACCGCGGCCAGATCACCGCCGCGATCACCTCGCTGGGCTACGAATTCGAGGCGCTCGACCTTGCTTACATGATCGTTGCCGAGAACGGCTAGATCTCGAGCTGGCTCCCCAATTCCACCACGCGATTGGTCGGCAATCGGAAGAAGTCCATCGGCGTTGCCGCATTGCGCAGCATCCAGGAGAATAATCGTTCCCGCCAGATCGCCATGCCCGGGCTCTTTGCGCTGAGCAGGGTCTGGCGCGAGAGGAAGAAACTGGTCTGCATCATGTCGAACGGCCCATCGCGCAGATCCGTTTGCTCCAGCGCGGCGGGAATATCGGTTTCCTCCATGAAGCCGTAATTGAGCACGACCCGGTAGAAACCCTGCCCGAGATCGGTGACCTCGATTCTTCGTCCGGGATCGACATAGGGTTCTTCGGCGACATTGACGGTCAGCACCACCACGCGTTCATGCAGCACCTTGTTGTGCTTGATATTGTGGAGCAGCGCCGAGGGCACGCCCTGTGTGGCGGCGGACATGAAGATCGCGGTGCCGGGCACGCGCTGCGCGCTCGACCGGGCAGACTTGGCGAAGATGTCGAGCGGCAATTCCACTTCCGACATACGGTCGCGCATCACCTTGCGTCCCCGCGCCCAGGTGGTCAGCAGAGTGAAGGCTACCGCGCCGACCAGCAGCGGGAACCAGCCGCCATCGGGTACCTTGGTCAGGTTGGCGGCGAAATAGGCCCCATCGACCACGAAGAAGATCAGTACGACGGGAATCGCCATCCACAGCTTCCAGCGCCAGATCGCCGTGACCAGAACCGCCAGCAAGCAGGTATCGATCAGCATCGCGCCCGTGACCGCAATGCCATAGGCGGATGCAAGGTTGGACGAGTTGCCGAATGTCAGCACCAGCACGATCACCGCGACCATCAGCGCCCAGTTCACCATCGGGATATAGATCTGGCCGTGATGTTCGTCGCTCGTGTGGCGAATGGACAGGCGCGGAATGAAGCCGAGCTGGATCGCCTGATGCGTGATTGAGAACGCGCCGGAGATCACCGCCTGGCTGGCGATGAAGGTCGCCACGGTCGCCAGCAGAACCAATGGCAGGCGCCACATTTCCGGGGCGAGAATGAAGAACGGGTTGCGGATCGCCTCCGCCGCCGTGGCATCGTCCATCCCCATGATCATCGCGCCCTGGCCGAAATAGTTCAGCAGCAGGCAGGGCATGACGAAACCGAACCAGGAAAGGC
>JAUIFP010000096.1 GCA_030430365.1 Alphaproteobacteria bacterium | reverse complement strand
TATGCTGGCGGTCTGCCAGCCCTCCGTCCCCGCTTTCGCCGCGACCGCAGTGATGGGTGCGGAGGAAAATCCGTGCCGTCCGGCCAGCCTGACGATGATGGGCGGCCCGATCGATACGCGCGCATCGCCGACCAGCGTGAACGATGTCGCAACCGAAAGGCCGATGAGCTGGTTCCAGAACCACGTGATCGCGACCGTGCCGATGGCCTATCCGGGGGCGGGACGCAAAGTCTATCCCGGCTTCCTGCAGCTTGCCGGCTTCATCGCAATGAATCTGGGCAGCCATCTCAACAGCCACTATCAGTATTTCAACCATCTGATCGAAGGCGATGGCGACGGCGCGCAGGCGCATAAGCGATTCTACGACGAATATCTGTCCGTCTGCGACATGACGGCCGAATTCTATCTCCAGACCATCCAGCACGTGTTCAAGGAACATTCGCTGCCGGACGGCAAGTTCAATCACCGCGGCAAGGTGATCGATCTCAATGGCATTCGCGACACGGCACTGCTCGCGATCGAGGGCGAGCGTGACGACATTTCAGGCATCGGCCAGACCAAGGCGGCGCTCGATCTGGCGCATCAGCTGCCCAAGGAGATGAAGAAGTATCATCTCGCGCCCAATGTCGGCCATTACGGCATCTTCAACGGCAGCAAATGGCGGATGAAGATTGCCCCGGTGGTGGAGGAATGGATCCGCAAACATCCAGGCTCCGGCGCAGGCGTGAAGCTCAAGGTCGTCGCCTGACCGGCGCAGCTCTGAGCACCTGTCCAACGCGTTTTCGCATAGCCGGCGCACACCGGGCGCCGGCTGCACGCGGCGGGATCAGAGCACTTCGAACAGGCCGGCTGCACCCATGCCGCCGCCCACGCACATCGTCACCACGGCATATTTCGCGCCGCGCCGTTTGCCTTCGATCAGGGCGTGGCCGGTGCAGCGCGCGCCCGTCATCCCGTAAGGATGGCCGATCGAGATCGATCCGCCATTGACGTTGAGCAGCTCGTCCGGAATGCCGAGCTTGTCCCGGCAATAGAGCACCTGGACCGCGAAGGCTTCGTTCAGTTCCCACAGCCCGATATCGTCGACCTTCAACCCGTGGCGTTCGAGCAATTTGGGCACGGCGAAGACCGGGCCGATGCCCATCTCGTCCGGCTCCGTGCCGGCAACCGCCATCCCGAGATAGCGCCCCATCGGCTGAAGTCCGCGCTTCTCCGCAAGACTGGATTCCATGACCACGCAGGCGGAAGAGCCATCGGAAAGCTGGCTGGCATTGCCTGCAGTGATCACCCCGCCCGGGACCACGGGATTGAGCGCGGCTAGAGCCTCCAGCGTGGTTCCGGGCCGGTTGCCCTCGTCTTTCTCGATCGTGACTTCCTGGCTGCTGGTTTCACCCGATTCCTTGTCCGTCACGGACATGGTCGCGGTGACCGGAACGATCTCTGCATCGAAGCGGCCCGCTTCCTGCGCCGCGGCGGTCCGCTGCTGCGAGCTCAAGGCGTATTCGTCCTGCGCTTCGCGGGGGATGCCGTAACGCTTGGCGACGACTTCCGCCGTTTGCAGCATGGGCATGTAGGTCGCGTTGTGCATCGCGACCAGTTCCATATCGAATTCGACGCGCAGGGCCTTGGTCTGCACTAGGCTGATCGTTTCCTGCCCGCCGGCGGCAACCACATCCATTCCGTCTTGCACGACCTGCTTGGACGCCGTGGCGACGGCCATCAAGCCCGACGCGCATTGCCGGTCGACGCTCATACCCGCAACCGAAGGCGGCAATCCTGCGCGCAGCGCCACCAGCCGGGCGATATTGGGCGTCTGGCTGCCCTGCGGCAGTGCACAGCCCCACACCACATCGTCGACTTCGGCGCCGTCGATCCCGGCCCGCTCCACCGCGGCCTTGAGCGAATGGGCGCCCAGCGTGGGCCCCGGCGTTGCGTTGAAGGCGCCCTTATAGGCCCGGCCTATGGGCGTGCGGGCGGTGGAAACTATGACTGCGTCACGCATGGGAATGCTCTCTCTTCAAACTCGCCCCCGGATGTGGTTTCGTTGCCCGGCAAAGGCAACGCCTGTCGCGGCTAGATGAAAAACAGCGTAATCCATTCCGCGACGTAGCCGGGCTTGTCCTCGCCTTCGATCTCCAGAGTGATCTCGAGCGTCTGCTCCCACTGACCGGGATGTTTTTCGAACATCTTGATCAGCTTGAAATGCGCGCGGACCTGCTTGCCCGAACGCACCGGGTTAATGAAGCGGACCCGGTTGCCCCCGTAATTCATCGCCATCTTCACATTGGCCGGCCGGTCGATATCAGATTTTTCCGCCAGCACCGGGATCAGCGAAAGGGTAAGGAACCCATGCGCGATCGTGCCGCCAAACGGCGTCATTTTCGCCAGTTCCGGTTTCACATGGATAAATTGGTGGTCGCCGGTCGCATCGGCGAATTTGTCGATCATCTCCTGATCGATCAGCAGCCATTCGGACGTGCCGATGGTCTCGCCGATATGGGCCTGCATTTCCTCCGGGGTCATTGCGCCATCCATCCGTTGTTGCTTCCGGCCGATCTCGCTTCCGGGCCGGCGGGAAACATGGCCCAACGGCGTGAACAGCGCAACGGCCCAGAGCCTGCCGTTACGGCATTGCGGGGGGCTTTGCGGGCGCGCACCGCGCAATTTGGCGAATCGGGCTTGTTATCAGGAAGTTTACCAAGCCCGATTAGGGCTGAGTGCTGGATGCCCGCCTTGCGCAGCGGCAAGCCCGAAAAACGGGCTGCCAGGCGGATTTGCAGGCTTCAGAAGCACAAGGGTTGAAAATAGCGTGGCAAGCAAACGACCGAACAGAAATGGCGGCAAGTCGGCTCCCATCAGCGAGCACCGCCTGTTTCCGTCAATGATCGCCATCTGGGCGGCTGCCCTGTTCGGGCTCGGCTGCGCGCTCATACCCGCACCGGTCATCGACCGTCTTGTTTCCGCAAGCGGCATTCCCGACTTGCTGCCTGCCTTGGCTCCCCCGATCGGCCAGGAAGCGCGCATCGTGCTCTGCCTTGCCGCCGCCCTGATCGGCGCGCGCATCGGCCTTGGCCTCGCCCGCCTCTATGCCAATGCCCGGCGCAGAGCCAATCCGGCCCGTTCGCACCGCATGGCGAAGATCACCGGCGTGGGCTTGCCGCCCGAGCCGGAGGAAGAGCCCGCCGAGGAATTCGATCTTTCCCGTTACGCTGCCGCGGCGCCAATGCCCGATCCGCAAAGCCATTTCGGCAAGACGCATACATTCGAGGCGCCGCCCAGCATGCACAGCGCATGGGGCGATCTTCCGCCCGGGCCGAGTGCCTTCGGCGCGCAAGATTCCTTGCCCGAGGCGCAGAACGACACGCAGAGCGATTTCGAGCCCGAAATCTGGTCCTCCACCGAAGCACCGGCCGAAGATCATCCGGCAGGCGAAGAACCCATCGGTCCTCCCACCGGCCACGCAGGCGAATCCGATCTCTGGTCGCAGGAATGGCGCCCGGTTCCCGAACCCGGTTTCGACTGGAACCTGGAAACTCCTGGCGGCGACATTTGGAGCACACCGGGCGGCAAGGACATGGGGTCTCTGTCCGATTGGGAGCAGGAGAGCCCGCCCGAAGAACCCGCCGATGAGACGGCCCCGGAGATCGCACCTGAAGCCACCCCGGAGATAGGCCTAGAACCGCAGATCGACCCGGAGATCTCAGGCGGGGAAGACGATGCGCCGCTGAGCTATTCCCAAGAGGAACCGGCCGATCCGGCGCAGGACGCCGTCCCGCCGCTTCCCCTCACGCTGGAACAGGCCGCGCCGCCGCCGCCCAAGCCGGTCTTGCAGGAAACCGAAACGCCGGAGCCGCCACCAAGCCTTACGCACCGGCGCGCGCAGAATGTTGATCCGGTCGATCCGGGCCTGCTGTCCCGCCTGACTGCCTTACGCACCAATCCGGGCGAAGACGAAGAGGATGAGGCGGAAGCCGGGCAGTCCGCAGCACCGAGATTTGCCTGGAGCGAACCTAGGCCCGAAGCGCGCAACGAGCCTGCGCCAGAGGAACCGGCCGAAGCGGAGCCGGAAGCTCCCGCCGAGGCGGAACCGGAATCGGTAGCGGAAGAATCGGCCGAACAGGAAACGGATGCCGGCCCGATCGCCGAGAGCGAAGCGGCACCGTCTTTCGAAATAGGCGAGCCGGGCGAAATGGACGAGCCGGATGTAACGGCCGAGCCCGCCGCCGGCTTCCCTGCCGAACCGGCAATGGAAGAGCCTGCAGAGTTTTCGCAGGACGTTCTGCCGGAAGATGACGAATATCCCGAAGGGGAAGAGGACGAAGACGACGATTGGCATATCCCGGAAGCCTGGGCCCAGCCGGTCGTCCGTGAGCCCTCTGCACCGGAACCCGCTGCGCCTGAAGAAACCCCGGAGCAGGGGCAGGATTTAGCGCCGGCAGCCGAACCGCCCGCATCCGAATTTTCTCGGGCCGATGACGGATCAATCGGCCCCGACATGGGGGCCCGGCCCGAATCGTTCGCCAGCCTTTCGCGCGACATTCCCGCCGAAGATATCGGCGACGATGAGGAATGGGACGAAGAGGCCGAATTCGCCGAAGAAGACGAGATCGGCGAAGGTCCGATTCTCGATCCTACGCTTGGCGCGTTTCGCGACTATGCGCGCGACTATACCGGCGGCGATGACGGCGAAGAGGAAGAAGACGAAGAAGAGGAAGAGGACAGCGGCGATGTCAGCTTCGGCTCGCTTCTGGGAATGAAAGTCCGCCGCCACCCGCCGGATGAACCGATGGAACTGGTCGGATTCGATGGCGAGCATGTCACCGTGGCCGACAGCGAAATGCACATTCAGCAGGTGCCCGAAGAGGATTCGGACGGCGCATCCCCGCTGGTGGTCCGCCGCCGCGCAGGCGGGGCTGGCTGATCGCGCCTTTCACAGCGCGTCAAAATCATCTAGAATACGCAAACAAAGGGCATTTCAGGAGCACGGCAGCATTGTTGCCGCGCCTCCTCTGCGCGTGCCTGAAACAAAAAACAGCCGCCGTCGCAGTTGCAAAATAGGTTTCCTGTCGCCATTGGGAAATTTCGCGACAATTTTGCTACTCCGCGCGGGCGGGGTGAGTCGCGCTTCATTGCCCGAAGCGCTGCTGTTTTACGGCGCGCATTGGGGAGTTAAGATAGGACGAGAGTATTGATGGGTTATCCGGCGCCACAAGGTTTCTACGATCCGCGCAACGAGCATGACAACTGCGGTGTGGGCTTTGTCGCCCATATCAAGGGTGAAAAGTCGCACGCAATCGTAAATCAGGCGCTGGAGATTCTGGAGAATATCGACCATCGCGGTGCGGTGGGCGCAGACCCGCTGCTGGGCGACGGCGCCGGCATTCTGCTGCAGCTTCCCGATCCGCTGTTCCGCAAATGGGCCGAAAGCGAAGGCAAGACGCTGCCGCCCGTCGGCGATTACGCGGTCGCGATGTGCTTCCTGCCGCAGACCGAGCAGGCCCGCGATTTCGTGGTCGAGCAGTTCGAAAAGTTCATCGACAAGGAAGAGCAGACGCTGATCGGCTGGCGCGAAGTGCCGACCGACACCACCGGCCTGGGCAAGGCCGTGCTCGATTCGATGCCGGTGATCCGCCAGTGCCTGATCGCGCGCGGTCCCGAAACGCCCGATCAGGACGCGTTCGAGCGCAAGCTGATCACGATCCGCAAGCAGTTGCAGAATCCGCTCAAGGAACTCGCTGAAAAGCACAACATGCCGGAAATCACCCGGCTTTACATGCCGAGCTTTTCCAGCCGCACGATCGTGTACAAGGGGCTCCTGCTCGCGAACCAGGTCGGCAGCTTCTACAAGGATCTGACCGATCCCGATTGCGTCACGGCCCTGGGGCTGGTGCATCAGCGCTTCTCGACCAACACCTTCCCCAGCTGGCGGCTGGCGCAGCCCTTCCGGCTGATCGCCCATAATGGCGAAATCAACACGGTGCGGGGCAACGTCAACTGGATGAATGCCCGCCGCCGGACGATGGAAAGCGAGCTGCTGGGCCCCGATCTGGACAAGATGTGGCCGATCATCCCGCATGGCCAGTCCGACACGGCCTGCCTCGACAATGCGCTCGAGCTGCTGCTGGCGGGCGGCTATTCGCTGGCCCATGCGATGATGATGCTGATCCCGGAAGCCTGGGCCAAGAACCCGCTGATGGATCCGGCGCGCCGTTCCTTCTACGAATATCACGCCGCGCTGATGGAACCGTGGGACGGCCCGGCCGCCGTGGCCTTTACCGATGGGCGCCAGATCGCCGCCACGCTGGACCGCAACGGCCTGCGCCCCGCGCGCTGGTGCGCGACCAAGGACGATCTTGTCTGCATGGCTTCCGAAAGCGGCGTGCTGCCGTTCAAGGAAGAAGACATCGTGCGCAAATGGCGCCTCCAGCCGGGGCGCATGCTGCTGATCGATCTGGAAGAGGGCCGCATCGTCGAGGATGAAGAGCTGAAGGCGGAACTCGCCAATGCCCATCCCTATGCCAAGTGGCTCGACAAGGCGCAGTACAAGCTGGAAGATCTGGACTCGGTCGACCTCAAGGTTGCCGCGCCGGCGGACGATTCGGCCACGCTGCTCAAGCGTCAGCAGGCCTTCGGCTACACCCAGGAAGACATTGGCAAGTTCCTGGAGCCGATGGCGCTGAGTGGAGACGATCCGATCGGCTCCATGGGCACCGATACGCCGATTGCCGTGCTCTCCAGCAAGAGCCGCCTGCTCTACGATTATTTCAAGCAGAACTTCGCCCAGGTCACCAATCCGCCGATCGACCCGATCCGCGAAGAGCTGGTGATGAGCCTGCTTTCCATGATCGGGCCGCGTCCCAACCTGCTGGGGCGCGAAGCCGGCACGCATAAGCGCCTGGAAGTCTCTCAGCCGATCCTCACCAATGAGGATGTCGCCAAGATTCGTTCGGTCGAGGAATCGCTGGACGGTGCGTTCCGTACCGCCACGATCGACATAACCTGGGATGCGAGCGAGGGCGCCGAAGGCATCGAAGCGGCGATCAAGGAAATGTGCTGGCTCGCCACCGAAGCGGTGCTGGCCGACAAGAACATCCTGATCCTGTCCGACCGGGCGCAAAGCGAAGACCGCATTCCGATGCCGGCCCTGCTGGCCACCGCGGCAGTGCATCACCATCTGGTGCGCCAGGGCCTGCGGATGCAGACCGGGTTGGTCGTGGAAACCGGCGAAGCCCGCGAAGTGCAGCATTTCTGCGTGCTGGCTGGCTATGGCGCGGAAGGGATCAACCCCTATCTCGCCTTCGAAACGCTGGAACAGATCCGCCTTGCCAAGCACCCCGAGCTTTCGGCCAAGGAAGTCCAGAAGAACTATATCAAGGCCGCCGGCAAGGGCATCCTGAAGGTCATGTCCAAGATGGGCATTTCGACCTACCAGTCCTATTGCGGGGCGCAGATCTTCGATGCGGTCGGGCTCAACCAGTCCGTGATCGACAACTATTTCACCGGCACCGCCACCACGATCGAAGGCATCGGCATCGTCGAAGTGGCGCAGGAAGCCGTGCGCCGGCATGCCGCCGCCTATGGCGACAACCCGATCTACAAGCATATGCTGGATGTCGGCGGGATCTATCAATATCGCCTGCGCGGCGAAGACCATGCCTGGACGCCGCAGAACATTGCCAGCCTGCAGCATGCCGTGCGCGGCAACCAGCCGAAGAACTACGAAGAGTTCGCCAAGTCGATCAACGAGCAGTCCGAACACCTGCTGACGATCCGCGGCCTGCTGGACTTCAAGCTGGCCGAACAGCCGATCGACATCTCCGAAGTCGAACCGGCAAGCGAGATCGTGAAGCGCTTTTCGACCGGCGCAATGAGCTTCGGTTCGATCAGCCGCGAAGCGCATACCACGCTGGCGGTCGCGATGAACCGCATCGGCGGGCGTTCGAACACCGGCGAAGGCGGGGAGGAAGTGGACCGCTTCACCCCCATGCCCAATGGCGATTCGATGCGCAGCCGCATCAAGCAGGTGGCATCGGGCCGGTTCGGCGTGACGACGGAATATCTCGTCAATTCGGACGACATCCAGATCAAGATGGCGCAGGGCGCGAAGCCCGGCGAAGGCGGCCAGCTGCCCGGCCACAAGGTGGACAAGGTGATCGGCAAGGTCCGCCACTCCACGCCGGGCGTCGGGCTGATCAGCCCGCCGCCGCATCACGACATCTATTCGATCGAGGATCTCGCCCAGCTGATCCACGATCTGAAGAACGTCCAGCCGTCTGCGCGCATTTCGGTGAAGCTCGTTTCCGAAGTCGGCGTCGGCACAGTCGCCGCCGGCGTTTCCAAGGCGCGCGCCGACCATGTCACGATTTCCGGCTATGAAGGCGGCACCGGCGCTTCGCCGCTGACCAGCCTGACGCATGCCGGCTCGCCCTGGGAAATCGGCCTGGCCGAAACCCAGCAGACGCTGCTGCTCAACGATCTGCGTAGCCGCATCGCGGTACAGGTCGATGGCGGGCTGCGCACCGGGCGCGACGTGGCCATCGGCGCCTTGCTGGGTGCGGACGAGTTCGGCTTT
>JAUIFP010000161.1 GCA_030430365.1 Alphaproteobacteria bacterium | reverse complement strand
TCCCGATGCCGATCAGCGCGAAGCGATGCTCGCATATATCACAGCCTGCGACCAGTTGATCAAAGACCTCGGATATCTGCGCGAAACCGGCGCGCTGGAGGATATCGGCAGCACCCTCGACATGATCTACGGGAGGGCCGGCTGATGGACATGATGGCGACTGTTCCGGGCGGCATTCTGACCAGCATTCCGGTCGAGCTGATCGACCTTGGTGACCGGCTGCGGGAAGTTAAATCGCACCGCGTGGAAGTGCTGGCGAAGGATATCGACCTTCAAGGGTTGCTGGAGCCGCTGGTGGTTGTCGCAGACGGCGACCGCTATCGGATCGTGTCAGGCGCCCACCGCCTGGCGGCGGTCTGCAAGCTGAAGTTCGGCATCGTCGAGGCGCATGTTCTGCCCGAAGGAATGAATGCGGCCACGCTGCGCTACGCCGAGATCATGGCCAATGTGAACCGCGAGGAACTGACCAAGCTCGAGCGGGCGGAATACCTGGCCGCGCTGAAGGAAACATGGGCGGACCTGAACCCGTCGGCACGCCATGGCGGTGATCGTCGGAGTGCCGCCGTCCGGGCGGTGAAGGAGGCGGAAGCTGCGGATCAGAACAAGAGTCCAATCCTTGGACTCTTGAAAGAGGTCGCCGAAAAGACCGGCCTGGGCCGCGCTTCGTTCTTCAACGCAATCCACATTGTGCGTGGCCTCACCGGCGAAACGAAGGCCCGTATTCGCGACACCTGGCTGGAAGATCATCAGGCCGGGTTGCAGCAGCTGGCGGGCGAGACACCGGAAATGCAGGCGGCAATCTGCGACCAGCTGTTCGCCACGCCGCCAAAGGCCACCACGGTCGCGGACGCGAAACTGCTTGCCGAGGGGCGTCGTCTGCCGAGCCGCGACGACAGGCATTACCAATCCGCCGTGTCCACCTGGGGACGGATGACCAGGGCCAACCGCGCGGCCTTCGTCGAGCTCCACGGCCGCGAAATCCTCGAGATCGCGCGCGAGAAGGGATGGACGCTCTGAGATGATCTGGCTGTCGGCACAGGAAATCGCGGACGCGGCGGCGGCGGGGCTGATGCCCGGGCTGCCGGCCACCAGGCGCGGAGTGAACCTGCTCGCGGAACGTGAAGGCTGGGCCCGGACTGGGCTGTCTCGGGTGCGTTCTGGCAACAAGGCCAGGAGCAATCTGGAATATCACGTCGATCTGCTTCCCGCCGCGGCGCGCGTTTCCTGGCTGGCCCATCATCTGGCCTGCGACGACGCCGATTTTCGGCCGGTGCTGCGGGACGGTCCCATGTGCCCGGCTCACGATGCCCGCGAGGTGCTGTTGCGCCTTTCCGACCGGTTTCAGCGCTCTACCTCCCTGCCGAAATCCGCCGCCGACAGCGCCTTTTGTGAGCTGTTCATGGCCGGTTCAATCGGCCTTCCGGACTGGATTGGGCGGGAAATCAAGACTCTGTCCGCGCGCACCCTGGCGCGCTGGCGCAATGCGGCGCGGAAGGCGGGGCCGGGCCGGCCGCGCGGATCGGGGATCCTCGATCGCGCCGATGGCGGTGCGGTCCGCGACCTGATCCTTGCCGCGATAGCCAAACAGCCGTTCCTGAAGGCCAAGCATGTCCGCGCGCTGGTGC
>JAUIFP010000010.1 GCA_030430365.1 Alphaproteobacteria bacterium | reverse complement strand
GAAGTCGAAAGGCGGCTCGGAATAGTTCTCTTCGACCGAAAGACACGTGGCGCGACTCTGACGCCGAACGGCAGAACCTATCTGGAGACGGCCCAGCGGATCGTGAACGAATTCGAGGAATTGAACGACTGGGTTCGTGCAACGAAGACCGGCCACGCCGGCCGGCTCGCAACTGGCTTTTACACCTCATTTTCAGCCGGAAATCTTCGTGCGACAGTCAGCGAGTTCGGCGAGCGGTTTCCCGATGTGAAGGTACGCGGCTTCGAGCGGGGCCGCGATATACTGCTCGCGGGAATCGAGAACAGGTTGCTCGACATCGCGATCATGATCGGCGAGGCTCCTTATCGGGGACTGATGAGCCGCCCATTCTGGAGCGAGCGTATCCTCGTGGCGATGCCGGAAGGTCATCCGCTTGCCGAGCGTGACCGGCTTCACTGGACCGACCTGACCGGCGAACGCTTCCTGCTGACGGCGCGCGATCCCGGTCCTGAAACGCGCAACCTGCTCTTGGGCAAGCTAGGAATGCCAGGCTACGCGCCCGAGATAGACATGGAGGATGTGAGCCGCGACACAGTACTCAGCGTCATCGCACTTGGCGGACGGATCTCGGTCGTCGCGGAATCCGCACTCGGCATTCAGGTGCCGAATGTGGTGTTCCGCGAAGTCCATGAAACCAACGGCCATATACGGATTGGCTATTCGGGCTATTGGCGCGAGGATAATGAAAATCCCGTTCTACGCCGGTTCCTCGATTTCGTGGCCGTCCGCTATTCGCTGCCGCCCATCCCGGCGCGGACGCCATCGGCTCAACAATCGGGAGAGGAACAGTCATGACTCAAGGCAAGACACTCATCATCGCGCTCATCACCGTGGTCGTCGGATTTGGCGCCGGATTTGTATTGCG
Organism: Alphaproteobacteria bacterium; assembly: GCA_030430365.1. Taxonomy (GTDB): domain Bacteria; phylum Pseudomonadota; class Alphaproteobacteria; order Sphingomonadales; family Sphingomonadaceae; genus Andeanibacterium. The sequence continues at coordinate 52,189 of JAUIFP010000010.1, read as the reverse complement.
GCCTACCATCGCACCCGCTCCGCAGACGGCAAGCATTGCAGCTTCGGCATCCAGAGCTTCGGCTACAGCCGGACCACGCGGCAAGCAGTATTTCGCCGCCCATCTCGACGAAGCGCGGCATGTCCAGGCACAATGCGCGGATGGAACGGTTCGCGGCGACGAATGCTTCAATGCCGAAATGGCGGCCGTGGAAGCAGACGGCAGGGCGCGGTCAAAGCGGTTCTTTGGCAATTGAGGCGGGATATAAGTCGCCGTCAGTTCGCTTGGGAACGATGGCGGCGAAAAGCCCGATCGGTCGCCATGAACCGGGCCAGCATCGGCGCGATCAGCTTTTCCGGTGGCACAGCATCGCCGCCCGTCTCGGCCGCAAGCGCAGCGGCATAAGCAACGAGATCGCGATGAACGGCGGCAGGCAGTTCGACCGTTACTTTCACCGGCTTGTCGTCAACCAGAGGTCCGAGCTTCAATTTTGTCATCGCGCGCCTCCCACAGGCTCAAGGATCAGATCGCGCGTGAGAACGATCCGAAGCGGATGCCCCGGCCGGACGGTTAGCGTAGGCGGCACATTCAACTGCCGGTCGACGATCCGCTGACCGGTCTGATTGATCGTGTCCTGCGATCTACGTCGCAGCGCGCGGGTGAGGTCATCCTCGCTATCCGCGCCCAGCTCCGCGCCAACGCCAAGCAGCGTTGAAATGGCCGCGGCCCGGAGCAGATTGCCCCAATGGTGGTTCACCCCGTCCTGCAAACCAGCGAACCCCGCCGGATCGGCACCGGGCTGGCTCTCAAGGATGATCGAGCGGCCGTTCGGCATGATGAGCCGATCCCAGACAAGCAGCAAGCGTGTCTGTCCGGCAGCGATATCGCTGTCATATTCGCCGATCAGCCGCGCGCCTTGCGGAATAAGCAATATGCGCCCCGTTGGACTGTCATAAACATTCCCAGTCACCTGCGCGGTGATCTGGCCGGGGAGGTCGGAGCGAATGCCGGTGATAAGCGCTGCCGGGATGATGCTGCCCGCTTGAAGGACGTTGTGCGATGCGGGCCCGGTCAGTCGCTCTGCACTTGCCATGCGCTGGTCGGATGCCTGCTCAAGAAAGGCGCGCTGGGCTGGCTGATCGCTTTGCGGTGCGGCTCCGTCCTGATCGGCTGGCGCTTGTGCCTCAAGGTCAGGGAAGACCGGAACGGACGGCATCGCGCTTACTCCTCCCACAGACCCACCACCGAGAAAAACCGCGCTGGTCCGCGCAGCATCGCGTTCCTGTTCGGCGCGCTGGCGTGCGGCTTCCTCGGCCTGGGCACGCGGATCAGGCTGCGCGCCGACCGGTGGTACCGGCACATTCTCGCCGCGCTCGCGCGCCGCGACGATCGGGCCGCCGAGATCGCCCGGAAGCGGTTCGCCGAGCCGGGGCACATCGCCATAATCCTTTGGCCCCGACGTGATAGCCTCGCTTGTCGCGCGGCTATCGGTGCTGAAGAGTTCCTCACTTGCCCGCTCTCCCGGCGGCTGCAGCGCATAGATAAGCGCACCGCCGATGCCGAGACCGGCCACTATGCCCAGCACCGCTAATGCCTTTCTCGACAAGCGCATGACGTTCGGCGTTGGACCGCGAAGCTGGAAAGGTCGCGGATCGCTGGACGCAGGTCGCGCTGTTCCTTCCTGCGCGGCCGGTTCGGCTATGGGCGCTTCCACTTCAGACTGCTGGTCGAACTCAGTCATCACCGCCTCTGACGCTTGCCATCAGTGCGCACAATCCGCACGCGGCGTTCTTTGCGCTTGTCGCCGAGGCGCAGTTCGGCGCCGGCGAACAGCCGGTCCACCACCATAAAGCGGCCTCGTACACGGTAGTTGACCAGCTCGGCATCGCCGACAGCGCCGGTCACGAAGAGCGGCGGCATCTCGCCCTGCGCGATTCCGGCGGGAAACTCGATAAACACCTGCCGTCCGTCGTCGAAAGCCCGCACGGGTTTCCACGGCACACGGTCGCCCTCGATGCGGTATCGGAAATTGAGCGCAGACAGATCCACGCCCGTTGCCACAGGGGCGGCGGATGCCGCCACTGCGTTCCGATTGCGCAAGGCGATCAGCTCGTCCTGCGGATAGATCCAGGAGACCGAGGCCATATATGTCTCAGGAGTTGCGCGCAGTTCCAGATGATAGCTGCGCCGATCGGTATTGATGACAAGATTGGTGGCAATGTCGGGCCGGGTCGGTTTGACGAGGATATGCACGCGGGCTGCTCCGCCGCTGCCGCTCACCGTGTTTCCGATGATCCAGCGCACGGTATCTCCGGCCGCGACCGGTCCAGGGCCGACAAGCTGCTCGCCTTCCTGCAAGGCAATGTCCGTGACCTGGCCGGGCGCGGTGTAGACCTGATAGAGAGCCCCACCGGTCCAGGGGTATTGCTGGATCGCATTGAGAAAGCCGTCGCGCACCGGTTGCACGCGCGCGGCATCATTCGCCGCGCCGATACGTTTCCTCGGATCGGCGGGTTCGGGACTTTGCTCCGCTGGCCGGACGGGCTTCAACTGGGCCGGGAGTGGCAGCGCCTCGGGTATGGCAACCACCTCAACCGGCCGGGGCGGATCGGACGCAAGCGTCGCGGCGATCTCACCCGGTGGATCATCATAGGCAATATCGGGCAGATCGGCCGATGTTGTGGCGCAGCCGGCAAGGGCGGTAGCGCAGACCAGCAAAATCGCCGAAGCAGCGCGGGAGATTGGCGGATATGTCATTGCGACAGCTCCTCTGACCAGTTGATGGAATGCACAAAAATGCCGAGCGGATTGGTGCGCAGGCCTTCGGGGTCACGCGGCGTCTGCACCGCAACGGCAAGGATGGCCGACCAACGGCTCGTTTTAACTAACTGTGCGTCCTGATAGCGGCGCTCCGTCCAGGCGACGCGGAAGCTGTCGTCCGATGCGCGGATCACGCTCGACACATCCACCGCCACGGCCACGCGTCCGATGTCGGCGAAAGGATCGTTGGCGCGCGCGTAATCGTTGAGCGCCAGCGCGCCCTTGTCGGTGGTGAACTCATAGGCACGAAGCCAGTTCTGCCGCACGATCACCGGATCGCCCGGAATGGAACGGACGTGCTCGATAAAGCGCGCGAGATGGAAGGCGATCTGCGGGTCAGTGGGCCGATAGTCGCCTTCGGCAGGCGCGACCGCCTGCGCCTCGCCCAGCTTGTCCACCTGCACCACCCAGGGCACGATATGGCCGCGCGCCGATTGCCAGACGAGACCGCCTGCAAGCCCGCCAGACAGAACCAAAGCGCCAAAGAAGGCAAGCCGCCAGTTGCGCGCCTGCACGCGCGCGGAGCCGATGCGGTCATCCCAGACCTGGGCCGCGCGCTGATAAGGCGTGACGGGTTCAGGTGTCTGACCGTAGCGAATGGAAGGGCGTCGGAACATCGTATCAATCCTTCTCGCGAATATCGGGACCGGAACCGCCACCGTGGCTGTCACCAGCTTTCAGCGTATGGGCGGCAACAGTCGCGCCATGAGCGGCTGACTGGCGGCGTTTCATCGCTGCCGCCCACGCGGGCTGTGATGAGGAGGAGGCAGCACTTGCTGCAGGATCGGCGACTGCGCCCAGACTCGTGCGAGCGCCGGCGCGATGGCTTTCCTTGAGCGATTCCGCCGCCCTTCTGAGCGGCGAAAGAACTGCGCCGGCCGCAGCCTTACCGGCTCCCGCAGCGCCGCCCGCAACCGCCGCGCTGCCGCTCTTGCCGAATGAGCCAGAGGCATAGGCCCCGCGCGCCGCGCCTGATGTGTAGGCCGCGCCTCTCGCCGCACCGCCGATGGCACCTGCCGCCGCGCCCGCGCCAAGCCGGGCGGCGGCCGCACCGCCGACCAGTGCCCCGCCAGCCGCCAGCGCGGTTCCGGCAGCAGCGCCTGCGCCAAGCTGGGGACCGCCCGAGACTATGCCGTTGGCGATGCCAGGGCCGAAGATCGAAAGACCGAGCAGCGCCAGCGCGGCCAGCGTGATTGCCATGACCTGCTCGGCATCGGGCTCTGGCCCCATGGAAACGGTGAACTGACTGAACAGGGTGGTGCCGATGCCGGTGATGATCGCAAGCACCAGCACCTTGATGCCGGTCGAGACGATATGGCCCAGCACGCGCTCGGCCATGAAGGCAGTGCGACCGAAAAAGGCGAAGGGCAGCAGGACAAAGCCGGCGAGCGTCACCAGCTTGAACTCAATGAGGGTGATGAAGACCTGCACCGCGATGATGAAGAAAGCGAGCACCACGATCAGCCAGGCAATCAGCAGCACGAGAATGATGGCGAGATTCGCGAATACCGACCAGATACTGCCGAACGCCTCGGTGGCGTCGATCAGGGGCTGGGCAGCGTCGAGCCCGGTTGCGGCAATTGACCCCGGTTGCATGAACTCCGCGAGGCTGAGCGCATCACCACTCGCCTTGAGCCCCAGCCCCGCGAAGCTTTCGAACAGGATCGTCGCCAGCGTAGAGAAATTGCCGATGATAAAAGCGAAGATACCGATATAGAGCGTCTTCTTGACGAGCCGCTGCAACACATCCTCGTCCGCGCCCCAGGCCCAGAACAGACCGGCAAGCGTGACGTCGATGACTATCAGCGTGGTCGAAAGGAACGCGACCTCGCCGCCCAGCAGACCGAAGCCGGAATCGATATAGCCGGTAAAGACGCCCAGGAAATTGTCGATGACGCCGGTGTCGTTCACGGCCGGCCACCTTCATCGCTGCCGAAGAAGCGCCGGCGCTTTTCCACCCAGGCCTGTTCGCAAGTCGTATCGGGCATGGTGAGCGTGGCGCAGCGTTCGAGTTCGCGCGCCAGCATCTCCTGCTGCTCGTTTTCCTGGGCGATAGGCAGGACCGCTTCGCGCGGCGGGTCGCGCGGTTCGCGCAGGGCGACCACCCCCACGGCCAGCATGATCCCGGCGATTGCCGCGACGCCCGCGATCCTGGAATTGCGCGACATTGGCCAGCTCCTCTCAATCGCGCCCGAAGAAACGGCGGAAGCGCTCGCGCCCTTCGGCTTCCTCGGCGGCCTGCCGTGCGGAATCGAGTGCCTGTGCGCGGCCCTGTGCCGCGACCAGCGCGGTCAGATCGGCAAGCTGCTGCGATTGCAGGGCAAGTAGCTGATTACCGGCTTGGCTGGCCTGCAGCGCGCCGGTCGCCGACTGGCTGGCCGAAACTAGATCGTCCATCGTGGTGCGAGCGCCATCGATATTGCCGACAACGCCCGCCTGAACCTTGAGCGAATCCTGAAAGGCGCCGACGCTGTCTTCCCAGCGGGCATTGGCATTGGCGATCATCTGCGCATTGCTAGCGGTGAGCGCCGATCCCTTGTAGCGATCGGTGAACGCCTGCTCGATCTGCCGCACATCAAAGGCGATGCGCTGGGCTTCACCGAGCAGTCGCTGCGTTTCCCCGACCTGATCCTGCAATGCCTGCAGTGAACTGAACGGCAGCGAAGCGAGATTGCGGGCCTCGTTGACGAGGCTGGTCGCCTGGTTCTGGATTTGCCGGATCTGGTTGTTGATCTGTTCGAGCGACCTGGCGGCGGTCAGTACGTTCTGCGCGTAATTCGTGGGATCATAGACGATCCCGCCGAACTGCGCGTGCGCCGGGCTGATAGCGGCAAGACCGACGATGCTCGTGGCGGCAAAAACACTGGCCATAAGGGCATGGCGCATATGGGACAGCTTCATGGTTCAATCTCCATATCTGGTGGGAGGGAAAGCGGGTTCTCAAAGGCAGAGGCCTCGGGCAGCAATTCGACGGCCCAGCCGCAGCCGCGATGGCGCAGCCATTCGGTGGCGAAAGCCGATGACCCATGCGTTTCCATGATATCAGCGATGGTGAGCTGATCGGTCTTGGAAGACGCCGCGGCGAAGGCTAGCGCCACTTCGCCCAGCCCCAGCTCGAACAACCGGTTGCCACGCCTCGACTGGCAGTAATAATCGCGCTTCGGCGTCGCCCGGCTCAATATGTCGATCTGGCGGGCATTGAGCCCAAACCGCTCATAGATGGCTGCAACCTGCGGCTCAGCCGCGCGCTCATTGGGTAGGAAGATGCGTGTCGGGCAGCTCTCGATAATGGCTGGCGCGATGCTCGACGTCTCGATATCGGCAAGGCTCTGCGTGGCGAAGACCACGTTCGCATTCTTCTTGCGCAGCGTCTTCAGCCATTCGCGCAGCTGCGCGGCGAAGTTCGGGCTGTCGAGCACCAGCCACCCCTCGTCGATGATGATGAGTGTGGGCGAGCCGTCGAGCCTGCCCTCGACCCGGTGGAACAGATAGGAGAGCACGGCTGCGGCCGATCCGGCGCCGACCAGACCCTCGGTCTCGAACGCCTGGACAGAGGCTTCGCCAAGTTGTTCGGCTTCGGCATCGAGCAACCGTCCCCACGGCCCGCCGATGCAATAGGGCGCCAGTGCCTGCTTCAGATGCTGACTCTGGAGCAGAACGGAAAGGCCGGTGATCGTGCGCTCATCAATTGGCGCAGACGCCAGCGAACCGAGCGCCGACCAGATATGCTCCTTGGCCTGCGGATCGACAGCAACGCCTTCGCTGCCAAGGATCGCCGCCAGCCATTCGGCGGCCCAAGCGCGCTCTGCCGGATCATCAATTCGCGCAAGCGGCTGTAGCTGCACGCCGCCATCATCGTCGTCGGACAGACCGCCGCCGAGATCCTGCCAGTCGCCGCCCATTCCGAGCGCGGCCGCACGGATGCTGCCGCCGAAGTCGAAGGCGAAGACCTGGGCATTCTCGTAGCGCCGGAACTGCATTGCCATCAGCGCGAGCAGTACCGACTTGCCCGCGCCGGTCGGGCCTACGATCAAGGTATGACCGACATCGCCGACATGAAGAGAAAACCGGAACGGGGTCGAGCCTTCGGCCTTGCCGTAGAGCAAGGGGGGAGCGCCGAAATGCTCGTCCCGTTCCGGCCCCGCCCATACCGCTGACAGGGGGATCAGGTGGGCGAGATTGAGGGTGGAGATCGGGGGCTGGCGGACGTTGGCATAGGTGTGACCGGGAAGACTTCCCAGCCAGGCCTCGATCGCGTTCATGCCCTCGGCAAGACAGGTGAAGTCACGGCCCTGGATGACCTTCTCCACCAACCGCAGCTTTTCGGCGGTGACGGCGGGATCGCGATCCCACACCGTTACCGTTGCGGTGACATAGGCCATGCCGGCATAGTCGGCGCCCAGTTCCTGCAGGGCGGTGTCGGCATCGGCGGCCTTGTTCGAGGCATCGCTGTCGAGCAGCGTGCTTGCCTCGTTGGTCATGATTTCTTTCAGAATCCCCGCGACCGATTTGCGCTTCGCGAACCACTGACGACGGATGCGGGTCAGCAGTTTGGTCGCGTCGGTCTTGTCGAGCATGATCGCGCGGGTCGCCCAGCGATATTCGAAGGCGAGCCGATTGAGTTCCTCGAGCAGGCCGGGAAAGGTCGCGCTTGGAAAGCCGGTGATTGTGAGCGTGCGCAGATGATGCTCGCCCAGCTTCGGTTCCAACCCGCCGGTAAGCGGCTCGTCGGCGAGCACCGCATCGAGATGCATCGGCGTCTCGGGCACACGCACGCGCTGGCGGCGGGTCGAGATCGTGCTGTGGAGGTAGGTCAGCGTCTCACGATCATTGAGCCAGCGAACCTCGGGCATGAAGCCCTCGACCAGGTTCAGCACCCGATTGCTGCGATCGGTGAAGCTCCCCAGCAGTTCCCAGGGATCGACACCTGAGTTCGACCGGCCTTCGTAAAGCCAGCCCTCGGCGCGCGCCGCGTCCTCGGCCGGCGGCATCCAGAGCAGCGTCAGATAATAGCGGCTCTCGAAATGGCTGCCTTCCTCCCGGAACTGCTCGCGCCGCTCCATATCGACCAGCGCAGAGACCGGATCGGGAAAATCACAATCCGGATAGTCGAGCGCGGGCCTGCGCTGCGCCTCAACGAAAATGGCCCAGCCGGAGCCGAGCCGCCGCAACGCATTGTTGAGCCGCGCGGTAGTGGCGATCAGTTCGGCGGGCGTTGCGCTGTCGAGATCGGGACCGCGAAAATGCGCCGTGCGCTGGAACGAGCCGTCCTTGTTGAGAACCACACCTTCGCGGACCAAAGCCGCCCAGGGGAGGAAGTCAGCGAGATGCGCGGCGCCGCTTCTATATTCGCGCAAGGACATCATGGCCGCATCCAGGTCGGGTAGCGCAGATGCCGCCGGGCAACGTCCACGAATTGTGGATCACGGCGCGCAGCCCAGACCGACAGGGCATGGCCGATGGCCCAGATGACTATCCCTACAATCCAGAGCCGCAAACCAAGTCCGATGGCGCCTGCCAGCGTACCATTCAGGATCGCCAGCGAGCGTGGCGCGCCGCCGAGCAGGATCGGCTCGGTGAGCGCGCGATGCACCGGCGCCATATATCCAGGGATCGGTTCGCCCGGTTCCATCAGACCAGCGCCCCGCCGCCGAAGCTGAAGAACGACAGGAAGAAGGAACTGGCGGCGAAGGCGATGCTGATCCCGAATACGATCTGGATCAGCCGGCGCGCGCCGCCCGAAGTGTCACCGAACGCCAGCGTCAAACCGGTAATGATGATGATCATCACCGCGATGATCTTCGCTACCGGTCCCTCGATGCTTTCGAGGATGGACTGGAGCGGTGCTTCCCATGGCATCGACGAGCCACCGGCCCAAGCAGGCGACGACAGGGACAGCGCAATCACGCTTGTGGTGACGACGAGCATGGCGCGGCGTGCGCCATGCCGGAGGGCATGGATCATGGCAGGTCTCCTGATGAGGGCTGGGAAAACGAAGTGAGGCGGTAGTCGCCGGTCGAAGAATCAAGCCCTTCGACACGGGCCAGCTCGGCGAGACGGCGGCCGTGTCCGTCGCGCACCAGCACCGCGATGAGGTCGATGGTCTCGGCGAGCAGTGCGCGCGGGACCGTGAGCACGGCCTCCTGAATGAGCTGCTCCATGCGGCGGAGCGCACCGAGTGCGGTTCCGGCATGGATGGTGCCAATACCGCCGGGATGACCCGTGCCCCAGGCCTTGAGGAGGTCGAGTGCTTCGGCGCCGCGCACTTCGCCGATCGGGATACGATCGGGCCGCAGACGCAGGCTGGAACGGACCAGATCGGAAAGCGAGGCGACGCCATCCTTCGTGCGCATGGCGACCAGATTGGAAGCTTGGCATTGCAGCTCGCGCGTGTCCTCGATCAACACTATGCGGTCGGCGGTCTTCGCCATCTCGGCAAGCAGCGCATTGACCAGCGTGGTCTTGCCACTGCCGGTGCCGCCAGCGACGAGAATATTGGCGCGGGTTTGCACGCCCTCGCGTAGCACCGTAGCTTCGACCGCCGACATGATCCCGGCAGTCGCATAGTCGTCGAGCGTGAAGACGGCGACGGCCGGCTTGCGGATCGCGAAGGCTGGGGCTGCCACCACGGGCGGTAGCAGTCCCTCGAAGCGCTCGCCGCCTTCGGGCAGCTCGGCCGAGACGCGCGGGCACCGCGCATGCACCTCGACGCCAACATGGTGTGCGACCAGACGGACAATGCGTTCGCCATCGGCAGCGCTGAGCGTCATGCCGGTGTCGGCGATGCCTTCTCCCAGCCGGTCGACCCAGAGCCGACCGTCGGGGTTCAACATGACCTCGATCACCGTCGCATCGTCGAGCCAGGCTGCGATCGACGGTCCGAGCGCCGTGCGCAGCATGCGCGCGCCGCGTGAGCTTGCTTCGGAACGGATCGGATGGACGGTCAAGGTCAGCCCCTGCTTGTCTGCCGGGCGAACCGCCGCCCGGCCTCAGGGGCCCATCAAGAAAGCCGCAAAGCGATGAGACTCAACAAGAAAATACGCGCGTCGCAGACTGGCGAAGAAAGACAGAGAATGGCGTAGGAGCCCCCGACGCCTGGGGAGTGGCATGAGGGAACCATCGATGGTTTAATACTGCGACACTTTGGACGGAGCGGTCGTTGCGCTTGTCCACAATATTCCTTATATTGAGGACGAATGATCGAAGGACAATGCCATGCCCAAGGCCATGACTCTGAATGTGCGTGTGAGCGGCACGCTGGGCGAGTTCGTCGCCGACAATATCGGCGACGGCGGTGCCTATGAGAATGTCAGCGAATATGTCCGCGACCTCATCCGCCGCGACAAGGAGCGGGTCGAAGCCGAAGGGTTCGAGCGGCTGAAAGCCGAACTGACTGCCGCTTTCGCGGCGCCGGAATCGGCCTATGAGCCCCTTGATGCCGAAACGGTGATCGCCCGCAACGCGCGGGGCTGATCGCGTGGCCGTCGTTCGCGTCCAGGATCGCGCGGGTCGCCGTCTCGACGAAATTTTCGTCTATACCCGCGACACTTGGGGCGAGGAGCAGGCAGCTCGCTATATTCGAGGCCTGTTCGAACGGTTCGACGAAATCGCGGCTCGGGAAATTCCATGGCGTCCGGTTCCGGCTGAGTTCGGAGTGGACGGGTTCCACTGCCGCTATGAACATCACTATATTTATTGGCGGTTGCTGTCAGATGGCGCGGTAGGAATCGTCACCGTGCTTCACGAAAGGATGCACCAACTCGACCGGTTTCGCGAGGATTTGCCGCAGTAGGGATCGGCTCACACTGCGTAGGACCATGCGGTATCTGAGGACGACAGCTTTCGCGAACAAAGCGGTCATCTACTTGCTCAGATGAGACCGTCGGAAGCTGACCTTCATTCATGCCCAGCCAAAGGCGATAATTCGGCCAAGAGGGGACAGACTGCTTAGATCCGGCGGGGAACCAATGCTAATTTTCGCTGGGGCATCCTTGTCCACTGGGACCACCCAAGCTCCGGGGCGAGGCGCTGACAGATACTGAAATCCGCCTCACTATTCCGTCCTTTGGGAACTGAATAGAGCCCCAGTATTATCGCAGATCTTTGGGCCAAGTTGGACAGCTTTACCTAGAGGCCAAGTTTGAAGCCACAGAGCTAAATCATTGAAGTCAACGATCACGAAGATCATTTCCTTGCCAGTCTGCGTGCACAGTTTCTTCCAATTCGCCAAATCGATGTAGGAAGGTCTCAACGCACCGTGTGGGTGGCTATGCCATTCCCCGATCCAATCGATCGAGCCGTGTGATCTCTTCCAATCCCGTAAGGCGCGAATCCGATGACCACGGACAGAACGAACGAATTTCGTCGAGCTGGCTCTGTCCCATTGATTTGGAAGGGTGGCTGCTATCACCTCAAAGTCGACGCCCTTCCTGTAGCCAAGCAGCAGCCCGCCAGCCTCGCTGGGGGCGCATTTTCGACAGGAATTCTGAATTTGTTCGATCACATTATGAGCTATGAGAACCCTATTCACCGCCCCCCCGCAAATGAGCACATGCAGGACAGTGTTTCGACGGTTCCGGCGATCTGTACTTTTGATACCTCCCACGCGTGTGATTTGTGATGGCAGATCGCAGTCTCGGGCCGGGCTGGCCACTCGCCCAATCTAGCAATGCTTTGTTTGCGAGCGCCGCCGCCGTAACCGATGCGTCCACGGAGAAAGGAATGTACGAGCCCTCGCCACAGGTCGCTGGGACGGTATTGAGTTCGTCCCTCTCGTCGCCCGCGGGGTATCTCCAACCGCCCGAGAGCTTTGGCCTCAAGCACCTGAAGCAGGCGAAATCATCGGCCAGATTCAAAAAGCTTTGAGCACCGGCACCATTCATGAAAACCCAGCAGTGCAACATAGCTGACAGCGTATCGCTGCGTGCATTCAGAAATTCAGCATTCAGCACATTTTGCACATTCCAATCACCGGTTGCATCGACGATGATGTTGAATTTTCTTAGCTCTGTCCAATCGCGCAGAGCATTCTTCGGTACTGCCTCTATTTCGAGGTCAGGGTGGAAACGCTCCAGTTCCGCCTTCAGCGCCCTGGCTTTGTTCATCCCAAGGAAACCGTAAGGCAGAAGGTGCCGCCCGAGATTTCCCTCTTTCAGAATATCGTCATCGTAGATGCGAAAGCGTCCTTTCGCCCCCCCGCCACTCTGGACGATGAACTTGGCAAGATATCCGCCAATCGTTCCTCCACCGACCAGCGCGATGTCCAATTCCGATATCGGCGAACTCATCCCAATGTTTCTCGAAGTGATGCTGTCCAGGTCAGAACGAGTACCCTCGTATCGATCAATCGCGATGGTGGCCTTTCTTGCCTCTATGAATTGTGGCAATTTGGTGCGACGGATTGATCCTTTCTTCACCCCTGCCAGAATCTCCGTCGGCATGCAGAGAGACGCCCCGATCAATGCATTGGGAGCGTCAAAAAAGACCAATGCCTGATTGGCTAAGTCCCGCAAAACACCGGGCCATCCCGAACCGTTCAGTCCCGCTTGTTGACAGTACCATTGCTCCAATTCAGCGAGCGTGCTCGGGACACGCACTTCCTGCGTGGGTCCGAGGGGCGTACTCAATTGCCGAACGGTGACATCCTGCAGCTTTACAGGTGTATAGTGCGCGAGCGATCCTTGGGTATGAACAACAAAGTTTGGCTGACCGCTCTCAAGCTCGATCTTCGATAGCTGGAGCTTTTCCGTTTCATGGCTGAGCCGGGCAAGGAAACGTACGCCCCCTTTTTCCCGCCAATAGGCCTGATATTCATCTATGACATCGCGCAAGGCGCCGCCCGCATATGAGGTTTCCAGCGTCCGGGAAGCAAGCGAGAGGATGAGAAGTATAGCTTCTCCCGGCTCGAACATATCGATCGGCAAACCCGTTTGCGATGCATAGCAAATGCCCGTCCTGGTTTCGACATGAGCAAGCAGTTCGGGTGAGACCTGCAACCTGTCCCTTAGGTGGACTTCCGGCAGCTCGATAAAACGGACATCGGGAATATGCAGGCGCACATCGACCTGCGCTCCGTGAACCCGAATTGCTCCTTCGTAATCGGCCCTGCCTGGCCCAATCTCCCGGAAACCTCGTTCCCTAAGAGTGGCATCGATTACGTCTAGCGCTTCATCGGGACCCATCTACCCAGAGGTCGATGGAACGATGAGAGGGGCCGCCACCTTCGCGGGCGTAGCCTTTCTAATACTCTCAATCTCGGTGGAGGACATTCTTACAGCGTCAGGCCGGTAAGGAATCCGCTCGCCGAAGCGATTACGCAGCTTTTGGACGACCCTTTCCGCATCACCTGTCCGCTCAAGCGCAGTTGCCATTTCATCCGCGAGGTCTTGAGCGTGACCGACGATATCGCTTCGAATATCTGCATCCCATTCGTTCAGGCATGCTTCCTCAATAACGGGATTGCACACACGTCCGCGAAAGATGTCGGGTAGCTTGCGCGCAACCTTCAGGATCAGTTCGTCGTCCCGATTGTCCGGCGGCCGTCCGTTTTCGTCCTTCAGGGCAAGGTCGACCGCATGCATGATGCAGATCGAAGAGAGCCTGCTCTCTTCCCACGTGTAATCGCGCCAGCCCTTAAAGAACCGGCATAAACGCCGATAGACGGCTCCATAACGCTCGCTCCGACCTTCCACCCAGTCATGGAGCTTTTGGGGGTCTGATTGCTCCCACTGTCCATCACGCTTGGCGAGCATCACTTTGTCCGAAGGAATGCGGGCCATGCAGGTGGCGTGCGCGCGGTCAAGGATTCCTGCATCGATGGACTTAGCCATCGCCTCTCGCATCTCTTCGAACTGCTCATCAGGTATCGAGTATATGGGGATGTCGATATGCGCGCGCAGATTGATTTCGATGCGAACGCAACTGCTCTTGGGCTCGCCAGGATTGAGTTCCCATCCTTTCTCTTTGCAGAGCGGAGCCAACGCCGCTTCTACGAAATTGAAGAGTCCCAGAGCTGCGAGAGCCGGCTCACCATTTTCCAGAAAAGTCACCGGCACATACATGCCGTCGTCCAGATCGATTTGCTGGACTGGCACCTGGGCCGGATTGTTGAGGGTCTGGTAGGCGAAGCTACCCTGCGTCATAAACTTGACGGTCACGACGGGGCGGTCCCGCCAACTCACTCTGCGTACGTAGCTGTCCTGCCAGTATGCGCTTTCAGTCTTAATTGCGCTGGCCGCTTCCTTCAGAGTGGCGCGAATGAGCCGTCGGGCCTCCATCAGCGCAGCTCTATCCTGCTTGCTAATCTCGAGACTAGCGAGGTAGCTTGGGGAGGTCCTCAAGCCGTTAAAAAGCGCATGGGCGTTAGCAAGCGTCATTTTCCCGAACCTTGGCTTGATCCCGTTTTGTTCATTTTGCGTGTGCAGAGCCGCAGAATCAAGTATGGTAAAGAAGATATGTACAGAATCTTCGATTCCAAGGTCATTTTCTTAGCGATCGCCTGGCTCTCGCTTGGCTTTGTGTTCCTATATGATCTCGTGGATGGTCTGCTCGAAGCCGTCGATGCAACCTGGGTTCATTTGCGCTGGACTGCAATCCCGATGGTGGTCTGGGTGTTTGTGAATTTGCTGGCAGCCAAGCCAGTCTGGAGGTTCTTGTGGCGCCGATTCCCAGTTCTGGAGAAGTGGATATATCCAGACTTGAATGGGACTTGGGACGTGAAGCTAGAGTCCAACTGGTCACGCCAGGAACAGCTTTTTCTCGCGGCCAAAGGAGAGACGCCCAGCTTTGACATTAAGCACTGTGATCAAGCCGAACTGGAAGACTTGCTGGTTGTAAACCTGAAGGCTGAGATCGAGCAGAGCTGGTGGAACATAGAAATCAAGTTATGGAACCCGCAGGGCGATACGCCGATCAAGTCCTCCGAGACCATCGATGCCCGGCCCATTAGGGGCAAGGGCTTTACTCCTGCCCAATTGTGCTATTTCTTCGACCAACAAAATGACACAGACAATATTGTCGACGATGTCCGCTTTTCGGGCGCCGCATGTCTGGAATACGACGCTTCCACGCGGAGCCTGAGAGGTGTTTTCTGGACTTCACGTGTTTGGGCCAGAGCCCTCAATACCGCTGGTAAACTGCATTTCAGGCGAGCAAGCTGACGGGCGCAAATCTAACTTCTTACCTTCGCAGGGGCCATTCGACTTTCCGAAAGTCGCCATTGATAGTGCCGGGATAGAAGCGCCGGCGACTAGTCAAATTTCCGATCGTTTCAGGCGCCGCGGGCTCGTTGTCCGATAACCTCCTATCTATTGCGATGATTTCGAGTGGTCTGAACACTCCGCTTCGACCTGGGGATCGAGAGAAATGCCGTCGCCACTGTTTGGGCAGCCTCTTGCGTATTACTTATCTCAGTTCCGAACTTTGATGATAAACTTTGTGTAAATGAATTGTGTCAGCTTGTCGCTGATCAAGAGTATTGGGGGATCCACGCCATGGATGAGCTTGGCATCGGACATGACGGTTTGGTGGGGCCAGAAGCCGCCAGTAAGAATCGTCCGCAAACCACCATTTGGGCTGAATTGAACGCTTGGGGCAAGTCCATTGCAGACTGGCAGCGGCACATAATCTCCCATGCGGTGCGAGACGGCACGCTTACAGACGCCCGCGTTGAGGAAGCCTATCGATTGTTTCTGCGGGATCGAAGGCTTGATAACGGTGATGAAGAGCTGCCGGTCGTACCAGACTCGGTCACCGGCCGCGCCGCTGCGGAAGGAACGCCCCTTGCGCTGCAAGCCATAAAGTCACTGAAGAACGTAAATGCTATCCCCGAGGCGTCACACATCACCTTCGGCCCTCAACTTACCGTTATCTATGGGCACAACGGCGCCGGAAAGAGCGGATTCACGCGCATCCTCTCATGCGCTTGTTTCAGTCGCTCCCGTACTCAGATTATTCGCAACATTTACGATGATAGTGCGCCCGCTGCGCCAGCAACCGCCCAGTTCGTCGTTGACCGTGGCAACGGCTTTGACGAGGATATCGCCTTCACCGATGGCGAAGAGCATGATGATCTCAAACGAGTCAGCGTCTTCGATTCCTCCGTAGCCCGCATTCACTTAGCCAAAGAGAACGAGCTGGGCTTCCAACCTGCCGGCTTCGACGTATTCGATGAAGCCATCCGAGCCATCGGCTTAATTACTCAAAAGCTTGAAGCTGAAATCCGCGCGAAGATGCGGCCGAACAAGTTCGACCAGCTTTTTGCCGACCCAGGACCTGTTGCTGAAAAGATCGCTGCGTTGAATGCGAAGTCAGACATCGCTGAGCTTCGCACACTGGCTACCTTTGGCGATGCCGAAAAAGAACGATTGGATGAGGTGGCACGGCAGGAGCAGGAGCTTCTCGCCAAATCGCCCGTGGAAACGCTCAAAGCCCTTGCGACTGCAAAGACCGATATCGAGGCTCTCCAGAAGAAGGTCGCGGATTTTTCTTCTACGCTTGGCCACGCCGCGTGCGATAAAGCGAGCCGACTGCTCGATGGCCACAAGGCTGCACTATTGGAGGCCGTGAAGGCCGGAAGCGAGACAATATCCCATGCCAAATTGAGTCAAACGGGCTCAACTGACTGGGACAAGTTCGTGCTCGCGAGTCGCAAGCTGGGGCAAGCCGAGGCCGGAACCTATCCGGCAGAAGGCGATCCTTGTTTGCTCTGCCATCGCCCTCTCGATGCCCCGTCCGTTTCGCTGATTGGTCGCATGTGGAGTTACCTTGACCATGATGCTCGAAAGGCGGCCGTTGTCGCTGACGAGGAACTCAATCGCTATGCTTCCCAGCTCAAAGCGCTCGATTGTGCTTTGTTGCCTGCCGAGAGCCGCATTCGCGCTGACCTTTCCAAGATTAATCCGGCGCTGGTCGGAGAAGCTGACACCGCCTCTGCCACTCTTGACGCGCGGCGCAACGCACTCGTTGCCGCTCTTGAAAAGGGTGTGACGGATGAACTTCCAACCGGCGATCTCGCCCTTCCAGAAGAGGCTCTTGCCAAAGCATTGAAGGATATTGAGGCGCAGGATGCGGCGCTCCGCGACGGCAAATTCGATGAGCTTCTTGCCAAGCTGAAAGCCGAGCATATCACTCTTCGCCAGCGTCAGGTGCTCAGCAAGAATATCGAGGACGTGGTTGCATTCGTCGAAGACTTCGTCTGGATCGAGAAGGCTGGCCGCTCTCGTCCAAACACCCGTTTCGTGACAGATCGCCAGAAGGCCGTTTTCGAGAAGTTGATCGAAGGCAATTACAAGGACCGCCTAAAGGACGAGTGCGCCAAGCTCGATTGCTCACTGCCGTTTGAATTCAAGGCGCGGGGTAGCGCCGGGAAGACCCTTCGCGGTCTTAAGGCCAAAGGTGGCCACAAGCCTGATGACATTTTCAGTGAAGGGGAGCAGCGCGCCCTATCGCTCGCGGACTTCCTCACTGAAGTGAATCTCAATCCCACCAGTGCCGCCGTTGTTCTCGATGATCCGGTCACTTCGCTCGACCATCAGCGGAAGCGGGCGATTGCTAAACGTCTCGCTGAGGAAGCGTCAGTGCGACAAGTGATCGTCTTCACACATGACCTCGTATTCCTCACGCTGCTCTCCGACACAGCCGAGGCCGCTGGCTGCGAGGTTACGAGCCACTGGGTACAGTGCTTGGAAGGTGTCCCTGGGTGTGTGAAAATCGAAGACACGCCCGCCAATAACCGCGCCTACCGCAAGACCACTAAGGCCAAAGAATGTCTGGTGGAGGCAAAGAAGGTCAGCGGCAATGATCGGTTGAATCTCGTCAAGGAAGGGGCAGGAGCGCTTCGCCGCACCCTCGAAGTCGTCGTGGAACGGGACCTGTTCAAGCAGACGGTACAGCGCTGGGACGAGCAAATCCGACTTGGTGCTGTGAAGAAGATTGCCTGGTCCGACGAGATCGCGGACGAGATCGTGGCCTTGCAGGACGACACCTCCCGGCTCTTGGAAGGCCACTCCAATTCGGACGAATTCGCAGGTGAAATGCCGGACGTGGACGATCTGGAGAAGCTGATCGCTCGCGTAGATGATGTAATCGGCAAAGCCAAAACTGAGCGCACCTGAGACTGAGCAAAATGCAGCGATCCGGCAAGCGACCCAAAAGAGGGCGCGAAGCTGACAGGCCAGCTGTCCGCCAGAAGCGTCCGCTATGCCAAGCTGCGCGCCTGCAAGGAGCCGTTCCGGATCATCCGACCCAGTTGTCATTTCTCCTCGGATGGAATTCGATCCTCCACGACGTCTTGACCAACCCTCCGTCCGCTGGCGAGCCTTCGCCCCAACGCTTCAATGAAGGCATCGTAACGATCTCCACCCAAGCTACGTAGCACGGCGCGTTCGCTTTCCGGCGGTGGCGGAGTGGATGTCAGCCAGAAACGAACGAATAGCGCGATCATCTCGACGCTGATGCCAAGATCGCGTTCGAGCCGCGCCGCCTTACGGTCAAGTCGGTCTATACGCTTTGTCATCGCCGCCTCGCGGCGCTCGTCGCCATCGGGTGACAGGAAGGAGGCTATAGCTGCCTCGGCAATCAGCGAACGCGATTGCCCGCGCCGGTCGGCATAGGCCGCCAGCGCCCTCATAAGTTCCTTTTCAAGATAGACCGAAAGTCGCGCCTTGGTCGTCACAATTCAATACCATCATCGGGATCGAGTGATGCCTGACGCGCTACGGTCCGCACCTGACGGCGCACGGTGGCTTGCCGCGCGGCATCACTATCCGGTTCGGGATCCTCCGGTTCGAACTCGTTGGCTGGCGCGGGTTTGGGAGCCGGTGAGATATCGACATGACGTTCCAAATCGGGCTGTCGGCGCAACCCGGCATTTTCGGCCTCGTCATCCTCGCCCGATCCTTCGACAGACTTGTCTACCGGTGCCGGTTCAAACGTCGGCGGCGCAACGATTGGACGCCGGCCGCTCCAATCGTCGGGACGCGTCTTGCGTGCTCCGCCTTCCATATCCGGCGGTGAAATAACTCGTTCGGCGAACCGCCGGTCCTTGTAGTAGCGGACCTTCTTCGCCCGAATTGGCGGGATACCGGCGGTCATGATGATCTCATCGTCAGGTGGAAGCTGCATCACCTCGCCCGGCGTCAGGAGTTGCCGGGCGGTTTCCGAGCGCGAAACCATCAGGTGCCCTAACCAGGGGGACAGGCGATGGCCGGCATAGTTCTTCATCGCCCGCATTTCGGTAGCCGTGCCCAGTGCATCCGAAATGCGCTTGGCGGTACGTTCGTCATTGGTGGCAAACGACACGCGCACATGACAGTTGTCGAGGATCGCGTTGTTCGGTCCATATGCTTTTTCGATCTGGTTAAGGCTTTGGGCGATCAGGAAGCTCTGAATGCCGTAGCCTGCCATGAAGGCGAGCGCGCTCTCGAAGAAATCGAGCCGGCCAAGCGCAGGAAATTCGTCGAGCATCAGAAGCAAGCGGTGGCGCGACTGCCGGGCCCGCAAATCCTCGGTCAGCCGCCGTCCGATCTGGTTGAGGATCAGGCGGATGAGCGGCTTGGTGCGTGAGATGTCGCTGGGCGGCACGACCAGATAGAGTGTGATCGGCACATGGCTCTCGACGAGATCCGCTATGCGCCATTCGCAACTACGCGTCACCTGTGCGACCACGGGATCGCGATAGAGTCCCAGGAAAGACATGGCCGTGCTGAGCACACCCGATCTTTCGTTCGCCGATTTGTTCAACAGCTCGCGCGCGGCGCTGGCGACGACGGGATGGACACCTGCCTTACCCAGATGCGGCGTGGTCATCATCGCGCGTAAGGTCGATTCGATCGGCTGCCGCGGGTCCGACAGAAAGGCGGCGACTCCGGCCAGTGTCTTGTCTTCGCCAGCATAGAGAACATGCAAGATTGCACCGACCAGTAGTGCATGACTGGTCTTCTCCCAGTGATTGCGCTTTTCAAGACTGCCTTCTGGATCGACCAGAACGTCAGCGACATTCTGCACATCGCGCACTTCCCAGGCACCCTTGCGAATTTCCAGCAGGGGATTGTAGGCGGCCGAAGCAGCGTTGGTCGGATCGAACAGTAACACGCGACCGTGACGCGCGCGAAAGCCTGCCGTTAGCTGCCAGTTCTCTCCCTTGATGTCGTGAACGATCGCAGAGCCCGGCCAGGTGAGCAGCGACGGCACAACCAGGCCGACACCTTTGCCGCTGCGCGTGGGGGCGAAGCAAAGAACATGCTCGGGTCCATCATGGCGCAGATAGTCCGATCCGAGACGGCCCAGAACAACACCCTCGTCGCGCAACAGCCCGGCGGTCCGAGCTTCTCCCATGGTCGCCCAGCGTGCCGACCCATAGGTCTCAGCGTTTCGCGCTTCCCGCGCACGCCAGACCGACATACCGATAGCGACGACGATTGCAGCGAATCCGCCCGACACGGCGATATAGGCGCCTGTTCTGAAGATCTCCGGGGCATAAGCGTCGAAAGCAAACCACCACCAGAAAAAGGCCGGAGGCGGATAGACGGGCCAGTCGCCCAACAAGAACCAGGGCGATCCGAGTTCTGGCTGATAGGCCAGCGCCGCTGCCGTCCACTGCGTCGCGCCCCAGACCGAAGCAAGCACGATCAGGAACACGGCGATGATCTGGCCCCATAGAATTCTGGTCGCAGACATTAGACCTCCTTGTCACAAGGAGGATGTCAACAAGGCACGGATGCAAGCGGCGTTCGTGTCCAGCGCAGCGTGGCGAAGAAAGACAGGGAATGGCGTAATCGGCTTATTCCGCGTGGACACGGAAAGTCGGTTTCAAGCCGTCAATCCTGTGATTCAATGTTCAAACTTGTCGACCCGGCAGCTGGCCTTCGAGCACTGCGGACGTGGGCGGCAAACCAATTCAGAAGCATGGCAATTGCGATGATTCCCCGTTGAAGTCGGATCGGTCTTCCACAAGACGGTTTCAAAGACCGAACTTCTGCATGGCGCCCCCCGCGAGCGCCAGCACCTGATCTGGAGTCAGGACATAGCGCGGAAGGTATCGCAGGTTCGCCTTACGCGCACCGGCCTCGGTGACGGCAATCATGCCAACGTGCTCGCCAAAAGCGCCGATTACGGCTCTGGCCAGTGGCGCTCGACATTCACCCCTTCGAGCGGTTCGACCGAGCGATACATCGACAATGTAACTACCGAACAACAGCCAGCAGTGGCCGTCCCAATCGTCGCTACTTTCCGAAAACACCCGCTTGCCATCGAAGGCACGATTGTCCCCATACATATAGTCCCCGCCGAGCTTTAATGCACCGGCAACGACCGGAATCGGTATTCCGAGCGGCTCGGACAGGCATTCAGCGAGCAGCGAACTCATGATCACGCAACTGTTGCCCTCGGGCTTGCAGGCCGCCAGCATCCCTCGGCTCATCTCGGCGAGCGTATCGAAGGCTTGGTCATCGGGATCGTAATCGCGCACGCGTTCCATCACGTGCCGCGAATGGGATTGCTCTATGAGATCCAGGAGCGGTTTAGGCCAGTTGCGGACCACGTTCATGTGGTCACCACAGACTCGGCTCGGTCAATCTCGATATACTCCATGTCGATGGAGAACTCGCCGTCCATGATCGGCTGGAAGAAGTGCCAGCTGTCAGTCGCGGTATCCGCAAGGAAAACATGATCCGGGCAATCGTCGCGGTCGGCAAGCGCTCCTTCGAGAGCTCGCGCTATGACAATGTGATTGCTGAGCGCGATGTCCGACCATTCTAGGATGAGAAATGTCGTGTCACCGTCGGCGGCACAGCGACTGAGCTTAGGAAGCTTTTTATCGAGCGCGGTGTGCATCCGGACCAGACGCTGGCTTTCGACATCTTCCCCAACGGTTCGGGCGAGGAAGAGGGTGCCATCGTGATGTCCTCTTTCTGACCAATGGACCCGAAGTGACAGTTCCAGCGGAATGCCATCGATCTCAATCGCTCTCGTTCCGCGATAGCCGAACGGGCAATGATACCGATCCTTTCGCTCAGGGCATTCTTCATGGATTTCGTGACTGGCCTGAACTATCCAGCTGATCAGCTTCTTCTGAAGCTCTTCGTGGGTTCGGCGATGTCGTCCCTCCGTCGGGTGGACTGGAAACACGAGTGAATAGGTTCCGGGCTTCGGCATGTTGCCATGGAGTTGGCGCTCGATCTCGGCCGTGAGCTCGACAAATTCCTTTCCGGTCTGAATTGCCAGAGGGAACGGCTCGATCAACGTGTGCTCGATCGCGATACGCTGTTCGCCTATCCGCAGTCTCATTTCCACGGGCGGTCCCGAATGGTCGCGCTCAGGAAAGGAAATATCGGCGCGCGAAATACCGGCCTCCGCTTCCAGGAGACGAATAAGCGCTTCGCATAATTCTTCTTCGTTACCCACGCTTGTTTCTACCACGAGCGGAGCGGCGCTGTCAGTCTAATCACAACTCATCCCCTTTAGGGGATGAACGATCGTTGTGCTGACGGCAGCGGTCGAATTTGAGCAACGCGGAACAGCAGCCGTCTCAGTGCGCAAAGCCAATACCGGCCAGTTCACCGCCCGTCCTAATCCATAAAACTACAGCCCCAGCCCCCGTCCACGTCCGAGCGACCAGTCCACGCCGCCGTCACCCCGCATGACACCGGAAATGTGCTTGCCCATCTGCCGGTCGAGCGATGGGGACCAGGGCACGAGCTGGAACCCGAGGCCATTGTCGATCATGGCGAAGCGGCCCGAGGCAAGGTTCAAACGCTGGCGCATGGTGCCCATTACGTAATCGCCCGCCTGTGACGGCGTATGCGGAAGGCCGATTTCCGCCGACAGTTTCTCGGCGGTGGCATCCAGTTCGCGCCTCCGGAGCGTATCAAGCAGATTGCGGGCGAATATGATCCGTCGCCCCTGCCGCCGCGCCAGGCCCTCGTCGGCGAGATGCTCCGCCCGTGCTTCCATCGCGTCGCGAACCTCCGCCCCGAAACCGCCCCCGAGGTCACGTCCATCGCCCGACAGGTTTCGGCGATCCAGCCATGTAGCACCCGGCGCGCGGACCTGCGCCTCAAGGTCGATGTCCGAGCGCACGGCCAGCGCCACGCGCTGCCGGCCTTTGCGATCCTCGAAGTGCCTTAGCTCGACGATCGCGCCGGGCCGGCAATTGCCCGTCGAGTCGATGTCGGGAAGCTGGATGTGGTGCGTGCGTCCATCGATGCCGTCGACAATCGCATAGGCCTTGCCGGTCAGCTCGTCATGCAGCCCACACTCGACCAGCCTGCCCGTCACATTCTGGCCGGGTTCGGGTTCGAGCGCATAGCTGGCCGCACCCCGATCGATTCCCCGTTCCGACATAGCACGATGCATCCGCTTGATGATGTCGCCGCGCGCCTGCAATTCGCGCAGCGCGGTCTCGGCATTTCCAGACATGGTCCACTGACCGGGCGCGACCTCGCCGGCGAGACCGAGCCCTTCTAGCTTGCGCAAGCGGCCGATGCGCAGTGCATGATCCGAACCGGGCCGTACTCCCCGTTCGGGCGCAGTGTCGATGATGCCGTTGCGGTCCCGCTCTCGCGCCAATCGGTAATCGAGATCGGTCCAACGCTCGGCACCGACCTGCCGCTGCAGCGACTGGTGGATTTCCAGATCGGTGCGCAGGCCGAGTTCCTGCGTGACGATCTCGCGCGCCTGCGCCCGCATGCCCTCGCGGATATAATCACGCGCGATGACAAGATCGCGGCCGTCCTCGCCGACGCCGCGCACGATAATATGGACATGGGGATTGTCGGTGTTCCAGTGCTCGACTCCGCGCCAGTCGAGACGGGTGCCGAGATCCTTTTCCATCTGCGCCATCAGCTCGCGCGTGAAGGTTTTGAGGTCGCGCATTTGCCCGGCGTCTTCGGGCGAGACGATAAAGCGGAAATGGTGCCGGTCGTCCTCGCAGCGCGCGGCAAACTCGCTACGGTCGAATTCGTCGCCCTCGGTCCCAAATAGCATGCCACGCTCGCCATCGCGGGTGACACCGTCGCGTTGCAGATAATCGAGATGTGCACCAAGCGACGAGCGGCCTCCGTGCCGGACCACGCGCGCCTTCATAACGACGTTGCGAGCCCGGCTACCGAGACGATGGGCGGCGCGAATGCTCGCGACGCGCCCACGTCCGAAGGTCGAAAGCATCCCACCTGAAGATCGCGCGCGTCCCGCGCCAAGGCCTCCGGCTCGCTGGGCGGCGGCAAGAGCCTGCGCGATGGCGGGCCGTGCGCGCTGCCCGCCCCGCGTGCGGATGCGGCCTGGCCGGACACGGAAGTCATCCTCGCCTTTCATGGTCGGGAGTCCTGCGATGTGCGGCAAAGCCGCGCAAATGGCGGGAAACGGCAAAAGGCACACATCGCGGACATTGCCGCGCACCTCGCGGCGGAACGCCGCAAAGCCTTGGTAAACAAGGCCACGACCGGCTGCAGAGGGCTCGGCACATCGCGGCTTTTATCTTGCCATCGATTTTTCTTCGTGAGTTGAGGGGACTGATCACTTCTCTGCTGCACTCCAGCGGGGCGGAGAGCACGCCATGGGGCGCTGTAGGTGGTGACGCTCGTCATTGCTCTGAAAGCGATACGAACAGGCCGTTTGTCGGCCGCTCAGGGGTAGCGGGCCGCGTGGTCTGCGAAGCATCCGAAGTGTCGTCAGTCACCACATCCTCCCTAGTAGGGATACCATCTGCCCGTGCGGGAAACAGAGCCGCGCGGCGCCAGGCAAACGGGTCAGGCGGTGTCACAGCCGCAATCATCGCGTTATTGGAATTGCCCGTGACCGCTGTCAGCTTCGCGAGATAGGCGCGCGTCTCGCGAGGCAGCGGACGGCCCTGCGAAAGATACTGTTCGTAGCGGCCCGGTCCGGCATTGTAGGCGGCGAGCATGGCGGTTGCATTGCCGTAGCGGTCGTGCATCTCGCGCAAATAGGCTGCGCCCGCCATAATGTTGTCGCGCGGATCGAACGGGTCCGGTCCGAGACGATAACGCGCACGCAGATTGGCCCAGGTTGCGGGCATGATCTGCATTAGGCCCATCGCTCCGGCAGACGAAACCGCCCACCTGTTGCCGTTGCTTTCGACGCGTATGACTGCCCATATCCAATCTTGGGAAATGCCGAACCGCCGCGCTGCATCGGTCACAAGCGCTGCATAAGGTTGGGCCTGGGCGATGCCGGGTGTCGGCTCCGCCGCAGCCGGCGATGAGCCGGCCATCTGCACGGCCAGTACCAGTGCGACGGCAAGACTCTTGTGACTCATCGCGCGATTCCCCGCCAGATGAGCGGTCCTTCCGCCGTGTCTCGCGTGAACATGGGCGTTGCGCGACCGATTATGTCGGATGTGCGAAGCGGGCCGAAATAGCGGCCGTCCATGCTGTCGGGCACAGTGGGGTTCATGAACAGAAATTCGCCCGACCGAAGTTTGCGACACCCCTGCCACACAGGCAGCGGGCGGCCTCGGCTGTCGCGACCCAGAGCGACAGCAACGGGCTGGCAATCGACGCTGACCATGTTGCCGATGCGACAAACACGCTGCCCCGCTTTTGCCGCCACATGTTTAAGGAGCGGCACGCCTTCCGGGAGATAGCCGCGCTCGGCCATCCAGCGCGCCCATGGTTGCGGCGGCGTGACGGCTACCAGCGAATTTGCCCGTGGATCGCGATCGGCATGTAGCCGGTAGAGACCGATCGGCGCGCTGGCACTGGCGTTCCAGATGACGCGTGGACGCGGATCGGCAAGCGCCGCCGCGACGAAGAGGACGATAAACACCTGCGTAGAAACGAGCGTGGCGACGACATAGCCGAAGCGGGTCATCCCTCGATCTCCCGGCGCTTGAGCCAGGCAAGGTGACGTTCCATCGTATAAGGTCGGGGGCTTTGCCCCGCGGCAATGCGATTGTGAACATGGCGCCAGTGGTCTGGTGCGGCTTCGCAAGGATCGACGCCGGCGGTCTCCACGCTGTCGATCGCGGACAACACCTCGTTGACCTTCGGCCAGCCCTCGATGTGCAGCAGAATTTCACCGCCGGGCCGCACGAACGGCAAGGTCGTGTAGGCTTCACCGGGCGCGACAGCGCGCAGCACATCGATGCGCGAACTGATCGTTCCATAGTCGTTCGCCATCCAGCGCACGAAGGCGAAGATCGCGCCGGATCGGAAGCCGACGACGCGGGTTCTGCGCGTGACGATGCGATCCTGCGCAATCCGACCGAAGCGTATCCAGTGCTCAAACTTCTTCTCGATCCAGGTCAGCTCGACTTCGGTCAGCTGCTTGCGTGCCGAGCCCAATGCGCAGCCTCCGCACGCACCGCTGGGTGCATCGTTATTCATTGCCGATCTCCTGTGAGCCGCCGTCGAGCAGACGCCTGGCCGACGAAGCGGCGCGCGATCTGTCCACAGCGGCGAATTGGGTTAGCAAGAATCCGAAGGATTCTATTCTATTAGCACTGTTAGAAGGGGTGCGATTTCGCGAGCATTTCTGCGGGTTCGCGGACCACACGCGTTCCCGATAGTCCGAGGATCGCGTTCCTGATCGTCCGAGTGCGGGCGTTCCCGATAGTCCGAACCTCATGACCGGTTATCCACAGGGTCAATGCCCATTCGGCGCATGGCACGGTCGAGTTGATGTTCCGGGATCGGAGCGAAATTCAGCCGATCGCGGCCAAGTGCATGTTCAAGCCTGAGGGCGTAACCGGGCAGCGGCTGACGAGCGACGATCCCGCGCAGCTCGAAAGCGAAGCGGCGCAGCGGCGAAAGTACGCCGGACTTCAGATGGAGGTGCGGAACATCGAAGCTCCACCCGCCTTCCTGCCTGCCGCCATGTTTGCGCACGATGCGATAGAGCCAGCGCTCCAGCCCGCCGGTCAGATCGAAATAGGCCCGGTCGATCGTCAGCACGAGCGCCCGGTCGAGTACACCAGCATAGAACCAGTCCGGCAGGATCAGCTCGATCCCAAGCGCACGGCCCTGGCCGTCCGCAAGTTCACGCCATTCGTTGATCCACGAGAAGCGATGACGGCGGCGCTGATGCTCCTGCCGGATCGAGGTGGCGACAGTTGTGGATTGCAGCCGGTCGAGCGCGGCTTTGAGCCGCTCGTAGCTCGCCTTGCCAGTGCCCCGCCGGGTGAACGCTAATATTTCGTGTGGCGTCGTCACCATGAGGCGCGAGGTCGGCCTTCCGGCATCGCGCGCCTCGATGAGCTGGCTCGCCGCCCAGATCAGCACGTCGGCATCCCATATGGTCGCCATGCCATGTTCGGGCACGGCCTCGACCGATATCCGGGTCTTGCCCATATTGAAGTCGATCGCCGCAATGCGCCTGCTCTTGGCGAGGCTGAAAAACGGCCAGGCCATCAGATCCTGCGCATCGCGCGGAGCGAGATCGCCGGGGACCGAACGAAACAGTTCAAGCTGCGTCCGTTCGGCGCCCGGGCCGCCGGTAGTAGAGCGTGCAGAGCGCATGGGGCTCAGCGACGCACACAGTCGGTGGGCAGGCGCTTGGCGGGGTGGACGGTGCCCTTGCCGGGATCGGAGGTCGAACGGCGTGTGCCGAGCGCGGCCCAAGCGTCCAGGTCTTCGATGGCATAAACGATACGGCCGCCTAGCTTGCGGAAAATCGGTCCGGTGCCATAGCAGCGATGTTTCTCCAGCGTCCGGGCCGACAGGCCGAGATGGACCGCCGCGTCGGGCGTCTTGAGATAGCGTGGCGTGGTGGCGGCTGCCGGTTCGCTCATGATGATCCTCCTTGTGATTGCCGGCCCCGAAAAGCGGGACCGGCGGACAAGAGACGATGATGGCGAACGCGATGCGCAGCGGAGAAGAGACAGAAGTAGAGGTGCTGGAAATGTCCCCCTTTCAGCCCCCACGCAGCAGACGAATATAGCCACCGTCGCGCAGTTCGACGGCGTCCTTTATCCAGCGAGAAATGCGCTTGCGTTCGCGGCTGTCGTTCCAGTCGGCAGCGCTGTAATCGCGCACATCGCGATCGATCAGCGCCGCCGCGAGTTCCCGGCGGGTGGCACCGGCATGATGCCCGTCGAGCACCTGCAACAAGGTGAGCAGATGATGCCGCCGGAACTGCGTTGGCCGTAGCGGCGGTGGCCCGACCGCCATGCCGAGCAAGCGGCGGCAAAAGCGCTCGGCGGATGCGAGGCGAACGAGTGGGTCGGACCCGAACGGCAGCATCATGGCCAGCGGACGGCCAAACGAACCAGCGACCCAGAGGTGGTCATCGCCATCCTTGTCGGCGAGAATGAAATGGCGGAAGTCGCCGATAGCAATACAGGCGCGAACGTCGCCGAGCGACTTTGGGTCAAGCCGCTTGGCGGCAATCCCCGAGAGCGCCGGAGCCAGAACTATATCAGTCGGCGAAAGATCGGGCCGCGCGACCGTCAGCTTCGGATCGAAAGCGGCGGACGGGTCCGTATGGAAGCTGACCCCCCATTGCCGTACCAGAGCGGCGGTGGCGTCGTCGGCTTTGACCGCTCCTCGTTTCACCCGGTCGATGGCGCGGCGATATTCGGTACGATAATTGGCGTTGCGACTGAGATAGCCCATCGCAATGTCCGAATATTGCAGCGCCTCGTCCCTGGCTTCGTCCGGGGGCGTGCGCCAATCCCTCTCAGGCGGCATCAAACCTCTCCCAAGCGTGGCTCTCTTTTGGAGCGCAGCGGAAGATGTTCTCAGCCGAGCCGCCGAGCAGAAGCCCTGTCGAGTGCGCGGGCGCATAGCCGTTTCAAGTCAGCGGTCTGGCTATGTTGGCTGCCAGTTTGGCTCCGCAGTCCCATCCCGGCCTTAGGATTCGGGAGGGCGCAGATAACGGCGATAGCCGGTTTCGGTCATCCAGCGCGCACGCGCGAGATGGGAGTCATGCACCAGGCGCGCGCGCTCGGGTTCGGCCTCAGGATCGATCCCGAATATGATCGCGGCGGCCTCGCGCCAATCGGCATTTTCCGCTGCGGCATCGAGCAGTCGCCAATAGGTGTGGTGATGGCGTTCGTCATAGTCAGTGACATGGGCCGCATCGGGCGCGCGGTCTTCGAAAGCGGGTATCGTCATCGCTTCGCTCCGCATTCAGCCATGTGTTTTCGCGCGTGGCGTCTCGGGGCACATACACCATTACAAAGCGGAGTAATTGTCCCGCGCTTGCTATAGCGACCGGAGAAAAAGCGGATAAACGCTGGCGCCTTGCTTTGCGCTATTCGTTCGGTTCACTCTGGGCTTCGCTCACAAGGAGCACGCCTTGTCCCCTGTCCGAATCGAGGAAAACGATACCTGCGCTTTCCAGCGCCTTGACCACCTGATGGCGAGTGTCGTCACGCACGGACAGGTTGTTCTCAGATTCCAGGCGCTTGAGCGCGGTCAGCGCAACAAGGGCCCTGTCTGCAAGCATCTCCTGTGTCCAACCCAGAAGCGCACGAGCGGCCCGCACCTGGCGGGAAGTGATCATGCACGATCACCTCCACAACTTGCGCGTTGTTCGCTACGTAAACGACTATTATAGTCGCTTTCGGTGAGCGCGAATGGTCAAATCGCGAGCCGGGCCATGGCCCGGCGAGCACACATATTCGACCGGCCGCGCGGACCTGCCGCGACGCGGGGCCGGATCGCAGCAGATCCTGCAATGCGTCAAACCGTATCTGAGCAAATAAGGAAAACCGTGGAGCCGGTTCTCCGGCTCCACGGCATTGCAGTCAGCCCGCTTTGATGCGCTGCATGCCTTCGGCCAGCGTCCAGAGCGCGCGGTTGAGCGTCACATTCTGGTCGATGCCGTTGATGGCGCGGGTGGTGCTGCGGCGGATACGGCCTTGCGCATTGCGCTTGCGGCCTGACAGTCCGCCACGAACGACATTTTCCTGAATGACGTTGAAGGTCGTCCAGAGGCTGCGCCCTTTGTCCTCGTGACGGCGTGGTTCCACGAGTTGTTCGGGGCGAAGCGGGCTTTCGTCCTCGCCATAACGGGCGACAAGGCTGGCCTCGGCCAGAACGCGCTGCTCATCTTCGCCAAGCTGGATTTCCTTCATGCTTTCACTGGCATCGATCAACCGGGGGAAGTCCTCGGCCACGGTGTAAACACCTTCGATGATGTCATGCTGGATATTGCCCTTGTGGGGAACGCGCACTTCCTCGAAGCGCTCGCCCGCGATCATGGAATTGGTACAGACAAACCGGAGCATTCCGGCGAACATTTGATAGGCGCTGGTACCATCGTGCGAGTTCACGATAATGACCTCGGCGGCCTCGGGCTTGCCGATGCCCTCATCCCGGCGCAGGCGCAGCATATGCTTTGCATGGCCGTGGCGCGAACCATCGCGCGGCACCGACTGCACGGCGAAGAACGGAAACCATCCTTCCCGGCGCAACCCCTCCACAATGTCGATTGTAGGCACATAGACATAGCGGTCCGAGCGGCTGTCATGCGCTTCGCGGGCAAAGATTGAGGGGACGTGACTGTAAAGCGCCTCATTGTCGAGCGGCTCCCGACCGCTGATCTGGTGCGCATTACGACCGAACCGGGTAGCAAGGTGATGAATGTTCATGAGTGTTTCCCTTCCTTGGGTCTGGGTTTCCGCGCAGCGGGAAGCGTCGCGCTGAAACCCTGCCCGTCGGCGAGACCGGGGGTGCAACCGGAGTGGGCGGCTTCGCGGGGAACCGGCTGCACGGAGCAGAGCGGAGGAAGCCGGGCGGAAGCCGATCCGAAGGGCGCCCGGGGCAGCGCCCCAAGTAATTACCCGTTCAGAATCAACATCTCATCCGCGCGCCGGATTGACGTGAAGTTCACTTTTTGTTCTTATGTGAGTATGAGGCGACTCGATGAATCTGCTCTTGCCCTGCATTTGGAGGTTTCGCTGGCTGGCGCAGCGCCGGAGCTTCTGGGTGATCTTGGACATCCAGACCGCAAACGTCGCATTTTTGCGGTAGCCGATCTAGCGCGACACCTTACAACTCGCCTGCGCTGTTTCGACATCAGCTACGCCGAGACGGGTGAGAACCTCGAAGCGCAGCACTCTTTGTTCCCGAACGATCTTGGTCCGATGGCTTAGCCGCGCGGTGCCATTCGGTCGAATGGCGATCATCGTTCGCGGGCGTGTCCTTGATAGTGGCCGTCCAGACTTCGTTCAAAGAGCACACCCCTGTGGCCAGCAATTTCTGCGGCCAGATCGGCATCGAGGCTGACGTCTATTGTCGAGAGCTTGAGCGGCTTTCTGCGTCCAACGACGCGAGCGTAGACGGTGATTGTGTAGTCGCCAGCCTCAAACCGATACTCGTCCTCATGGACGGAGAGAACAAAGTGATGGTTGGCGGCCAGCCCCGTGCGGCTGATATGAAGCCCGCTTCCGGCAGATAGCTTCTCCGTCTCACCATAACCCCAGAAGCTGAAGGTCCGTGCTAGGCCGTTCCGCAGCACTTGGACATACATACCTTCGACCATCTGGCCTTGGGCTGCGGTGCTGTAGAGCAACGTGCGAAGAAAGACCTTGGGTGTAACCTTCGGCGTCATGTCGTGGCCAAAAAATACGATTGTGGGCATCGTCATTGCCAGGCGCCCGCGCCGGAGGAAAGCAAGCCAGAAGGTGCCCACCGAAATGGCCAGCGAGACTATGGAGATGGGAATACTGATCATCTCCATACGCCAATCACTTTCCGGCTGCCGACGCGGCACTTGGCGCAACCGCGCCTTTCAGACGGTTCGCGGTATCCAGGCTCGCCGGATCGATGAGGGACGCATCTTTCGTGTTTGAGATGCCGATGAGGATCGAGGCAACCGCGGCGGACAAGTCACGCAATTGCTGGGATCGGAAGTCGCTGGGATCAATCTCGTCAAAATTGATGTCGTCGATGCTCTTCGCAAGAACCTTGAACCAAGGGGCTTCGCTCGCGAGAAGCTGCGAAAATTTCTCGTAGCCGACGATACGAAACCGGCGAACGGAATCTGGATCGCGTTCGATCATCGCATCGCCAAGCGCGTCCTGCCAATCGCGATAAAGCAGTGCCTCGCGATAAGAGAGGCCGCCAATGGCACGCTCGACGGTTTCACGAATGGCGTTTTCTTGCGGGACTTTGCTTCCCGTCTCGTCGGCAAGATAGGCAGCCAGCCTTCTGCAAATCTCCAATTTCGTCTTAGCGGGAAAACCGCGCAGATGATCGGGGTCGGATTTCAGCTTGCCGTCGGTGGCCGCATGGGCCTCAACTTCGAAACGCATCGCAAGCGCCCCTTGCTGGGCCGGATCGAGCCGCGTCAGGTCGATCTCCCAGAGTGCGCTCAGTCGTGTCAGCCGGTGCAGTTCGACATGCGGGCCGTCCGCGAGCGCTTTCTGGAACGCGGCGATCTGCGTCGAGATCGGGATCGCGGCATTGGTTTTTCCGCGCGGTAAGGCTCGTAGCTCGAGAGTCATTCCGCGAATCAAGCCGATCAGCGTCGCGATACGGTAAAGGGTGCTCGTGCGCTTGTAGGCGTTGAAATCTAGCGGGAGGGTAGAAGTCTTCAGGAAGGCATGCCGCTTGTCGATGAATATCTCTTTCGAGCGCCAGACAATCTTCTCGCAGGCTTCGCAGAGCGGAGCCAGATACTGGCGATAGACGTCCGCTTCCGACTGCTGCCGGACACGCCGTTCCTTTAACCGCTCGAACAGATAGTCCTTCACAAACGTGACGAGCAGGGCGCTGGCCGCGCCGATCGCTGCTGCCCACAGGGCTGTGTCGGACACTGGGGACGGCGCAACAGGCTGCGGATGAACCACCTCCTGCGTACTGGCGCCGACTTCGCTCAACGAGGCGGATATTGAAGTATTGGTAAGCAGATAGATCACATTTCCCCCTAGGCATTCGATAACAGAACCCAACGGCGGTGTAATCTTTATTGGCAAGGCACTCTTCAGCGCCGACGATGATACTAGAGGAAAGCGCCCCGCCCGAACGGGGCGGGGCGCCGTTGGCCGTCAGCGCGACCAAATGAGGACGTATTCGCCGGCGGTGTCGGTCTCGGAAAGTGTGGCATAGACGGGAGCCAGGAAGCTCGGATCGTCCAGCTTGACCGAGATATAGTCGCGGCCTTCGCGACTGGTCTTCTTCCAGGCCGCGCCGATGTCGAGATCGCCGGTACTGACGCGGAAGTCGGGGGACTTCTCGCCGTCCTTGTCGACGGGGCGGAGAATTGTCTGGGTGTTGAGAGTGAGCGTCCTGATAGTGCCGACCAGTTCGCCGTTGTCGTTGGCGGTGAAGGTGCCGATGGTGGCCATGTCGTAAGTCCTTTCGTGTTGCTCGGACCACGCCCATCGCGGCCTCGATGGCGGTTCAAGGGACCGGAGCGATCGGCGGCGCATCCCAAAGGGACCGCAGCGAAGCGGAGGATGGTGGCAAGCCGCTTTTTTGTTTCGCGATGCAAAGCCGTCAGGCGGCGGAAAAAAGCGGCGTACCCGTCATTGCGGCATAGCCGATCGGGCGAAGCTGCCTCCGGTCAGACCAGCCATGAGAGAGGCCGTGTGGGTGTGGTTCTGACCGCAGGGAACAGAGAATGCAGGCGTGCGATCGGAATCCCTAAGCCACAGGTGCAGGTGTTTCGGCACCTGTCGAACAGAACGCTCTCCATACCACACAAGGGCAAATTGAGCGCCTCAGGTGGCCGCGCGTGCCCTACTTCCCGAAAGTCCCCGCAATTCGGACCGCGCCTGCCGGACGATCTGCCATCCGCCACTGACACCAAGACTGGCGAGGATCATGGCAACGGCGATATCGGGCCAAGCGGTACCCGTGCCGAACACGCCGAGCGCGGCGGCGACCACGGCCACATTTCCGATCGCATCGTTGCGCGAGCAGATCCACACGGACCTGCGATTGGCATCGCCGTCTCGGTGGCGCCATAGCATGACAGCGCAGGCGCAATTGGCGATGAGCGCCAGCACGCCGATAATGCCCATCGTCTCCGCCTGGGGGAGTGTGCCGGCGAGCGCCATCCACATGGTATTACCGAGAATCCACAGGCCGAGCAGGAGCAACGAGGCGCCCTTGAGCCATGCAGCCCGCGCACGCCATTGCAGTGCCATACCGGCAACGCCCAGACTGATCGCATAGTTGGCGGTATCACCCAGGAAATCGAGCGCGTCGGCCTTGAGCGAGGCCGAATGCGCGGCGACCCCGCCCATCATCTCGACGCCGAACATGCCGGCATTGATGGCCAGCACGATCCACAGCACTCGCCGCCATGCCTTGTCCGTGGTCGGTGCGGTCGTTTCGCAACCGCCGCAACATCCGCCTGCCATATCAGTCACCTCGATTATTGCGATGCGACCGCCTATATGCACCCTGTAGCAACTACAGGGTCAAGGGCATGGCGTTCACGATCGGCGAACTGGGCAAGGCGACGGGGACCAAGGTCGAGACGATCCGCTATTATGAGCGGATAGGATTGCTCGCGAAGCCCGAACGAACTTCGGGCAATTACCGCTCCTATGGGGAAGCAGAACTGGGCCGGCTCTCATTCATTCGCCGGGCACGCGATCTCGGCTTTCCGCTAGATCGGGTGCGGGCGCTACTGTCACTGTCGGATGATCGGACACGCGACTGCGCCATGGTCGATGCCTTGGCCCGCGACCACCTTGCCGAGGTTGAGCGCAAGATCGCCGATCTGACTGCGCTTCGAAGCGAGCTGTCCGCATTGCTCGACTCCTGCGAGGGCGGCACGGTCGGGGATTGCCGGATTATCGAGGCGCTCGCACCGCCTGCCACTTCAGGAGAGACCCTGTGAGCCTCACACCGTTCGCCTATCTCGGCGCAGCCTTGGCCGAGATCGCAGGTTGCTTCTCCTTCTGGGCTTGGCTGCGCCTCGGCAAGTCACCTTTTTGGCTTCTTCCCGGCATGATCTCGCTCGCCTTGTTCGCGTGGCTGCTGACGTTGGTCGACAGCGATGCGGCGGGACGAACCTATGCTGCCTATGGCGGCGTCTATATTGCTGCCTCTCTGGGCTGGCTATGGGCGATTGAAGGGCTGCGCCCCGATCGATGGGATATTACCGGTGCCTCCATCTGTCTCGTTGGGGCGGCCATTATCCTACTTGGTCCCCGTTCTATTTAAGCCGGTAAACCGGGTCAATTCTTAGCCGCGTCGATCCTACGCATAACAAGACGGCCGCGCCCCATCGGGCGCGGCCGCATTTTTTCAGCAGGTGACGAATGAAAGCCGGGACCGCTCGCGCGGCCCCGGCTCATGCCGCTATTCGGCGGCAACGGCGTAGCAGTCTTCGCTGTCCTCGACGTGCGCATCGGAAGCCTCCGCGTCGGACGGCTGTTCAACTTCCGCCTCCGGCGTCCTCAGGATCGCAGGCAACCATCCGGTCCCGGCCAGAAGCTGCTCTGCAGCCTGCGCCATGTCCTGCTTCTTCATGCCGGCGATCCGGCGCGCGGCATCCTCCGACACGCCTTCGGTCACCGCCTCGACAATATGCGCCTTGGTGACACGGCCAAGATAGCTGTCCCCGGTGGGCGTCCAGTCCTCCGCCATGTCGAGCGTCAGCGCGCTTGCCAGCCTGTCCGCGGTTTGCAGCGAGCGGGGCTTGCGGTCCCATGGCAAACGCAGCGCATTGACGGTGCAGGACACACAATGCGCCAGCAGTGCAATCCGGTCCTCGTCGTCGAGAGCGACGATGAAAACCCACAGGTCCGCCACGTCACGCGGCATCCGTTCGGCCCATGCCTCATGCGCCGCGTTTGCCTTGGCCGCCAGCGGCGTATCCTCGATCCCGTCCGCATGACTGCCCAGCTGCGTCACGGTCGGACGAACCTCAAGGCAACCGGCCTCGGCATAGCTGTAGAACAGTTGCGAGGTCAGCGTGTGGGTGAGCGCGATCAGCGCCATGTCGGGCCGCTCGCCAAGCGCCACGCGAAGGGCAAGCGTCCGGTGCGCGGAGAGGTCGCGGGTCAAGGCATCGGAAATCGGCTTGCCGACTTCCTCGTCCTCACCCTCGATTTCCTGCACTTCCTCGTCACCGTCCTCGGTCTGCTCATCCTCGACCGCCTCCGGGTCGATGGCTTCACTCTCGGGCTGCGGATCGGACAGCGCCTCATCCTCGGCACGAACGAAACCGCGCTCGATCCTGACCGTGCCATCATGGTTGAGCACGACGAACACGCCGCCATGCGCGATCACATTGGCGTTATAGGCATGACGCTTGTCGGAAAGCGCATCGATCTCCGCGTCCAGCGCCTCGGCCTTCGCCTCCACGTCCTCGGGCATTTCGTCATAGCTATCGTAACCCTCGACAAGCTGGTCGTATTCAACCGATGCCGCTTCCAACCGCTTCTCGTCTTCATCGGACAGGGCAACGGGTTCGGGATAGAAACGCCGCATGCCGTGGGCATGAGGATAGTCGATATGCGCCTCAGTCCATTTCCAGCCTTCGGCCTGCACGTCGGCGGCAATTTCGCGCAGCTTCTCGATAGCCAGCATGTCGAGCAAACCCGCATCCTCGAAATAGCCGCCACCTTCATCGGCAAACAGATCGCGGATGATCGCGCCGCCCGCTTCCTCATAGGCTGCCTCGCCCACGAAGATCGCTCGCCGGTCGGTTCCCGGAACATTGCTCGCTGTCAGGTCGCGCCGGATGATCCAAGGCTCGCGATTGTGATGCAGGCTCTCGAATACCTGCTCCTGCCGGTCATGATCCTCGGTAATGGCAAAGGCCATCAACTGGTCCAGCGTAAGCCCGTCTTCACGATACACCTGCAACAGCTTGGGAGACACTGCACCAATGCGAAGCCGCTGCTTCACCACATGGGCGGACACACCGAACCGCGCCCCGATTTCCTGCGCGCCCCAGCCCTTGGTTTCGGAAAGCTCGCGGAACCGCTCGAACTGGTCGGCGGGATGCATGGGGGTGCGGGTGACATTCTCGTCCAGACTGATCTCGGACGGATCGTTCTCGGTATCGAGCCAGCAGCGCACCGGATCGGGCTTCTTCATCTTCCTCCGCTTGGCGCACAGCAGCATCGCCTGCCTGCGGCCTTCGCCAGCGGTGACGAAATAGAAGCCGGTCGGCGTTCCGTCGTCCTTCACCTCGGCTTCAACGACAAGGTTCTGAATCAGCCCCTTATGCGCGATGGATGCGGCCAGCGCCTCAATGGCGCTTGTCCCATGCGGCACCTTGCGCGCATTGCGCGGGGACTTCTTGAGCTTGTTCAGCGGCACGAGAATCTCGACGCCCGATACAGGCTCGGCGGCGGTGGTTTCGGTAACAGCGTTCATCACACTTCTCCTTCAACACACACTCACCCCGGAATGGGGTGGGCGGCGACGGAGCGACCGGCAGGCCCACCGGCAGAGCCGGGGCGCATCCGTAAGGACCGAAACGCAGAGAAGGTAAGCGCGGCTTGCCGCGCGTTGCGGCCCGGCGCGGCGGGCCTAAAGGGAAGCGTCGCCCCACCCCATCGACGGAGAGAGTCACAAACAGGCGCGATTGGGACGGCGAATGCCCTGTCCCGATCTCCGCAACTACGGAAAGACACAAATCCGCGAATGCGGATTTACCCATCGGCGCGGAGGGCCGAGCGGGGCGTTGCGGGGTGTCCCCGCAGAAGGGGTAGCGGGAGACCTATGGGCTACCGGTCAGGGGAAGGCTTTCCCCTCACACTGATTTCGATGTGGTGAGAAACGAACGGATCGTTTTTGGCGGAAATCTAGGGGTTTATGCAGGTGGAAACACCAAAGCTGGTGAGTTTCGGTGACGACCAACTTGCAAAACAGAAGATTGCAAGGTGCATATGCCACTGAATTTATTGGAGATTTTGGCGCACCCAAGAGGATTCGAACCTCTGGCCTCTGCCTTCGGAGGGCAGCGCTCTATCCAGCTGAGCTATGGGTGCGTAAGGCGTAAAAGCCGTAAGATTTGCGCCGAAAAACGTCAATCCATGATCAAATTCGGCTGTCCGATCACGGTGAGATTTTGGTGAGTTTTTCCGTCCGTCCTTTCTTCAGCCTTCCTAAACCCGCGCAAATCCGGTATAAAATCGCTGCTCTCGCGTCGGACATAAGCCTTCGGAGGGCAGCGCTCTATCCAGCTGAGCTACGGGTGCTCCGGCGCCGCCGCGTAGCAACCTTGCCGTTCGCCGCCAAGGCAAATCGGCAGATGCCGGCAAACTTCGCCCGCGCCAGCATGTTGCGGTGGGTTCGATAGCACGCTAACCTCACCTCTGGAGAGTGGCGGTACGACATGTCGCTCCGGCGGGAGAATTGGGTGTGGAGCGGCTGAGCGAATGGCTGGGCAGCACGGCGTTGAACGAGGCGGCACTGAACCAGTCGGCCTGGCTCGTCCCCCTCATCCAGACACTGCACATCCTGGCCATTACTGTCGTGGTCGGCTCCAGCCTGGTGATTGCACTGCGCCTTGCGGGCGCCGCCGGAACGGATTGGACGCCGGCGCGCTGGAGCCGCAGGCTTTCGCCCTGGCTGACAGGAGCATTGGCCATCCTGCTGCTTTCGGGATTGATCCTGATCGTGACCGAGCCGGAGCGGGCCCTGCTCAACACGACATTTCAGACGAAGATGGCGCTCGTGCTGCTGGCCGCCGTGCTCAGCTGGGTACTGGCCAGGCGCATGGCCAGCCTGGAGCGCAAGCCTCCGCTCACGACTGACCGGGCGCTGGCGATCCTCCTCTTCGCGCTGTGGCTGGCGATCATCGCGGCCGGGCGCTGGATCGGCTATACCTGAGCGGGCGGGCGCAATGACAACAGACCTTCTAGGCTGGCTGGGGCAGACGCGCCTGAGCGCCGTGATCGCGGAGAGCCCCACGATCTTTCCCTGGCTGGAGGTAATCCATGTCATAGGCATCGGCGCAATGGTGGGAACGATCATGATCGTCGACCTGCGCCTGGTGGGCCTGGCCGGGCGGGATTATGCCGTCAGCCGCCTTTCCCGCACATTGCTGCCCTTCACCTGGGCCGGCTTTCTGATCGCGCTCGCCAGTGGCGTGCTGATGTTCAGTTCGCAGCCGGAGATGTATTGGGGCAACTGGTACTTCCGGGCAAAGATGGTGCTGTTGCTGCTCGCCGGGATCAACATGGCAGTGTTCCACCTGTTGACGGCCCGCAGCATGGCGGGCTGGGATATGCATGGAACCATTCCTTCTGCCGCACGCGCGGCAGGGCTGGCATCCCTGGCGATATGGATCCTGGTGGTGGCAGCGGGGCGCTGGATCGGCTTCACGATGACGCCGTTTTAGGCGCACATCCGGAAGAGCCTTGCTTCCCCCGTCAGTTGCTGCCGTCGCGCGTAGGCAATTGCTGCAGCTTGCTGCCGTCGGCCTTGGTCACAGTGACGTTGAACCCGCCCCGGCGCCCGTCCCGAAGCGGGTAATAGGTCAGGTCGATCTTGTCCCCCGGCGCCAGCGAACGCTTGCTCCAGCCATGACGCGCCAGATGATTGGGGCTCATCCCTTCGAACGCCCAGGTCTTCCCGCTTGCCTCGACATAAAGGAATGTGTGCGGGTTGGTCCAAACCCATTTCGTGACCGTCGCGCCCTTGAGCGGCTGGGCCTCACCCCATTTGAACAATGCCGTGGAATGATGCGCGGCCAGCGGCGCGGCCAGGCTGAGCGCGGCCGCAGCGCAAATCGCAGAACCGGCGATGATCGCCCGGCGCTGAATGGGTCCGAACATCCAAATCTCCCAAAAATCACTTATCGCGGCCAATCTAACAAATAGATTGCTAATTGCATTAACTTTCAAGCAGAACATGCCCAACCAGGCCGCTGCTTGGCTCCGCAAAAGGCGGCGCCGAACGCCGGACGGCAACGAAACGGGAGAGAGATCGATGAAAAGGCCAACCCCCCGCCTGGCCGCTGCCGCGGTGCTGGCGCTGCTTTGTACGGTGCCGGCTGCCAGCGAAGAGACGCAAACGGCCCCTGCCGAGAGTTATGCGGAGCTGGCAACGCTGCCCGACTGGAGCGGTGTCTGGGCGCCTGATTGGTCGGTTACATTTGGCCCGGGCGGACCGCCCAAACCCACTTTGCTGCCCGAGGCGCAGGCAAGTTACGATGCCTATCACGCCGCCAAGGAGGAAGGGCTGAACCAGCAGCTGGACGATGCCAATTGCCTGCCCTCCGGCATGCCGAGGATCATGATGGTCCCCTATCCGATCGAGTTTCTCTATTCGCCCGGGCGCGTCACGATCATCACCGAAACCTACAGCCAGGTCAGACGCATCTACACCGATGGCCGCCCGCTGCCGGAGGATCCGGATCCGTATTTCAACGGCCATTCCGTCGGCCATTGGGAAGACGACACGCTGATCGTCGATACGATCGGATTCAGCCCGTTGACGAAGATCGCCGACGGTGTCGACCACTCCGACCAAATGACAATCCGCGAACGGATATTCCTGGAAAATCCGGACCGGATTGTCGTGGAGATGACTATCACCGATCCGCAGGTGCTGGCCGAGCCCTTCGTGGTCCGCCAGCCATTCGACCGCAAGCACGATTGGGAGATGCGCGAATATGTCTGCCAGGAGAACAACCGCGATGCTTCCGATGCGCAAGGACGCGCCACGATGGATCTTGGGCTGGATGGCGACGATCCATTCGGCCCCTTCGAGGACGAAGCCGGCGAATAGCCGCAAGCGCATTGACTAAGTTCTTGCTCTGTTCCAAGCAGGGGCATGGGCGATTCTCAAGCAGCGCTGGCCGGAGCGGCCACTCCGGAGGCGGACGATCCCAATGAACGGCAGGCCCAGGCGGTAGGGCGCGGAATTTCGCGTCTGTTCGCCCGCAACGACATCTGGTGTCTCAGCGAAATGCCCCTGCGCAACGGCAGGCGTACGGACCTGATGGGGATCGATCCGAAGGGACAGATCGTCATCGTCGAGATCAAGGTCAGCCGCGCGGACCTGCTCGGCGATTCCAAATGGACCGATTATCTGGAATTTTGCGACCGTTTCTTCTGGGGGCTTCCCCCGGAACTGGACCGCGCCTGCCTGGAGACGGCGGATTTTCTGCCCGAGCGCTGCGGAATCATCGTGGCTGACGGCTATGATGCGGAAATTCTGCGGCCCGCCCCGCTCAGCCCGCTGGCCGCGGCCCGCCGCAAGGTCGAAGTGGAACGGCTGGCGCGCACCGCGCTGCGCCGGCAGCTGGTTGCGCAAGACCCGCATTGCAGCGCATGGGGTGCCCGATAGGCGGGCGCTGCCTGCAGATGGCGCGCCATTCCCAACGGCCCTGCCCTGGGCTAGAGTCGATCAATGAACAGCACCGCTGCCATCGCAATCTCCGCGATCGCCATGACTGTGATCGTCGCGCTGCGTTACCTTGCCAGCAGCGGCGCCTTCGCACTGGCGACGGCCAGGATTCGCCCCGGCCAGTATGACAGGCTGGGGCCGCAGATCCGCCGCGAAATCGGCTGGTCGCTGGCGTCTGCGGCGATTTACGGCATACCGGCAGGCATCGTTGCATGGGGCTGGCAGCAGCATGGCTGGACCCTGATCTACAACGGCTGGAGCGACTATCCCCTGTGGTATCTGCCGCTATCGCTGTTCCTTTATCTCTTCGCCCATGACAGCTGGTTTTACTGGACGCATCGCTGGATGCATCGGCCCGGCCCGTTCCGCGTTGCCCATGCCGTGCATCATGCCAGCCGCCCGCCTACCGCCTGGGCGGCGATGAGCTTCCACCCGATCGAGGCGGTGACCGGTGCAGTCGTGATTCCCGCGCTGGTCTTCCTGATACCCATCCATGTCGCCATGCTGGCGCTGGTCTTAGCAATCATGACATTGATGGGCGTTACCAATCACATGGGGTGGGAAATGTTCCCCCGCGCCATTACGCATTCCTGGTTGGGACAGTGGCTGATCACGGCCAGCCACCACCAACGCCATCACGAGCAATATCAATGCAATTACGGCCTCTATTTCCGCTTCTGGGACCATCTGTGCGGCACGGATCGAGGCCT
Organism: Alphaproteobacteria bacterium; assembly: GCA_030430365.1. Taxonomy (GTDB): domain Bacteria; phylum Pseudomonadota; class Alphaproteobacteria; order Sphingomonadales; family Sphingomonadaceae; genus Andeanibacterium. Next base: position 10,452 of record JAUIFP010000010.1, on the reverse strand, counting down.
CTCGCAGCCCTGAGCCTGGCTCTGCTGGGCCTGGGCGCCGGCCAGCCCGCACCGCTGGCTGCGACTGAAGCGGCGGTGGATGCCCCCGCCAAAATGGCCGGGCCTGCGCCTCTGGCAATGCCCGCTCCGAGTGCCGAGCGCATGGACGCTGCCAAGCCCGCGACAACGGTCGTTTCAGCCACGGTTACCGATCTGAGGAACAATAACGGCGTCGTTCGTGCTTGCCTGACGGATAACGCGAAGAAGTTTCCGGAATGCACCGATGAAGGCCACACTTACCGGGTGGCGGCGAAGGCCGGCCCCAGCGTGACCTTCACCTTCAAGAATGTCGCACCTGGGCGGTACGCCATTTCACTGATCCATGACGAGAACGAAAATGACCGGATGGACCGCAAATTGCTGGTGATGCCCAAGGAAGGCTATGGCTTCTCGCGCGATGCGAAAGTCGTCATGGGTCCGCCAAGCTTCAAATCCGCCGCTTTCGATGTGGGCAACGAGCCGGTCCGGCAGACGATCCGTATGCGTTACATGTTCTAGGCGCCAATTCCGCTGGCGCCGAATTATTTACCGAGTTAATCGAACAAAGTGAGTAATCAGCAAGCCGAAAATTTCGGGCGCCCATTGGCGGCCATATCCCCGGATTCGGCTCTCGCGCCGTTCCGCTGGCGCGCATTCCGCTGGATCTGGCTGGCCAGCGTCGGATCTTCCTTCGGCGCGCTGATTCAGATGATCGCATCGGCCTGGCTGATGACGGAGCTGACGGATTCGCACAAGCTGGTCGCCCTGGTGCAGGCGGCAGTGACCATGCCCATGCTGATCTTCGGGATCGGCTTCGGCGTCATCGCGGACAATCACGACCGGCGCAAAGTGATGCTGTCTGCCCATCTTCTGATGGTTGCCATGGCCGTGCTTCTGGCCACGCTTGCCTGGCTCGATCTGGTCCGGCCGTGGACGCTGCTGCTGATCACCGCGATGCTCGGCACCGGTTTCGCGCTCAATGCCCCGGCGTGGCAGGCTTCCGTCCGCATGATGGTTCCGCGCGGCGATGTGCCGCAAGCCATCTCGCTCAACGCCATATCCTTCAACCTGGCGCGGACCATGGGCCCCGCACTCGGCGGCATCCTGCTGTCCATCCAGGGGCCCGCCTTCGTCTTCACGATCAACGCTCTGTGCTATTCGATCATGGTCGTGGCGCTGCTGCGCTGGCGGCCCAAGGTTCCGCGCAGGGACAAGCGCAGCCGGCTGATCCCCTCGATCACCGAAGCGCTGCGATACAGCGTCCAGAATAGCGCGCTGCGCCGCGTGCTGGCCCGCGGCTTTGCCTTCGGCCTGGGCAGCTGCGCCTTCCAGGCCCTGATCCCTGTGGTCGCCCGCGAACAATTGCGCGGCAATGAAGTGCGTTTCGGCCTGCTGATGGGCGCATTCGGCATCGGTTCTATCATTACGGCCGTGTGGATCTCCAAGGTGCGCTTGCGCTTCGGCCCGGAAACCATTGTGACCGTGGGCATGATCGCCACGGCCATGGCCGTGATCGGCCTTTCGATCGCGCCATCGCTGGGCATTGCTCTGTTCACCGCCGCGCTGGCCGGCGCAGGCCAGGTTGCGACCATGACCAGCCTGAACGTGGCGATCCAGATGCGTCTGCCCGATGAAATATTGGGCCGCGGCCTGTCGATTTTCCAGGCCCTGGTCTTCGGCGGAATCGCCCTGGGCAGCTGGATCTGGGGCACGATTTCCGACTATCAGGGTCTGAGCGTTTCGCTGTGGACTTCGGCGGCCTGGCTGCTCGTCTCCCTCTTCGTTCTCAGGATCATCGCGCCGATGCCGAAAATCGGTGAAGACGACTTTTCGGCGCCAAACGAGCCGCCTTATTAAGCTTTTGATTCAAGGCAACTTCCTGCCTTTGAATCATTTGGCGCGACTTAACATTAAGTTTACCATGTCGCGCGAAAATGCCCCCGATAGATCAAGAACGGGGATTTTCCGGCATGGACACGCTCAGGGGGAATTTCGCCGATCGCAGCGGAACATTCGACGAGCCGGAAGCGCTCGACACCGCGGAAGACGATATCGGCAACGACGCACCGCCCAGTGCGGTCGGTCAAGACGAACGCCGCATGCAGGTGCGCGCCTATAATCATTGGGCGAGCCAGCTGGGCGAAGGCATGTTCCCGTCCATCGACGATCTGGATCCCGAAAACCTCCCCGATTTCGGACCTTTCAGCGTATTGCTGGACTTCACATCCGGAATCGAAAATCCCGGCATCAACTATCTTGGCGAGGCCCTGGCGCAGGAATGCGGCACGGACGAAAAGATCACGCGCCTTTCCGACGTGCCGAGCCTTTCCCTGCTCTCCCGTATCACCGATCACTATATGCAGATCATCGCCAATCAGGCGCCGATCGGCTTCGAAGCGGAATTCGTGAATCAGCAGGGCAAGACGATTCTCTATCGCGGCATCCTGCTTCCCTATTCGAGCGACGATGAAACGATCGATTTCATCTATGGCGTGATCAACTGGAAAGAGCTGGCCGATCAGGCCACGACAGACGAACTGCTGCTGCAGGTCGATCAGGCGCTGGAAGCCGTGCCCGCGCCGCCGCCCCGGCGCCTGGGTGACGAACAGATGGTGGATTGGGCCGACGGCCCAGGAACCGACAGCCCGGGGACCGAAGCGCCCAACTTTGCGACCGCAACCTCCGCCAGTGACGGCATCATCGACCTTTCCGCATTCGAAGAAGCGTCAGACGAAGACGCCTTGGAAGAAGAAGAGGGCACGATCCCCAAACCGCATTTCGGCTATGATGAAGATGCCGATCCGGAAGCTGGCGCTGCCTTCGACTCCGATCTGGAATTGGGCCTTGGCGATTTGCTCGCCGTGGCACGCGACTTTGCCGATATCGCCTGCCGGAGCGAAGAACGCTCCCGTAGTGCGCTGTATGATGCAATCAGCCGCGCCTACGATTTCTCCCTCGCGGCGGCCGAAGAGCCTGAAGAATTTGCCGAGCTCCTGGATGCATCCGGGCTGAAGGCACAGGAACGGGCACCCATGACGCCGATCGTGAAGCTGGTCTTCGGATCGGAATACGACAAGACGCGTCTGACCGAATATGCCGCCGCACTGAGCCACGCGCATCGCATGGAGCTGGAACGCGGCGCGCTGGGGGACTTCCTTCGCGGCGCCGATGGCGGACTGAAAGGCGTGGTCAAGGCCGAACGCGCATTGCGGCGCGAAGAATCGGGCAAGCCTGCCGCAGATGCCAGCAAGCATGCGCGGATTGCCGAAGGCCTGCGCAAGCTTGAGCCGGTGGCATTCGATACCATTCCGGACGAAGGCGCCGAATTCAGCCTGGTCATGATCCGCCGCCTGCCTTCCGGCGAAGCGGTGGTTCTGGGCGAAATTCCCGAAGATAACGCGCTGCTGGACCGCGCCGCGAAAAAGCTGCTCGGCTGATCGATTGGCCCGGCGCCGGTTTGACTGGCGCCCGTGCGGCCCTGCCGACGCTATGCTGCCTTCTCTGCGCTGGGCTCCGGCGGGATGTGGACCATCTGGTCCGCTTCCCCTATTGAGGGACCGGAGAGTGCTTCAGCCCCAGTTCAGCCGGGAAACCCCTAGCAGGTAAGGCAATGCATAAAGCTGCCCGTATTTTGGCCCGCCTGGCCGCCATCTGCGCCGCCATCCAGCTGGCAATCGTGCCTGCGGCCGCGCAGTCCATCCTGCGCGACGCGGAAACCGAGGCGCTGTTGCAGGATATGGTCGACCCGCTTGCCGAAGCAGCGGGGCTTGGCCGCGGCAGCGTGGAAATCGTGCTGGTCCAGGACAATTCGATCAACGCATTCGTTGCCGGCGGACAGCGGATCTTCATCCATAGCGGCCTGATCAATGCCGCAGACTCTGCGCTGGAAGTGCAAGGTGTGATGGCGCACGAGCTGGGCCATATCACCGGCGGCCATGTAATCCGCACATCGGAAGGGATGAGCACGGCCACGAACATTTCCATCCTTTCCCTGTTGCTTGGCGCAGTGGCAGTGGCCGCGGGCGCAGGCGAGGCGGGGATGGGTGTGCTTATGGCAGGCCAGCAGGCCGCCCTGGGCAAATTCCTGGCGTTCACCAGGGTCCAGGAATCCGCGGCAGATGCCGCCGGCGCGCAATATCTCTCGGACGCCGGCATTTCCGGCAAGGGCTCGATCGAATTCTTCAAGAAGCTGCAGAACCTGGAGTTCCGCTATGGCTATAGCCAGGATGACGATGCGGCCTTTTCCCGCACGCACCCGCTGACCGGTGACCGCATTGCCAATCTGCGCGGCACGCTCCAGCAGGATGCCGCATGGGACAAGCCCGGCGATCCGGTCATCCAGGAACGTTTCGAACGGGCCAAGGCGAAACTTTATGGCTATATCGCCACTCCGCAGGAAACGCTCAGGGACTATCCCCCAAGCATGACCGGCATTCCCGCTCGCTATGCCCGCGCCTATGCCTATCACAAGGACGCACAGGTCGAAAAAGCGCTGGACGAGACCAGAGCCCTGGTCGCGATGGATCCGAACGATCCCTATTTCCTGGAGCTGCAGGGGCAGATCCTGCTTGAATCCGGCAAGCCGCGCGAAGCGATCGAGCCGCTTCGCCACGCTACGCAAATGACGGGCAACAACCCGCTGATCGCTTCCACTTTCGGCCACGCTTTGATCGCGACCGAAGACAAGAGCAATTTCCCCGAAGCCGAAACCGTACTGAAAGCGGCCGTTTCGCGCGACCGGAGGAACCCTTTTGCCTGGTACCAGCTCGGAATGGTCTATGCCGCCCGCGGCGACATGCCACGCGCGCGCCTGGCCAGTGCCGAGCAGCAGATCATGACCGGCCGCACGGCAGAGGCGCTGCGTAGTGCAGAAGCGGCCGAGCGCGCCCTGCCGGCCGGTTCGGCCGACTGGATCCGGGCACAGGATATTTCCCTGCAGGCAAGAGCCGAGCTTGAACGCATGAACAGTCGCAAGTAGGGCTCTGCCTTAATGAACGACACTTCCGGTTCGCGCCGCCTCGCCCCAATTGCCGCAATTGCGCTGCTTGCCGCCATTCTGGGCTTTGCGGGCGGCTGGGCCTGGCAAGCTTCCGGCCTGGGCAAAGGCGCAACCGAAGAGATCGTGCATGGCTATATCATGGAGCACCCCGAGATCCTGCCTCAGGCGATCCAGCGCCTTCAGGACCGGGAGATGGCCCAGCGTATCGAACCGCTGCGCCAGCCGCTTGAAATGGCCTATCCCGGAGCGGTGCTGGGCAATCCGCAGGGATCGGTCGTCCTGGTGGAGTTCAGCGACTATGCCTGCCCCTATTGCAAGACCAGCGTTTCGGACATCGAGGCGCTGATCGCCAAAAATGAGGAATTGAAGGTCGTCTTGAGGCACGATCCGGTGCTCTCGGCCGAAAGCGAAGTCGCCGCGCAGATGGCGCTGGCCGCGGCGGATCAGGGCAAATTCCCCGCATTCCACAAGGCGATGTTCGCGAAGGACCGCCTTTCGGACGAAACCATCGATGCTGCCGCGCAAGAGGCGGGAATGGATGTGGCCAAGGCGCGGTCCGATATGGAATCCGGCAAATACGACATGGAGCTGGATACCAACCGGCAATTGGCCCGCGCCGTAGGGTTCAGCGGGACGCCGTCATGGGTGATCGGCGATCAGGCCATGTCGGGCGCGGTCGGCCAGAATACCCTTCAGGAAGCGATTTCGCAGGCCAAAGAGAGCTGATTTGCCCCGCTCGACCCGCGAAATGCAGCCGCGGATGGCAAAACGCGCTGACCCCGTAATGAAAATCGGCTAGAACTCGCCATCATGGCGGTACTGCCTTTTCGACCTACACCGTTCTTCGAGAACAAGAGCAGGGCCTTCTGGAACCTGCAATTCGCCGGCTGGGGCGGCGCCATGCTGCTGCGCGCGATGACTGCGGTCGCCAATGCGCAGCCGATCGATTTCTTCGTCGTCATTGTTATCACCACGATTGCCGGCTTTTCGATCAGCCTCATTCTCTCGGTCATCTATCGCTTTCTGATCAACCGGAAGGCCTTCGTAACGTGGGGAACGACTGCGCTGGTGCTGCCCATCGCGGTGAGCTTCTATGCCTTCATCGATGCCTGGGTGATCTCGCTCTACCGGCCCGAAAGCCAGTCCGGCTTCGCGCAGCTGTTCCTGGGCGTGTTCTATATCGACATGACGCTGCTCGGCGCGTGGTCGGCCCTCTATTACGCGATCAATTTCTTCCTCCAGGTGGAAGAGCAGGCAGACCGGCTCGAAAGGCTTCAGGCACAGGCAACCGGTGCCCAGCTGGCGATGCTGCGTTATCAGCTCAATCCGCATTTCCTGTTCAATACGTTGAATTCGATTTCCACGCTGGTCCTGCTGAAACAGACGGAGGCGGCCAATGCGATGCTGACCCGGCTTTCATCGTTCCTGCGCCATACGCTGATCAACGAATCCAGCGGCAAGGTGACGGTGCAGCAGGAAGTTGCGACGCTGAAACTCTATCTGGATATCGAGCGGATGCGTTTCGAAGAACGTCTGCGCACCGAATTCAACATCGAACATGCGGCCGCCAATGCCTGCCTGCCCTCGCTTCTGCTTCAGCCGCTGGTCGAAAACGCGATCAAATACGCCGTTTCCCCGCAGGAAGAAGGCGCGAAGATCATGATTGCCGCGCGGCTTGTCGGGCAAAGGCTTCGCATCACCGTGTCCGATACGGGCCCAGGATTGCAAAACAGCCAGCGCGCACCAAGTCTGCCCAGTGCAATAGCAGGCGGGGCCGGCTCCGTTTCGTCCACCGGCGTGGGCCTTGCCAATATTCGCGACAGGCTTGCCCAGGCTTATGGAGAAGACCACATTTTCGAGATCCGCACACCGCCCCAGGGTGGTTTCACCGTGGTGATCGAAATACCCTTTGAAACTGGCGACGAAGAGGAGGCGCAAGCCGTTCCGAAACGAACTGCCAATCCAACCGTTACTGTACAACCCATGCAACCTGAACTGGGACTTGGTAGATGACGATCCGCACTATCATCGTAGACGATGAGAAACTGGCCATTCAGGGCCTTCAGCTCCGGCTGGAAAACTTTCCCGATGTCGAAGTGATCGACACTTGCGCAAATGGCCGCGAAGCGATCCGCAAGATCAAGACGGAAAAACCGGACCTGGTCTTCCTCGACATCCAGATGCCCGGCTTCGACGGGTTTTCCGTCGTGAAGGGCGTGATGGAGATCGAACCGCCTTTGTTCGTCTTCGTCACGGCCTATCAGGAACATGCGATCCGGGCGTTCGAGGCCAATGCCGTCAACTACCTGATGAAACCGGTGGACGAGGACAGGCTGGCCGACACGCTGGAGCGGGTGAGGACCCGTATTGCGGAGAAGCGCTCCGCCGAAGAAGCCGAAAAACTCAAAGGCGTGCTGGCCGAAGTCGCGCCCGATGCCGTCGAAGGGCTTGGCGAAGAAGACGATGCATCGGCCCGCTACGAAAAGCTGATCAACGTCAAGGATCGCGGGCAGATCTTCCGTGTCGATGTCGATTCGATCGAACATATCGAGGCGGCCGGCGATTACATGTGCATCTATACCGGCGACAATTCGCTGATCCTGCGCGAAACGATGAAGGATCTTGAACGGCGGCTCGACCCGCGCATCTTCCAGCGCGTGCATCGCTCCACCATCGTCAATCTCGACAAGGTCCGGCAGGTCAAGCCGCACACCAATGGCGAATGCTTCCTGGTCCTGGAAAGCAGTGCGCAGGTGAAGGTCAGCCGTTCCTATCGCGACGTCGTGGCGCGTTTCGTGCACTGATATTTCGCGGCCGGAGCGCCGCTGGCTTGAGGCCGGATCGAAAAACAGCCAAACGCGCGCCATGCGCGAGTTCTCCATTCCCGGCTTCGATCTGAATGCCTTTGTCCGTGAAACGCTCTACGAGGATCTGGGCGTCGGCATGCCCGGCGGCGGACGCGATGTAACGGCGGAAAGCGTGATCCCCTCAGGCGCGCGCTTCAACAGCGTGATGGACAGCCGCGATTCGATCGTCGTGGCCGGACTGCCGATTGCCGCTGCCTTTTTCCGGGCGCTCGATATCGGCATGGAGATCGATATCCTTGCCGATGAAGGGCAGCATGTGTCCGCCGGAACCGATTTGATGCGGCTTTCGGGCAATGCCCGCGCCATGCTGACGGCAGAGCGCAGCGCCCTCAACACAGTGCAGCACCTTTCTGGCATCGCGACCATGACGCGCGAATACGTCAACGCCATGGGCGAGACCGATGCGAAATTGCTCGATACCCGCAAGACCATCCCCGGCCTGCGTCATCTGGAAAAATATGCGACCCGCATGGGCGGCGCGCAAAATCACCGCATGGGTCTGTGGGATGGGGCGATGATCAAGGACAACCATGTCCTGGTCGCCGGAAGTGTCGGCGAAGCGGTGCACCGCGCGCGCAATGCCGGCGTGAAGAACATCATTTGCGAAGTCGACCGCATCGATCAGATCGAACCGGCGATCAAGGCCGGGGCCAGCCACTTGCTGCTTGACAATATGGATCCTCCGACACTGCGCGAAGCCGTTGCGCTGATTGCAGGACGCGTTCCCTCGGAAGCGTCGGGAGGCGTCACTCTGGAAACAATCGGAGCGATTGCGGCCAGCGGTGTCGATTACGTGTCCGTCGGGCGCCTGACCCAGAGCGCACCCGCCGCCGATATCGGGCTGGATTCCGCCCCGCTGTGATGCTCCAGGCCGCCAGGAGGCTCGCTCTTGCCGTCCTGCCCGTGCTGGCCGCCTCGGCTGCTGCCGGCGAAGCCCAGGCGCAGGCCTATCAATGCCAAATTCCTAAAGGTCCGATCGCAGTGCCCGGAATCGCGCGGGACGGGCCCGTCCGGCAAATGCCCATCACCGGCTATACGCTCGCGCTCAGCTGGTCGCCCGAATATTGCCGGACGCGCAAATCCAGCGCTTCCGACCGGATGCAATGTTCCGGCAAGAACGGGCGCTTCGGCCTGGTGCTGCACGGGCTCTGGCCCGAAGGCGGCAATGGGCGCTGGCCGCAATGGTGCCCCACGCCGCGCAAGCCCACGCCGCAGCAACTGCGCCAACATTTATGCATGACGCCTTCCGCCAGGCTGCTGGCCCATGAATGGGCCAAACATGGCGCCTGCATGGTCCGCAAGCCTGAGACCTATTTCGAAGTCGGCAGCATTCTCTGGAATTCCCTGCGCTTTCCCGATTTCGACCTGCTTTCCCGCCGCGAAGGGCTCAATGCCGGAATGATCCGGAAAGAGTTTGCCCGGGCATTCCCCGTGCTCGAACCTTCCATGGTCGGGATTCGGCTCAACCGGCGCGGTTGGCTGGAAGAAGTGCGGCTTTGTTACGGCAAGAAATTCATGCCTACACGCTGCACGCCGGGCCAGTTCGGGCCGCGCGATTCGGTGAAGGCGAAAATCTGGCGCGGCTTGTGAGCCTCGCGCTCCGCTTGCCCTACCGCCGGGACCGGAAGAACTCTTTCAGCAAACTTGCGGCTTCGTCTTCCCCCATGCCCGAATAGACTTCCGGCCGGTGCAGGCACTGTTTCTGTTCGAATATGCGCGCACCATGTTCGACCGCTCCGCCCTTGGGGTCGGGCGCCGCATAATAAAGGCGGCCAATGCGGGCATGGACGATCGCGCCTGCACACATGGCGCAGGGCTCCAGCGTGACCCACATTTCGCATCTCTCCAGCCGGTCCTGGCCCAAGGCTTCACTGGCGCGGCGAATCGCGAGCAGCTCTGCATGCGCAGTGGGGTCCTGCATGGCACGCGGCGCATTATGCGCTTCCGCAACGATGCTGCCCTCGTGGACGATGACGGCACCGACCGGCACTTCGCCGTTCTGCGCCGCCTCGCGCGCAAGCGCCAAAGCGCGGGCCATCGGGCCGGGAAGGGGCCATCTCGTCATATTGACGCGCTAGCCTGCCGGGCAATGCCTCGCAACTTAGCCCGGCAGCGACAAGGCAGCCAATCTCTGCTTTTTGCGGCTAGGCGTTATCGTTTCGGGCGCTAGCCCTGGCTGCCGCATCAAGGCCTTTCACTGCAGCCGTGAGCTTTTCGCCAATCTTTGCGGCAACCGCTTTTTGGGCGGGCAAATCGCCTTCCAGCGCTGCCTTGCACCATTCGCCATGATGCTTGCTGATCTCGCTACGGTCCATGCTTAGCTCCTTGCGCTCAGATAGAGGAATTTCCAAGCATCGTTGCGTAACGACTATATGCACCAGACGCTGAAACGCCAGCCTGACTGAAGCAGTCAGGATTCAGACTACGACACCGCCGTCGCCCGGCTTTGCTTGACCATTCGCCGCTTCGCAGCTATGCGCGCCGCTTTCCGGGACATCCCGAATCCAATTTCGAACGAGAGAGAACCATGTCGCGCATTTGCGAACTGACCGGCAAGGGCCGCCTGGT